>NZ_CP173677.1:395000-730481 GCF_045055315.1 Allobrachymonas wangyanguii
CTGCGCGGAGATGTAACGGGGCTCAAGCCAGTTACCGAAGCTGCGGATGCACAGTTTACTGTGCGTGGTAGGAGAGCGTTCTGTAAGCCTGTGAAGGTGCGTTGAGAAGCGTGCTGGAGGTATCAGAAGTGCGAATGCTGACATGAGTAGCGTTAAAGCGGGTGAAAAGCCCGCTCGCCGTAAGCGCAAGGTTTCCTACGCAACGTTCATCGGCGTAGGGTGAGTCGGCCCCTAAGGCGAGGCAGAGATGCGTAGCTGATGGGAAACAGGTCAATATTCCTGTACCGATTGCAAGTGCGATGTGGGGACGAATCTTAATAGGTGATCCGGGTGTTGGAAGTCCCGGTTTAGACAGAAGTAGGCGAGCAGTAGGCAAATCCGCTGCTCATATACCGAGGCTGTCGATCGAGCGAACAAGTTCGCGAAGTCACTGAACGGGGTTCCAGGAAAAGCCACTAAGCTTCAGCTTGCAACGACCGTACCGCAAACCGACACTGGTGCGCGAGATGAGTATTCTAAGGCGCTTGAGAGAACTCTGGAGAAGGAACTCGGCAAATTGACACCGTAACTTCGGGAGAAGGTGTGCCCAAGTAGTGTGATGAGAACATCTGAGCATGAACGGGTTGCAAAAAATTGGTGGCTGCGACTGTTTATTAAAAACACAGCACTCTGCAAACACGAAAGTGGACGTATAGGGTGTGACGCCTGCCCGGTGCTGGAAGATTAATTGATGGGGTGCAAGCTCTTGATCGAAGTCCCAGTAAACGGCGGCCGTAACTATAACGGTCCTAAGGTAGCGAAATTCCTTGTCGGGTAAGTTCCGACCTGCACGAATGGCGTAACGATGGCCACACTGTCTCCTCCAGAGACTCAGCGAAGTTGAAATGTTTGTGATGATGCAATCTCCCCGCGGAAAGACGGAAAGACCCCATGAACCTTTACTGTAGCTTTGTATTGGACTTTGAACGGATCTGTGTAGGATAGGTGGGAGGCTTTGAAGGCAGGATGCTAGTTCTGCTGGAGCCGACGTTGAAATACCACCCTGGTGCGTTTGAGGTTCTAACCTAGGTCCCTGAATCGGGACTGGGGACAGTGCATGGTAGGCAGTTTGACTGGGGCGGTCTCCTCCCAAAGTGTAACGGAGGAGTTCGAAGGTACGCTAGTTACGGTCGGACATCGTGACGATAGTGCAATGGCATAAGCGTGCTTAACTGCGAGACTGACAAGTCGAGCAGATGCGAAAGCAGGACATAGTGATCCGGTGGTTCTGTATGGAAGGGCCATCGCTCAACGGATAAAAGGTACTCTGGGGATAACAGGCTGATACCGCCCAAGAGTTCATATCGACGGCGGTGTTTGGCACCTCGATGTCGGCTCATCTCATCCTGGGGCTGTAGTCGGTCCCAAGGGTATGGCTGTTCGCCATTTAAAGAGGTACGTGAGCTGGGTTTAAAACGTCGTGAGACAGTTTGGTCCCTATCTTCCGTGGGCGCTGCAGATTTGAGGAAGCCTGCTCCTAGTACGAGAGGACCGGAGTGGACACACCTCTGGTGTACCTGTTGTCACGCCAGTGGCATCGCAGGGTAGCTAAGTGTGGAAGAGATAACCGCTGAAAGCATCTAAGCGGGAAACTCGTTTCAAGATGAGATCTGCCGGGGGCTTGACCCCCCTGAAGAGTCGTTCTAGACCAGGACGTTGATAGGCTGGATGTGGAAGTGCAGCAATGCATTAAGCTGACCAGTACTAATTGCTCGTGCGGCTTGACCCTATAACTTTGGCAAGAAGCCAAGGATGTTATGCCAGGCGCAATCAAGATAAAGAAGCTGATGAAGACTCTATGAATTCGCCGTGTTGCGCAAGCAGCTCGGCAACCCGTTAAAGCCTGATGACCATAGCGAGTTGGAACCACTCCTTCCCATCCCGAACAGGACAGTGAAACGACTCCGCGCCGATGATAGTGCGGATTCCCGTGTGAAAGTAGGTCATCGTCAGGCTACTTACAAGCCGAAGAAAGCGCTCCCTCTCTGGGAGCGCTTTTTTTTTGGTCTATGACCCGTCCTGCCATAGGTTGACACTTTTCTTCATCAGGAAAGGAAAGAGTCATGGAAACAAGGGTCAAGCGCACACAGCGCGATTACACGCTAGCCTTCAAGTTGGCCGTCGTGGAACAAGTGGAAAAAGGCGAACTGACGTACAGGCAGGCGCAGGCCAGATATGGCATTCAAGGACGTTCAACGGTGTTGACGTGGCTGCGCCGCCATGGTCGCCAGAATTGGGACTCCATGGCATCATTGAACCGCCCCGGGTTTCGAGGAGGCTGGTTGGTTTAAGTGGACACCTCTGCCAAGGTGTTGCTGTCGGCAAGTTGCCTCCAGTAGTTTGCCTCAGCTTCTGCCGGCGGGATACCCCCGATCGGCGTGAGCAGTCGGACGTGGTTGAACCAGTGCACCCATTGCAGGGTCGCCAGTTCCACGGCTTCCCTGGTCTTCCAGGGGCCCCGGCGATGAATCAGTTCGGCCTTGTATAGCCCGTTGATGGTCTCGGCCAGCGCGTTGTCGTAGCTGTCGCCTTTGCTTCCCACTGATGGCTGGATACCTGCCAGGCCCAGCCGCTCGGTGTAACGGATGCTGACGTACTGGCTGCCCCTGTCGCTGTGGTGCGTCAAGGCATGCGCTGCTGGCTGGCGCTCATACAGGGCCTGTTCCAGCGCATCGAGCACAAAGTCCGTGTGCATGCTGCGGCTGACACGCCAGCCCACGATGCGCCGGGCGTACACATCCACCACGAAGGCCACGTACAGCCAGCCCTGCCAGGTGCTGACGTACGTGAAGTCCGACACCCACAGCTCGTTGGGCCGGCTGGCCTTAAACAGCCGGTTGACATGGTCCAGCGGGCACGGCACTGATGTGTCCGGCGTGGTGGTGCGCATCGTCTTGCCTCTGCGTGCCCCTTGCAAGCCCATGGTACGCATCAGCCGCTCGACTGTGCACCGCGCCACCCGGATGCCCTCGCGGTTCATCTGCAGCCAGACCTTGTCGGCGCCATAGACCTGCCAGTTGGCATGCCACACGCGCTGGATGTCGGCTTTCAAATGGTCGTCATGCTGGGCACGTGCGCTGCGCAGTTGCGGGTTGCGTTGCCGGGCCGCATGGCGCCAGTAACACGACGGGGCCATCTGCAGCACCCGGCAGATGGGCTCGACCCCGTAGTCATCGCGGTGGCGGTCGATATAGGCCTTCACTTCCTGAGCTGGCGGTCGAGCTCCGCCTGCGCGAAAAACGCACTGGCAGTTTTGAGGATCTCATTGGCACGGCGCAGCTCCTTGACTTCGCGCTCCAGTTCCTTGATGCGTCGCGCATCCGAGGTCGTGGTACCCGCACGCAGGCCAGCGTCGATCTCGGCTCTCTTGACCCAATCGTGCAGGGTTTGCGGCACACAGCCAATCTTCGGCGCAATCGATTCGATAGCTGCCCACAACGAAGGGTACTCGGCTCGATGCTCCTGCACCATGCGCACAGCGCGCTCGCGCACTTCCGGGGAAAACTTGTTGGACTTGTTCATGGCTCCATCTTCTCAAGAGTTGGGGCCTCCTCCAAACCCGGGGCGGTTCATCATCCGCGATCATGCCGATCGACAAATTCTCCACCCAACTTACCCCAGAGCAGCAAATCAAGGCACTGCAAGTGCAGTTGGCCCAGGCACAGGAGAAGGCCAGGCTGTTTGAAGCGGTGCTCGATGTCCTTAAGAAGGATTACGGCGTGCGTGTCGTAAAAAAGCCTTCGGGCAAGTCCTTGAGCAAGGGCTCGTTGGAGTTGACCCGGTTCCGTGGACACATCATTCTTTGTGTTCAAGGAGTCGCAGATGTCCAAAGTACGACCGCCGTACCCGGCGGAATTCCGTCGGCAGATGGTCGAGCTGGTTCGAGCCGGCCGCTCACCCACACAGCTCTCGCGTGAGTTCGGTGTCACTGCCCAGTCCATCACCAACTGGGTCGGTCAGGCCGCCATCGACGAGGGCAAGCCCTTACCTGGCAAAGAAGGCCTGACCACCGCCGAGCGAGAAGAATTGGTGCGGCTGCGCCGCCAGTTGCGTCAGGTCCAGATGGAGCGCGACATCCTGGCAAAGGCTACGGCCTGGTTCGCCGGTCGCAGCGATGCGACATCCACGAAGTCTTCGGACTCGTGATGGCGAACCAGGCCGACCTTCCTGTGCGCGCCATGTGCCGCGTGCTCGGTGTCTCCGCCAGCGGCTTCTATGCCTGGCGAGAGCGTGCTCCATCCCAGCGCAGCATCGCCAACGCGGTGATGACCGAGCGCATCCGCCAGATTCACCAGGACTCCTACGAGTCCTACGGAATGCCCCGGGTGCGGGCCGAGCTCATCGAGCAAGGTGTGAGCATCAGCCGCCAGCGCGTGGCCCGGCTCATGCGGCAAGCCGGTATCCACGGCATCAGCAAGCGCCGAGGCTTCACCGTCACCACCCGTCGCGACAAACGTCAGGCCCCAGCTGGTGACCTGGTCAACCGGCGTTTCCGCGCCACTGGCCCGAACCAGCTGTGGGTGGCGGACATGACCTACGTGCCAACGTGGATGGGGTTTCTCTATTTGGCCGTGGTCATCGATGTCTGGAGCCGACGTGTGGTGGGCTGGGCCATGGGAGAACGCATGACCGCAGACCTTGTTCTCGAGGCCTTGAACATGGCCCTTGAGCAGCGCAAACCCAAGAGCGTCATCCACCACTCGGACCAAGGCAGCCAGTACACCAGCCTGGCCTTTGGCGAGCGCTGCCGGCAGATGCAGGTGCGACCTTCGATGGGGACCGTGGACGATGCGTACGACAACGCAATGGCCGAGAGCTTCTTTGCCAGCCTAGAGGGCGAACTCATCGAGCGCAGCACCTTCCAGAGCAAGGCGCAGGCCCGCATGGCGGTCTTCACCTGGATTGAAGGCTGGTACAACCCCCGGCGCCGCCA
This sequence comes from Allobrachymonas wangyanguii, assembly GCF_045055315.1. GTDB lineage: Bacteria > Pseudomonadota > Gammaproteobacteria > Burkholderiales > Burkholderiaceae_C > Brachymonas > Brachymonas wangyanguii. The sequence continues at coordinate 399,973 of NZ_CP173677.1, forward strand.
CAGTGGCCTGGGCTACCTCTCACCCCTGAACTTTGAAAGGAGCAACGAAGCCCTGTTTGATGTTGTCGAGGATGCCCATGTGCATGCCGAGACAACTGGAGTTCCCCCCATTTGACGGACACTTTCACTGAGAAGAAAGGAGCCCCCATGGGAAAAACCAAGCCCCCGTACCCCGAGGCATTCAAACAGCAGATCGTCGAGCTGTTTCATTCCGGTCGCAGCCAATCCGAGCTGGCACGTGAGTTCGATGTGTCAGCGGTGAGCATTGCCAACTGGGTTGCACGCGCTGCAGCCGATGCTGGCAAGCCGTTATCCGGCAAGGATGTGTTGACAACGTCCGAGCGCGAGGAACTCGTCCGCTTGCGCCGGGAGGTCAAGCGTCTTCAAACGGAGCGCGACATCCTGGCAAAGGCTACGGCCTGGTTTGCCGGACAAAGCGAGAAGACGTCCACGCCGTCTACGCGCTGATGCAGGCGAACCAGGCCGATCTCCCAATACGCACCATGGCCCGGGTGTTGGGTGTGTCCAGCAGTGGTTACCACGACTGGCTAAATCGCCGACCCAGTGCACGCGATCAGGCCAATGCCGAGCTGCTGCTGCGCATCAAAGCCATCCATCAGATGAGCGATACCACCTACGGCGTGCCGCGCATGGTCGCGCAACTGGCGCGCGATGGGGTGATCGTCAACAAGAAGCGCGTCGAACGCCTGATGCGTCAGGCGAGTCTGAAGGGTGTCAGCCGCCGGCGCGGCTGGTGCGTGACAACGCGCCGTGATCGAGAGGCTGGGCTGGCCAGCGATCTGGTCAATCGCCGCTTTGCGGCGGATGCTCCTAACCAACTTTGGGTGGCAGACATGACCTACCTGCCTACCTGGAGCGGGTTTGCCTATCTGGCGGTAGTCATCGACGTATACAGCCGCAAAGTAGTGGGTTGGGCCTTTGGCACGCGCATGACGGCCGATCTGGTGGTGCAGGCGTTGGAGATGGCCGCCTTCACGCGCAAGCCCCAGGGCGTCATCCACCACTCCGATCAGGGCAGCCAATACACCAGCACGGTGTTTGGCAAGCGTTGCGAGGAAATGGGCGTGCGCCCAAGCATGGGATCGGTGGGGGATGCTTACGACAACGCCATGGCCGAGAGTTTCTTTGCCAGCCTGGAATGCGAACTGGTCAACCGAAGAAGCTGGAAAAGCCAGACCGAGGCCAGGCATGCCGTGTTTACCTGGATAGAGGGCTGGTACAACCCACATCGGTTGCACAGCGCACTGGGCTACCTTGCTCCCAACGAATTCGAGCAAATCAATGCACAATCCGGGCAGTCCCCGGTAGAAAATACCACCGTTACCGCGCTGAATTCTTCAGCGCTCAACCGTCCGTGAGATAGGGGGAACTCCAAACACCCGAAACGGTTTGAGTATCAAACCAGTACCCGTCCACCGAAGTGGGTCAACTCCAACTCCAACTCCAACTCCAACTCCAACTCCAACTCCAACTCCAACTCCAACTCCAACTCCAACTCCAACTCCACTCGTACTCGTACTCGTACTCGATCAGCTGGTGCTGGCTGTCCAGAAACAACACGCAAAGCAAAAATCGGCACATAGATTGCTCCATGTGCCGATGCTGATCGATTCGCCGTAGCTGCTTACCAGGAGAGGTAGGGACTCAGCAAGTCCCGGCTGATGCCGGGTTCGCGCGGGATGCACTCTTGTACAGCGTAACGCGGAGCAGTGCCATCCTGCCGATAGCTGCCTGGCATGTCACCCGGGTGCAGCATGCGGTAGTAAGCGGTAGTGGATTTTTCGAATTCCTCGTAGGCTTGGTCTGCTTCCAGCAGACACCACTGACGATAGCCATGGGCGTGAACAAGTCTGCTGACCAGCAACTCCACAATCGTGCGCAGCGTAGCGGGGCAGCGCCAGCCACGTTGGCAGGTCAGCTGTTCAGGGATGATCGTGACTTTCAGGATGCCATCGCCGCAAGCCTCGAAAATCAGCAGGGCATTGATACGATAGAAAGCGTAGGCTTGCTGCGCATGATGTCACGTGTATGAAGTTCCGCTCGACCTCGTTCAACCAGGCGGGCCAGCATGCGTGGCAGGGTCAGTTCGAGGGTGGCAATATGTTGCTCGCAAATCGAGTCTTGAGTGGGAACTTTCACGGTGTGCTTTCAAGTTCAGCAGGAGGGGCATGTCTGCAAGACAGACATGAGTTAAAAACCTTTAGTTCCTAATGCATTTCAAATTAGCTCTAAAGGAAGCGAAGTATACAGCCGAATTTCCTTGGTTGTATGCGGTATTAATTCACATGTAACCATCATGCGACATCTATGTTGATGCATCTTCCTTGCCGTCCTGGAAATTTAAGTGAAAGATAAAGCGAGATAGCAACTGTTCGATGCAGCTCGGTGAGACTTGCGTGCATCTGCCGCGTGAACTGGCGATCATGGTGATCCAGCATTTTTTGACAGGCTGTTGATCTGGATCAAAAAATCGATAGACATAGGGGGAAACCCCATTGGCGAATCCAAATTAGCTATGAATGTCGGGTGTTGCCGCTGTACAAGGTAAGGTAAAGTCATGATTTACCAAAAGGAATAGCGATGAGAGGGATGGCCCAAGGCTCCCGCAGAGGTGAGGTTCCGCAGGATCCGGAGCAGCGCAGGGACTGGATAACCCTGAAGCGATTGTTGCCATATCTGTGGCGATACCGTTGGCGCGTGCTGATCGCGCTGGCGTTGATGGTCCTGGCCAAGCTGGCGAATATTGGCGTCCCCCTGTTGCTGAAGGAGTTGGTGGATGCCATGCAGGTCAAGCCAGGTGATCCGGCGATGGTGCTGGTGGTGCCGCTAGGCCTGATTGCCGCATACGGATTGTTGCGTTTTTGTACCTCGCTGTTCACGGAGCTGCGTGAACTGGTGTTTGCCAAGGCGACCGAAGGGGCGGCGCGCAGCATCGCGCTGGAGACTTTTGCGCATCTGCATAGTCTGAGTCTGCGCTTCCACCTGGAGCGGCAGACTGGCGGCATGACACGCGATATCGAACGTGGGACGCGTGCCGTGCATGCGCTGATTTCATTTTCGTTGTACAGCATCTTGCCAACGTTGATCGAGGTCAGCATCGTGCTGGGCATTCTGGCGTACAAGTTCGACATGGGCTTTGTCTGGGTCACGCTGGTCGCCCTGGTTGCCTACATCGTGTTCAGCGTCAGCGTGACCGAGTGGCGCACCCGGTTCCGGCGCGAGATGAACCGGCTGGATTCGGCGGCGCATACGCAGGCCATCGATGCCTTGCTGAATTACGAGACGGTCAAGTATTTCAACAACGAGGCGCATGAGACGCATCGTTATGCGCAGCAACTCGAGGCGTACCGACAGGCCGCGCTCAAGAGCCAGCGCTCGCTCAGCCTGTTGAACGCCGGTCAGCAGCTGATTATTGCCACAGCGCTGGTCGTGATGATGTGGATGGCGACGCAAGGAGTCGTCGACCAGCGCCTGACGCTGGGTGATCTGGTGATGGTGAACGCCTTCATGATCCAGCTGTACATTCCGCTCAACTTCCTCGGCGTGCTGTACCGCGAGATCAAGCAAAGCCTGACCGATCTGGACAAGATGTTCACATTGATAGATACGCCGCGAGAGGTGCAGGACAAGCCGGACGCAGCGGAGCTGCAGCTGCACCACGGCTTGCCTGAGGTCCGCTTTGAGCAGGTGGATTTCCATTACGATGCTGCACGACCGATTCTGAGGAGTCTGGACTTCGTGATTCCGGCCGGCAAGACGGTGGCCGTGGTAGGCGCATCCGGTGCCGGAAAATCAACGCTGGCACGCCTGCTGTATCGTTTCTATGATGTGCAAGCGGGGCGTATCACGCTGGATGGTCAAGATGTACGCGAGCTGACGCAAGACAGCGTGCGCCGGGCGATCGGCATCGTGCCGCAGGATACGGTGCTGTTCAACGATACCGTGGCCTACAACATTGGCTATGGTCGACCCGATGCGAGTCAGGACGAGATCGTGGCGGCAGCAAGGGCGGCGAAAATCCACGATTTCATCGTGTCCACGCCAGATGGTTACCAGACCATGGTTGGAGAGCGTGGCCTGAAGTTGTCGGGAGGCGAAAAACAGCGTGTGGCGATTGCGCGGGCACTGCTGAAGAATCCTCCGATCATGGTGCTGGACGAGGCGACTTCGGCGCTGGATTCAGCGACGGAGCGTGCGATCCAGGCCGAATTGCGTCAGGTAGCGGATAACAAGACTACGCTGGTGATTGCGCATCGGCTGTCTACCGTGGTGGATGCCCATGAGATCCTGGTGATGGAGCAAGGGCGCATCGTGGAGCGTGGCGACCATGCCAGCTTGTTGCAGCAGCAGGGACGCTATGCGGAAATGTGGAATTTGCAACAATCTCAGGCCGAATCAGGGCCAAATACAGGTAATTCAGTAGTTGGTCAGGAAAAAACAGGCCCCGGATTTCCGTAGAATGAAAATGCGTCCGATCGTGCGGACTGAACGAATCTAGGAGATACATTTATGCGCAAAAGTCTGATTGCCGCTGCCTGCGCAGCTGCTGCACTGACCCTGGTGGCCTGTGGCCAGAAGGATGCCCCGTCCAACGCCGCTTCTGGTGCTGCCAGCGGTGCTGCGGCATCTGCCGCTGCCGTGGATACCCTGAACAAGATCAAGAGTTCGGGTGTCGTGAACCTGGGCGTGCGTGAGTCTTCCGGTCTGGGTTACACGCTGGGCAACGGCAAGTATGTCGGTTTCCATACCGAGATGGCCGAGCGCATCGTGGATGACCTGAAGAAGGATCTGGGCGTCAGCGACCTGAAGATCAACTACCAGCCGATCACCTCGCAGAACCGCATCCCGCTGCTGCAGAACGGCACCATTGACTTCGAGTGCGGCTCCACCACCAACAACCTGGCACGCCAGAAGGATGTGGACTTCGCCGTGACCACTTACGTGGAAGAGGTGCGCGTGGCCGTGAACGCCAAGTCCGGCCTGAAGTCGATTGCCGACCTGAAGGGCAAGACCATCGTGACCACGACTGGTACCACTTCCGTGCAGACGCTGCGCAAGCACAGCCGTGCCGACGGCCTGGACTTCAAGGAAGTGATGGGCAAGGACCACGCCGACAGCTTCCTGATCCTGGAATCCGGCCGCGCCGATGCCTTCGTGATGGACGGTTCCATCCTGGCTGCCAACATCGCCAAGTCCAAGAATCCGAAGGATTTCGTGTTCCTGGACGAAGTGCTGAACGTGGAGCCGATTGCCTGCATGCTGCCCAAAGGCGACACCAAGTTCAAGGAAGCCGTGGATAACAGCATCAAGCGCCAGATTTCCGATGGTTCCCTGGCGAAGCTGTATGACAAGTGGTTCATGCAGCCGATCCCGCCGGCCAACGTGACCCTGAACCTGCCGCTGCCGGAAAGCACCAAGCAGGCCTGGGCCAACCCCAACGACAAGCCGATGGAAGACTACGCCAAGTAATACCGCGATCATCCGCGCCCGCTGGTGCGGATGATGGGTTTTCCTGGTCTGGGGCGACAATGGTATGCGGGTTGCAATGGGACTCGTGTAGCATGACGCCCCAGTCTGTTTGAAGCCGTCGGGCGGGCGAAAGGGAGGACTGGCACTGTCAGCGCAGAAGGCGGGCAGCGCCAGTAACAGCAACAAGGAGAGCGCGTATGAATGGCCTGGATTGGTCGGTGTTCTGCAAGGACATCGTGACCGGCGACAGCATCGTCGGGTGTCTGGGGAGCGGGCGGGATGTCAGCTACCTGGACTGGATGATTTCCGCCTGGGGATGGACGGTATCGGTAGCGCTGGTGGCACTGGTGATTGCGCTGGTGGTGGGTTCCATCATTGGCGTGATGCGCACGCTGCCGAACAGCCCCTGGCTGGTGCGCATTGGCAATGCCTGGGTGGAACTGTTCCGCAACATTCCGCTGCTGGTGCAGATTTTCCTGTGGTACCACGTGGTGCCGGCGCTGATCCCGGCTGCCAAGAGCGTGCCGCCCTTCGTGCTGGTGGTGCTGGCGCTGGGCCTGTTTACCTCGGCGCGTATTGCCGAACAGGTGCGTTCCGGTATCCAGGCGCTGCCCAAGGGCCAGCGCTATGCTGGCCAGGCGCTGGGCTTTACCACGCCGCAGTACTACCGCTACGTGCTGCTGCCGATGGCCTACCGCATGATTATTCCGCCGCTGACCAGCGAGTCGATGAACATCTTCAAGAACTCCTCGGTGGCGTTTGCGGTATCGATCCCGGAGTTGACCCAGTTTGCCATGCAGGCGGGTGAAGAGACGGCGCGCCTGATCGAGGTCTACCTGGCGGTGACGGTGCTGTACATCTTCTCGGCGCTGGTGATCAACCGCATCATGGCCTATATCGAGAAGAAGGCGCGACTGCCTGGTTTTGTTGCCAGCGGCACGGCAGGAGGGCACTGATCATGAATCTGAGCTTTTCCTTCCTGGACGCCGAGTTTTTCGGCAATTACATCCTCAAGGGCCTGCAGTTCAGCATCGTGCTGACTATCGTGGCCACGATTGGTGGCATCCTGTTCGGCACCGTGCTGGCGCTGATGCGCCTGTCCGGCAAGAGGTGGCTGGAAGTGCCGGCAGCGATCTACGTCAACGGCATGCGCTCCATTCCGCTGGTGATGGTGATCCTGTGGTTCTTCCTGTTGGTGCCGATGATCATCGGGCGCTCGATTGGCGCGGAATACTCTGCCATCATCACCTTCGTGGCGTTCGAGGCGGCCTATTTCAGTGAAATCGTGCGCGCCGGCATCCAGTCGATTCCACGTGGCCAGGTGTTTGCCGGCCAGGCGCTGGGCATGAGCTATGGCCAGAACATGCGTCTGGTGATACTGCCGCAGGCCTTCCGCAACATGCTGCCGGTGTTCCTGACGCAGACCATCATCCTGTTCCAGGATACTTCGCTGGTGTATGCGATTGGTGCCTATGACCTGCTGAAAGGTTTCGAGACGGCGGGCAAGAACTACGGCCGCACCACCGAGACCTACCTGATGGCCGCGCTGGCCTATTTCGTGCTGTGCTACAGCCTGTCGTGGATCGCCAAGCGCGTCCACAAGAAGATTGCCATCATCCGTTGACATGGAGATCCCACAAATGTCTGAACACATGATTCAAATCCAGAACGTCTCCAAGTGGTACGGCCCGATCCAGGTACTGCAGGATTGCTCCGTCAACATCAACAAGGGCGACGTGGTCGTGGTCTGCGGTCCGTCCGGTTCCGGCAAGTCCACGCTGATCAAGACCGTGAACGCGCTGGAGCCGATCCAGAAAGGCGAGATCATCGTTAACGGCACCTCGCTGACCGATCCCAAGACCAATCTGCCCAAGCTGCGCAGCCAGGTCGGCATGGTGTTCCAGCACTTCGAGCTGTTTCCGCACCTGTCGGTGACGGACAACCTGACAATTGCCCAGATCAAGGTGCTGGGCCGCAAGGCCGACGAAGCCAAGGTGCGCGGCCTGAAGATGCTGGACCGCGTGGGCCTGATGGCACACAAGGACAAGTTCCCCGGCCAGCTTTCCGGCGGCCAGCAGCAGCGTGTGGCGATTGCGCGCGCGCTGAGCATGGATCCGGTGGTGATGCTGTTCGACGAGCCGACCTCGGCGCTGGACCCGGAAATGGTCGGTGAAGTGCTGGACGTGATGGTCAATCTGGCCAAGGAAGGCATGACCATGATGGTGGTGACGCACGAGATGGGCTTTGCCCGCAAGGTTGCCAACCGCGTGATCTTCATCGATGTCGGTGGCAAAATCCTGGAAGATTGCAGCAAGGAGGAATTCTTCGGCAATCCCGAGGCACGCCAGCCGCGTACCAAGGACTTCCTCAACAAGATCCTGCAACACTGATCCACCGAAGCAGACAAGGGGCCGGCAAGGCCCCTTGTCACGAGAACCATGACCACACGACTGACGATTACCCGCCCCGACGACTGGCACCTGCATGTGCGTGACGAAGACGCCATGCGCACCGTGGTGCCGCATACCGCTGCCCAGTTTGGCCGCGCCATCATCATGCCCAACCTGCGCCCGCCGGTCACCAGCACCGAGCAGGCGCTGGCGTACAAGCAGCGCATCCTGCAGGCCGTGCCGCCAGGCGTGGACTTCGAGCCGCTGATGACGCTGTACCTGACCGACAACACGCCGGCCGAGGAAATCGTGCGCGCGCGCGATGCCGGCGTGGTGGCCTGCAAGCTGTATCCGGCCGGTGCCACCACCAACAGCGATGCTGGCGTGACCGATGTGCGCAAGACCTATGCCACGCTGGAAGCGATGCAGCGACATGGCCTGCTGCTGCTGGTGCACGGCGAAGTGACCGACAGCGAGATCGACCTGTTCGATCGTGAGGCAGTGTTCATCGATCGCGTGATGCGTCCGCTACGCCAGGATTTCCCCGAGCTGAAAGTGGTGTTCGAGCACATCACCACGCGTGAAGCGGCCCAGTATGTGCAGGAGTCGGACCAGTACACGGCGGCTACCATCACGGCGCACCACCTGCTGTACAACCGCAATGCCATCTTTACTGGCGGCATCCGCCCGCATTACTACTGCCTGCCGGTACTCAAGCGCGAGCTGCACCGGGTGGCACTGGTGGAAGCGGCGACCAGCGGCTCCGGCAAGTTCTTCCTGGGCACCGACAGCGCGCCGCACGCCTCGCACCTGAAGGAGCATGCCAGCGGCTGCGCCGGCTGCTACACCGCCTATGCGGCGATGGAGCTGTATGCCGAGGCCTTCGAGCAGGCCGGTGCACTGGACCAGCTGGAAGGCTTTGCCAGCCTGCATGGCCCGGCCTTCTATGGCCTGCCGGTGAACCAGGGCACGCTGACACTGGAAAAGCAGGACTGGGAAGTGCCTGCCAGCTACAGCTACGGCGCTGGTGCTACCCTGACGCCGCTGCGTGCCGGCGAAACGCTGGGCTGGCGCGTAACGGCTTGAGCGCCGTGACGCCGGACTGGAATGCGCCGTGGCTGGTCAGTCACCAGCCATTGGCGCAGGCCGTCCATGCAGCCTGGCAGGCGCGGGGCGATCTGGCCGCTGCGCTCAACGGATTCCCGCAGCAGGCCGGCGTACGCTTTGTACCGCAGGCCGCACTGCCCGAAGGCGTGGCCTACGAACAGTTCATCTTTGACACGCTGCAGGTGCCGACGCGCGACAATCTGCACGATTATTTCAATGGCCTGATGTGGCTGCAGTTTCCGCGAGCCAAGCGTCGCCTCAACCTGTTGCAGGCGGGTGAGCTGGCGCGGCTGGGCGGCGTGGGTGCGCAACGCGGCCCGTTACGCGATGCACTGACACTGTTCGACGAAAACGTGGCGCTGTTCCGCGGTCCGGAGGTGCTGTGGCAGGCGCTGGCGCACAAGCGCTGGCAGGAGCTGTTCGTGCAAGAGCGTGCGTTGTGGGCAGCATGCGACATCCTGCTGTTTGGCCATGCGTTGCTGGAACAGCTGGTGCAGCCGTTCAAGAGCATCACGGCGCATGTCTACCGGGTGCCTGAACAGATGCCGGCGGTGGGATCGCCGGATTGGCAAGCGGCCTGGGACGATTGGCTGGCGCAGGATCTGGGCGAGTCGGCGCTGGTGCCCAAGCCGTATGTGCATTTGCCGGTGCTGGGCGTACCCGGCTGGTGGCAGGACAATAGCGATGCCGATTTCTACGACGATGTCACGGTATTCCGGCCGCTGAGGCGGCCACCTCCAGCAAAATTCACAAATTGATGATATTTTTCAGCTGGTAGCGATGGCAATTGGCCTGATGATCCTTATCTGAGAATCGCGCGCTCCTGCGGGGGCGCGACAGCAACCCGTGCAGCGTGCTGCACCCGTGACGAGAAAGAAAGACCATGAAACGCATTTTTCTGTTCCTGCTGACCAACGTGGCCGTGGTGGCGGTGCTCGGGCTGGTGACCAGCCTGCTCGGTATCAACCACTACCTGACGGCCCAGGGCATCAACTACACCAGCCTGCTGGTGTACGCCTTCGTGATCGGCTTTACCGGTGCCATCATCTCGCTGCTGATGAGCAAGACCATGGCCAAGACCAGCATGGGTCTGCACATGATCGACCAGCCGCGCAATGCCGATGAGGCCTGGATCGTCGATACCGTGCGCCGCCTGGCAGCCGAGGCCAAGATTGGCATGCCCGAAGTCGGTATCTATGACGGCGCGCCGAACGCCTTTGCCACGGGTGCCTTCAAGAACTCGGCACTGGTGGCGGTGTCTACCGGCCTGCTGCAGAGCATGACCAAGGAAGAGGTCGAAGGCGTGCTGGGCCACGAGGTGGCGCACGTGGCCAACGGCGACATGGTGACCATGGCGCTGATGCAAGGCGTGATGAACACCTTTGTCGTGTTCCTGAGCCGCGTGATCGGCTATGCCGTGGATGGTTTCCTGCGTCGCGGCAGCGATTCCAATTCCGGCCCGGGCGTCGGCTACTGGATCACCACCATGGTGCTGGATATCCTGCTGGGCTTCCTGGCGTCCATCATCGTGGCCTGGTACAGCCGCCAGCGTGAATTCCGTGCCGATGCCGATTCGGCGCGCCTGATGGGCAGCCGTCGCCCGATGGTGAATGCGCTCAAGCGCCTGCAGAGCCTGCAGGCGGGTGAGCTGCCGCAGGGCATGAAGGCCTTCGGTATTACCGGTGGACTGGGCAAGTTGTTCTCGACCCATCCGCCGCTGGAAGAGCGCGTGGCACGCCTGATGCAGCAGGGCTGATCGCCAGCTGTAGTGACCAACAACAAGGCCCGTCATCGGTGTGATGACGGGCCTTGTTGCATTGGGGAGGCTGTCGGAATCAGGCCGGCAGGAAACCCTCGATCGACAGGTAGCGTTCGCCGGTGTCGTAGTTGAAACCGAGCACGCGGGCGTTCGCCGGCAGTTCGGGCAGCTTGGCGGCAATGGCAGCCAGCGTGGCGCCGGTGCTGATGCCGACCAGCAGGCCTTCACGTGTGGCGGCATCGCGTGCGTATTGCATGGCGGTGGGGCCATCGACCTGCAGTGCGCCGTCGAGCAGGCCGGTGTCGAGGTTCTTCGGGATGAAGCCGGCGCCAATGCCCTGGATCGGGTGCGGGCCGGGCTGGCCACCGCTGATCACGGGCGACAGCGTGGGTTCGACGGCATAGACCTTGAGTTGCGGCCATTGCGCCTTGAGCACGCGCGCCACGCCGCTGATGTGACCGCCGGTACCGACACCGGTAATCACGGCATCCAGGCCTTCGGGGAAATCGGCGAGGATTTCACGCGCCGTGGCTTCGGCGTGGATTTCCGGGTTGGCCGGGTTGTCGAACTGCTGCGGAATCCAGGAACCGGGCGTCTGGGCGGCCAGTTCTTCAGCACGGGCGATGGCACCCTTCATGCCTTTTTCGCGCGGCGTCAGGTCAAACGTGGCGCCGTAGGCCAGCATCAGGCGGCGGCGCTCCACGCTCATGCTTTCCGGCATCACCAGGACCAGCTTGTAGCCCTTGACCGCAGCGACCATGGCCAGGCCGACGCCGGTGTTGCCGGAAGTGGGCTCGATGATGGTGGCGCCGGGCTGCAGCGCGCCGGACTTTTCCGCCGCCTCGATCATGGACAGGGCGATGCGGTCCTTGATGGAACCACCGGGGTTGAAGCGCTCGGCCTTGACCCAGACCTGCTGCTCACCGGGGAACAGGCGGCTGAAGTGGATGGACGGGGTGTTGCCGATGGTGTCGAGTACGGATTGGGCTTTCATGCAGTCTCCTGGCAGTTGTCAGTAGAAATCAGGGAAATGGATCGGACCATTGTGCAGGGAAAAAACATAGCTTTGGGTTATATCGATACCGCTCAATCAAATCGCGGACTTGGCGGAATCCCTGCGTACCATGTGGGTATTGCCGGGTGCACAATGGCAGCATGAAGCCAAGCGAATCATCTCCTGATGCACTGGACATGCAGCTGCGCGCTGCCGAGCAGGCGCGCGGCCTGTGCAACATGAAGCGCATTGCGCTGGGGGCGCTGTTGTGCGCGGTGGCGCTGCTGGCCTTGAGCGAATATTTTGGCCGTGTCGGCATCTGGGGTTGGGTGGCCGCGTTTGCCGAAGCGGCCACCGTAGGTGCCCTGGCCGACTGGTTTGCCGTGGTGGCGCTGTTCCGCCATCCGATGGGGATTCCGATTCCGCATACCGCGATCATCCCGCGCAACCAGCAGCGCATTGCCAACAACCTGGCCCAGTTCGTGCGCGACAAGTTTCTCGACAAGGCGGTGCTGTTGCCGCGCATCCAGTCGCTCAATCCGGCGCATCGCATCGGCGAGTACCTGAGTGCGCCGGAGCGGGTGCGCCATCTGGCGACGCAGTTGCAGCAGTGGGCGGCACAGTCGGTGGCGGCACTCGACAGCCCGGCGCTGGAGCGTGATTTGCTGGCGATTGTCAAGCGCCAGCTGCACGACTGGAATGCGGCGCCGACGGCGGTGCAGCTGGTCAACATGCTGACGCAGGGCGGCCACCACGAGCGCGTGCTGCAGACGGCGCTGATCAAGGTCTCGGACTGGGTCGGTTCGCCGCAGATCCGCCTGCTGATTGCCGACAAGATGATCGAGATGGCGCGCCGCGAATATCCGAAGATGACCTGGTTTGTCGACAAGCTCGATTACACCGAGGACATTGCCGATCGCCTGGCCGACCGGCTGGCGCAGGCGCTGATCGACGAGGTGCAGGTGGTGCTGCGTGATCCGGAGCATCCGGTGCGCCAGCACTATGTCGATGAGGTGGTGCGCCTGATGGAGCGGCTGGAGCACGATCCCGACATGCAGCAGCGCGTGCAGCAGCTCAAGACCGAGCTGTTGCGGCATCCGGCACTGCAGGGCTATGCCAGTCAGCTGTGGCAGCGCCTGCGTGACTGGCTGCGCCAGGACTTGTCCAGCAGCGAGTCGGTGATTGCGGCGCAGTTCGAGCGCTACGCAGCCCAGTTGGGGCAGAAGCTGCGCGATGACCCGGTCTGGCAGGAGGCGGCCAACCAGCAGCTGGAAATTGCCGTGGAGCACCTGACGGAGCAGCTGCGCCAGATTGCGCCGGAGCATATCCGGGCCACGGTGCAGGGCTGGGATACGCGCTACATGGTGCAGGAGATCGAGCGCAGCGTGGGCAAGGACCTGCAGTACATCCGGCTCAATGGCACGCTGATTGGCGGCCTGGCGGGGCTGGTGCTGTACGCCCTGTTCAATGGCGGCCTGATGACGGCGATTCTGGCGGCGCTGTCCTGAAATTGCACCTTAGCGCAGCAGCCAGAGCAGACCGGACAGCACGACCACGCTGCACAGGGCGGCAACCAGGTCGTCGAACATGATGCCCCAGCCACCACGCCAACCCCAGCCCTTGAAGGCCTGATCAGCCCAGCGCACTGGCTGTGGCTTGGCGGCATCGAAAAAGCGGAACAGCGCGAACGCCACCAGCTGCCAGAGCAGGGCGCTGCCGGACAGCAGCGGGAGCGGTAATTGCAGCATCAGCACTTGCAGCACCAGCCAGAAGGCGGCGACTTCATCCCAGACGATGCTGCCGGGATCCTGTACGCCCATATTGCGTGCGGTGACGGTGCAGGCCCACCAGCCGAGCGGAATCGCGATGAACAGCAGCGCCCACAGCACGCCAGCCGGCAGCCAGCTCGCCAGCAGCAGCCAGCTGGCCCAGGCAAACAGCGTGCCGGCCGTGCCCGGTGCCTTGGGTGACAGGCCAGATCCCAGTCCGAGCGCGAGTGCATGGGCCGGGTGGCTGAAGGTGAAGGCCAGATCGGGCCGGCGGGGAGCTTGCGGGGCGGAAGGCGGCATGGGCAGCATGAGAGGCGTTCAGCGGAAATGGTCGAAGGCGGTGGCGTCTACGGGAACGATGCGGCCATCGGCCTGTTGCAGGCGCAGTCCAGAGTCTGCCTCGATCTGGCCGATGCGCGTGGCCAGCAGGCCGCAGGATCGGGCGGCAGCCAGCACCTGCTCATGGTGTTCGGGCGCAGCCGTCCAGAGCAGTTCGTAGTCATCGCCGCCCGCCAGCGCGTAGGACAGGGCGAGCGAGGTGTCCTGCAGGCGCAGCGCCGGGCTGGCGGCCTGCAGCAAGCCATCGGCCTGCAGCAAGGCGGCGCAGCCGGAGGCATCCAGGATATGGCGCAGATCGCCTGACAGGCCATCGCTGAGATCACAGCAGGCGCTGGCCAGGCCGCGCAGCGCCAGGCCGAGGGCGACGCGCGGCTGCGGGTGTTCCAGCCGGGCGCGTGTGGCCTGCAGCAGCTGGTCGCGCACGGTAGCTGGCCAGGCGGCCAGGTCCTGATCCTGCAGCAGCAAGTGCAGCGCCAGCCGTGCATCGCCCAGACCCTGGTCCGGGCCGTGGCTGACGTAAATGCCATCGCCCGGGCGCGCACCGCTGCGCAGCAGCGCCTGCGCTGGCGGCACTTCGCCGAATACCGTGATGCCGATGGTCAGTGGGCCGCGTGTGGTGTCGCCGCCGATCAGTTCGCAGCCATGGGCATCGGCCAGCGCAAACAGGCCGGCGGCAAAGGCCTGCAGCCAGTCGTCATCGATATCGGGCAGCGCCAGCGAGAGCGTGCAGGCCAGTGGACGCGCGCCACAGGCTGCCAGATCGCTCAGGTTCACGGCCAGCGACTTGTGGCCGAGCGTGGCCGGATCGACATCGGCGAAAAAGTGCCGGCCGGCCACCAGCAGGTCGGTGGAAATCGCCAGCTGTTGGCCGGCTGAAGGCGCCAGCAGCGCACAGTCATCGCCGATGCCGAGCGTGGCCTGGCGCAGCGGCTGGTCGCGGCGGAAATGGCGGCGGATCAGGTCGAATTCACCGTGGGAAGCGGACATGCTGGCGTTCAGGATTGCGGCTTGTTGCCGGCTGCACCGCTGGGCGGGAAGAAGAAGGTAAACGGCGTGTACAGCATGCGGTTGCGCAGGGCGTCATAGATGCGGTGGCGATCGACGCGCTGCACGTTTTGCGCCGCCAGTGCGGTACGGAAGGCCAGGTAGAAGTTGACCATCACGTTGATCGGGCCGATCAGCGAGACACCCAGCAGCGCCAGCCAGAAGGGCCGCATTTCCAGCACTTCCAGGCCCAGCGTGTGCGCTGCGGCACCCAGCTGGCCGGCAGCCAGCGTCACGTGGCGCACCTCGAAGCCGATGCCGAAAAACTGTGCAAACGAGGGCACCAGGCCGAGCATCAGGCCAAGCGAGATATTCGCGCCCAGGCCGGAAATGTTCTCGCGCCACCACTGGCTCCAGCGCGCCGCGCGCTCGGTGCCGAACAGCTGGCGCGAACGCGGGTGGTGCGCGATGATGGAATCGAGCCGGTTCAGCACAAAGCTGTTTTCCAGCCAGCCGCCGATCAAGCTGGACAGGAACAGCAGCACGCCGGTGATGGCGGCAAACAGCACGGTCGGGCCGATGATGTCCAGGTTCGACATGGTGCGGAAGGCGACGCCATCGGAAATCATCGGTGAGCCGGTGTAGTGCTGCAATGCCATCGAAATCAGGATCGCCATGGGCACTACCGCCAGCAGGTTGCCGACAATTGCCGCCACCTGGGAGCGGAACAGGTGCGCCACCTCATCGACAAACGCGGGAATCGCTTCCGGGTCGTCGATATCCTTGAGCTTGGCCGCCATGGCCGGTGCGGTCACGGCGGGTTGCTTGGTCGCCACCGTCCAATGCATCAGCTGGATCACGACGAAGGCCAGCGCATAGTTGATGCCGGCGGTCAGGCCGGTCCAGAAGATCGACAGCGCCAGCGCGCTGAGCACAAACTTGAACCAGACCGCCACGCCCATCACCAGGCCGCCGCCAAAGGCCTTGCCCAATAGCGCGCGCCAGTCGTGGAAGTTGCGCGTGATATAGCTTTCGCCCGACAGCGCCTGGCGCTCGGCCACCTTGGCTGCCGTCAGGTGCGTGTTTTCCTGCCACAGCTTGCGCAGGCTGCGCCGATCGCGGCTGATGCGCACCAGGCGCGAGATCATGCGTGCCGCCGACAGCATCTGCTGCTCGCTCATCAGGCAATCGAGCAGCTGGTTGACGCGCTGCACCCGATCGCGCACCTGCTTCAGCATGAACACGATGCCGACAGAGATACCGTGCTGGTCCAGGTGGTCATAGACGGTGCTGATGGCGAGCTTGCTGGCCTGCAGCTTGCCGCGCAGGATTTGCGCCGACAGCTGGGTCGCCTCGGACTGGGCACCGTGCAGGCGCAGCACGCGGACAAAGCTGAACATCGCCACCGGCAGCTCGTGGAACACGCGCGCCGTGCTTTCCGAACTCGCCATGCGGGTGCGGATTTCGCTGGCAAAGCCGATCGCGTTGATCTGGCTCAGGCTGTAGGAGATCGCATCGATCAGGATCTCCTGCCAGTAGCTGAGTTCTTCCGCGCCGGGCGTGTCCATGCCGGCCATCTGCGTCAGCGCGGTTTCGCGCGCTTCCAGCGTCAGGCTCAGGTCACTGGTGACCGGGTCCAGCTCTTCCTGCGCCATCGGCTGCAGCAGCACGGCCTGCAGTTGCTGCAGCGTCTTTTCGTCCAGTGCCTTGATCCACTGGGCATCGAACAGCGACGGAAACAGCAGCACGAACAGCTCGCCCAGATCGGTGGTTTCCGGCGTGGCCGGAATGATCTTCTTGCGCAGCCGGTGCGCCATTTCGCTGACGAAGGCGTTGCGCGGCGCAAAGCCGGCATCGGCCAGCAGCGGCGTGACGTCGATATCGGTGACAAAGCGCAGCCACCATTCGCGCCAGCGCAAGCGCCATTCGGTCAGCGGCTGCACGGTGGACAGGAACAGGCGCACGCGGCCGACGGCCTTCTGGATATCTTCCTCATCGTCGCCCCGGATCCACTCCATCACGCCATGCAGCCACAGGTGGCGCTGCGCCAGGCTGGCATCGGGATCCAGCGTATTGAGCAGATACTGGAGCTTGTCGTCGATCTCTTGCGTCATCGGCAATGGCGATATCAGTGCAGCACGCGATTGGCCGGCGCTGCCTCGGGCGGATCGGCGTCCGGCTGGTGCGCCTGCAGCGCAAACGGGGGAATCGGTGCATCAAAACGCGTGCCGTCCACGGCCACACAGAAAAAGCTGCCTTCCATGCGCCCCTCGGGCGTGCGCAGCGGCGTGCCGCTGCTGTAGGAAAAGCTGTCACCCGGCTCCAGCAGCGGCTGGTGGCCCACCACGGCCAGGCCACGCACTTCTTCCACATGCTTGTAGGCATCGGTGATGATCCAGTGGCGCGCGATCACCTGTACCGGCACGTTGCCGGTATTGGTAATCGTCACATGGTAGGCAAACAGGTACTGGCGCGGCGGATTCGATTCCTCCGGCAAATATTCCGGGCGCACCTCGATGTGCAACTGGTAATCGCTGGAAGGGGCGGGGGTGAAATCTGGCATGGGCTCCGATCAGGACACGACGAACATCCGCGCAGATGGCGGCAAGATGCACGACAATACCAGACATGAGCACCACTTACCGTATTGCCCCCTCCATTCTCTCGGCCGATTTCGCCCGCCTGGGCGACGAAGTGCGCAACGTGATTGCCGCTGGCGCCGACTGGATCCACTTTGACGTGATGGACAACCATTACGTGCCCAACCTCACTTTCGGCCCGATGATCTGCCAGGCCATCAAGCCGCACGCCGTCACGCCGGACGGCCAGCCGGTGCCGCTGGACGTGCACATGATGGTGCAGCCGGTGGATGCCCTGGCGCAGGCTTTTGCCCAGGCCGGTGCCGACCTGATCAGCTTCCATCCCGATGCCAGCACCCACGTCCACCGCAGCATCCAGGCGATCCGGGCCGCCGGCTGTCAGGCCGGCCTGGTGTTCAACCCGGCCGAGCCGCTCGATGTGCTCGACTGGGTGATCGACGACATCGACCTGATCCTGATCATGAGCGTCAACCCCGGTTTCGGCGGCCAGGGTTTCATCGACAGCGCCCTGCGCAAGATCGAGGCCGTGCGCAAGCGCATCGATGCCTGCGGCAAGGACATCCGCCTTGAGGTCGATGGCGGCATCAAGGCCGACAACATCCGCCGCGTAGCCGATGCCGGTGCCGACACCTTCGTCGCCGGCAGTGCCATCTTCGGCAAGCCCGATTACGCTGCCGTGATCAGCGACATGCGCAAGGCGCTGGCATGAGCGTGGCCGAGCTGCGCTGGCCCTGCGCGTCACAGCCGCTGGCGGTGCAGGGCGTGATGATTGATCTGGACGGCACCATGGTCGACACCATGGGTGACTTCGATCTGGCGCTCAACGCCATGCTGGCCGAACTGCAGCTGCCGGCCATCGCGCGCAGCACCATCGGCCAGCTGGTTGGCAAGGGTTCGGAGCACCTGATCCGCCAGACCCTGCAGCAGGTTGGTGCCGATGCCGCCCGCTTCGATACCGCCTTCGCCAGCTACCAGCGCCACTATGGCGAGATCAATGGCCAGCAAAGCCGGCTGTTCGATGGCGTGCAGCAGGGGCTGGAACAATTGCAGGCGCTCGGGCTGCCGCTGGCCTGCCTGACCAACAAGCCACAGGCGCACGCCGAAGTGCTGCTGCAGCGGCTCGGTATTGCCGGCTATTTCCGCTGCGTTTTCGGTGGCGATGCCTTTGCGCGCAAGAAGCCCGATCCGCTGCCCTTGCTCGAAACGGCACGTGCCCTCGGCACCGACCCGGCCGTCACCCTGATGCTGGGCGATTCCAGCAACGATGCCCAGGCGGCGCATGCGGCCGGCTGTCCCGTGCTGCTGGTCGATTACGGCTACAACCATGGCCAGCCGATCCGCGAGGTGGCAGCGCAGGGCTATCTGTCGAGCATGGCGCAGTTGCAGGGCGAGCCCTTGGCACGTTCTGCGGCGATTTGTTAAACTGGTTCGCATGTTCATCCATCGCAACATCACCCGAGGTCGTGCCGACCGGGGAGCCTGGCCCTGGCGTCCCTGTGCGGCCTGCTGCGCCTGCTGAGGCGCTGGTGGTGTGCACCCGCAGGCTGGCGGGTGCTGCCTGATGTTGGTCGGGGCGGTTTATAGTGTGGGCGCAAGGCCCGCGGCGATGCTGCATGGCGCGCACCGTCCCTCATCCCGATGGATCTCCCATGACAGAACTTGAATTCAAGAGCCTGGTCGCCCAGGGCTACAACCGCATCCCGCTGATGCTGGAAGCCTTTGCCGACCTGGAAACCCCGCTTTCGCTCTATCTCAAGCTGGCCCATGCCGAATACGGCGGCCGCAACAGCTTCCTGCTCGAATCCGTGGTCGGTGGCGAACGCTTTGGCCGCTACAGTTTCATCGGCCTGCCGGCCCGCACGCTGCTGCGCGCCAGCGGCTTTGGTGCCGATGCGCGCACCGAGGTCGTCACGGATGGCCAGGTGGTGGAAACTGCCAGCGGCAACCCGCTCGATTTCATTGCGCAATACCAGCAGCGCTTCAAGGTGGCGGTACGCCCCGGCATGCCGCGTTTCTGCGGCGGTCTGGCCGGCTATTTCGGTTACGACGCGGTGCGCTACATCGAGAAAAAACTGGAGGCATCCTGCCCGCCCGATGACCTGCACACGCCCGATATCCTGCTGTTGCAGTGCGAGGAAGTTGCCGTCATCGACAACCTGTCCGGCAAGCTCTATCTGCTGGTCTATGTCGATCCGGCCCAGCCCGAGGCCTACAGTCGCGGCCATCAGCGCCTGCGCACACTGCGCCAGCGCCTCAACGAGCCGGCCGTGCCGCCGGTCACCAGCGTCTACCAGAGCGAGCCGGTCGAGCGCATCTTCGCCAAGGACGATTACCTGCAGGCGGTGCAGCGCGGCAAGGACCTGATCGCCGCCGGCGATTTCATGCAGGTGCAGGTCGGCCAGCGCCTGCAGAAGCGCTTTGCCGCGCATCCGCTCAACCTCTATCGTGCGCTGCGCTCGCTCAACCCGAGTCCGTACATGTACTACTACCACTTCGGGGATTTCCAGGTCATCGGCTCCTCGCCCGAAATCCTGGTGCGCCACGAGCACGAGGCCGATGGCTCGCAAAGCGTCACCATCCGCCCGCTGGCCGGCACCCGCCCGCGCGGTGCCACGCCCGAGGCCGACCTGGCGACAGAGCAGGAGCTGATCAACGATCCCAAGGAGCGTGCCGAACACGTGATGCTGATCGATCTGGCCCGCAACGACATCGGCCGCATCGCCAGGACCGGTTCGGTCAAGGTGACCGAAGCCTTTGCCATCGAGCGCTACAGCCACGTGATGCACATTGTCAGCAACGTGCAGGGCACGCTGCTGGACGGCATGCGCAACATGGATGTGCTGCGCGCCACCTTCCCGGCGGGCACGCTCACCGGCGCGCCCAAGATCCACGCCATGGAGCTGATCGACGAGCTGGAACCGGTCAAGCGCGGCATTTACGGCGGTGCCTGCGGCTACCTGAGCTATGCCGGTGACATGGATGTGGCGATTGCCATCCGCACCGGCATCGTCAAGGACGGCATGCTCTACGTGCAGTCGGCTGCCGGTGTGGTGGCCGACAGCGTGCCCGAAATGGAATGGCGTGAAACCGAACACAAGGCACGCGCGCTGCTGCGTGCCGCAGAACTGGTGGAGGAGGGCCTGCAATGAGCAAGATCCGCGTCCTGATGGTGGACAACTACGACAGCTTCACCTACAACATCGTGCAGTACTTCGGCGAACTCGGTGCCGAGGTCATCACCCATCGCAACGATGAAATCACGCTGGACCAGCTGGACCAGCTGTTCCGCGACGGCGGTTTTGACCGTCTCTGCATTTCGCCCGGCCCCTGTTCGCCCAACGAGGCGGGTGTGTCGGTAGATGCCATCCGGCACTTTGCCGGCCAGCTACCGATCCTCGGCGTCTGCCTGGGGCATCAGGCCATCGGACAGGCTTTTGGCGGCCATATCGTGCGTGCCCAGGTGCAGATGCACGGCAAGACCAGCGTCATCACCACCACGCAGGAGGGCGTGTTCCGCCAGCTGCCGCGCCAGTTCACCGTCAACCGCTACCACTCGCTGGCAATCGAGCGTGCCACGCTGCCGCAGGAGCTGGCCATCACGGCCTGGACCGATGATGGCGAAATCATGGGCGTGCGGCACAAGACACTCGATATCGAAGGCGTGCAATTCCACCCGGAAAGCATCCTGACCGAGCACGGCCACGCCATGCTGCGCAACTTCCTCGATCGCTGAGCTGCCGCGGCCCGTACCCTCTCCAAGGACAAGAACATGATGAAAATTACCCCCAAGGAAGCGCTGCAGCGCACCATCGAGCACCGGGAAATCTTCTACGACGAGATGAAGGACCTGATGCGCCAGATCATGACCGGCGAGGTCTCGCCCGTGATGATGGCGGCGCTGATCACCGGTCTGCGCGTGAAGAAGGAAACCGTGGACGAAATCACCGCCGCCGCCCAGGTGATGCGCGACTTTGCCACCAAGGTCGAGATTGCCGACAAGACGCATCTGGTCGATATCGTCGGTACCGGTGGTGACGGCTCCAACACCTTCAACATTTCCACCTGCGCCATGTTCGTGATTGCCGCAGCCGGCGGCCGCGTCAGCAAGCATGGTGGCCGTGGTGTCAGCAGCAAGTCCGGCAGTGCCGATGCGGTCGAGCAGCTCGGTGCCTGCATCGACCTGTCGCCGGCCGCCGTGGCCAGCTGCGTGGAGCAGTGCGGCATCGGCTTCATGTACGCTCCCAACTACCATCCTGCGATGAAAAACGTGGCTCCGGTGCGCCGGGAGCTGGGCGTGAAAAGCATCTTCAACATCCTGGGCCCGCTGACCAACCCGGCTGGTGCTCCCAACATCCTGCTGGGCGTTTTCCACCAGGATCTGGTCGGCATTCTGGTGCGCGTGCTCAAGGACATGGGCGCCGAGCACGCCATGGTGGTCTACGGCCAGGACAGTCTCGACGAGTGCAGCCTGGGTGCTGCCACCCTGGTTGGCGAACTCAAGAATGGCCAGGTGCTGGAATATGAGCTGCACCCGGAGGACTACGGCCTGACCATGCGCAGCAAGCGCGCGCTGGCCGTCAACGACCCGGTCGAATCGCGTGAAGTGCTGCTGTCCGTGCTGGACGGCCGCGAGCAGGGCGCACCGCGTGACATCGTGCTGCTCAACGCCGGCGTGGCACTCTATACCGCGAATGTGGTCGAGTCGATCCAGGCCGGTGTCGATCTGGCACGCCAGACACTGGACTCCGGTGCCGCCCGCGCCAAGCTGGACGAGTTCGTCCGCGTATCGCAACAACTCAAGGCGGCGTAAGCATGTTCCAGGATGAAGGCGCCTGGATCGCCATCGGCATTTCGCTGCTGTTCGTGGTGGTGGGGCTGGTGATGCACCGCGTCATCGTCAAGGTGCTCAAGCAGGCCGCGCCCGAACCGGATCAGAAGGACAGGACATGACAGACATTCTCGAAAAAATCAACGCCGTCAAGCGCGAGGAAGTGGCTGCAGCGCAGCGCAGGACGCCGCTGGCAGCGATGCGCGCCGATGCCGAAAGCCGCATCCTGACACGCGATTTTGCCGGTGCCATGCGCGCCAGGATGGCGGCCGGCCAGCCGGCCGTCATTGCCGAAATCAAGAAGGCCAGCCCGTCCAAGGGCATCATCCGGGAGGACTTCATCCCGGCGGATATTGCCCAGAGCTATGCCGAAGGCAATGGCAAGCTGTCTGCCGCCTGCCTGTCGGTGCTGACCGATCGCCAGTTCTTCCAGGGCAGCCCGGACTACCTGAAGCAGGCGCGTGCCAGCTGCGACCTGCCGGTGCTGCGCAAGGACTTCATGATCGATCCCTACCAGATCTACGAGTCGCGCAGCATGGGGGCGGACTGCGTCCTGCTGATTGTCGCCAGCCTGGATGATGCCCAGCTGCAGGACATGGCTGCCATCGCCCGCAATCTGGACATGTCGGTGCTGGTCGAAGTCCACGACCGCGGCGAAATGGAGCGCGCGCTGAAGTTGCTGGCCAGCGTCCGCCAACCCGAATCCCTGCTGCTGGGCATCAACAACCGCAACCTGCGCACCTTCGAGGTCAGCCTGCAGACGACACTCGACATGCTGCCCGATTTGCCCGAGGGACAGCTGGTGGTGACGGAAAGCGGCATCCTGACACGCGAAGATGTGGTTACAATGCGGGATTCCGGTGTGCACGCCTTCCTGATCGGGGAAGCGTTCATGCGGCAGCCGGAGCCAGGCCTGGCCCTGGCCGAGCTGTTCTCCTGATTTTTCGCAAAAAAATGCAGGGGTCTGGAAAAAAGCCAAAAAGCATGGCATAATTCAAAACTTGCTGTGGAGAGGTGGCCGAGTGGTTAATGGCAGCAGACTGTAAATCTGCCCTCTTGCGAGTACGCTGGTTCGAATCCAGCCCTCTCCACCACAAGCTTCAAATACTGAGTGGCGGCTCTGCCGTAACTTGAGGGTTGGCTCCTGACGCCATCAAGTGTGCGGGAGTAGTTCAATGGTAGAACCTTAGCCTTCCAAGCTAATGATGCGGGTTCGATTCCCGTCTCCCGCTCCAGTGTTGCGTGTGCTTGTCTCTCGTGTGAAATAATTGCCCATGTGGCTCAGTGGTAGAGCACTCCCTTGGTAAGGGAGAGGTCGGCAGTTCGATCCTGCCCATGGGCACCATTCATTCCCCGGCGTCTGCCGGGTGGTGTCTTTTTCAATCAATCATTCATTGTTTTTCGGAGTCGAAAAATGGCAAAAGAAAAGTTTGAACGGAGCAAGCCGCACGTCAACGTAGGCACCATCGGTCACGTGGACCACGGCAAGACCACCCTGACGGCAGCGATTGCTACCGTGCTGGCCAGGAAGTTCGGCGGCGATGCCCGCGACTACAGCCAGATCGATAACGCGCCCGAAGAAAAGGCCCGTGGCATCACCATCAACACCTCCCACGTCGAGTACGAGACGGCCAACCGTCACTACGCCCACGTGGACTGCCCTGGTCACGCCGACTATGTGAAGAACATGATTACCGGTGCTGCCCAGATGGACGGCGCCATCCTGGTCTGTTCCGCTGCTGACGGCCCGATGCCCCAGACCCGCGAGCACATCCTGCTGTCCCGTCAGGTTGGCGTGCCCTACATCATCGTGTTCCTGAACAAGTGCGACATGGTGGACGACGAGGAGCTGCTGGAGCTGGTCGAGATGGAAGTGCGCGAGCTGCTGAGCAAGTACGACTTCCCGGGTGACGACACCCCGATCGTGAAGGGTTCTGCCAAGATGGCGCTGGAAGGCGACACCGGCGACCTGGGCGAAGGCGCCATCATGAAGCTGGCCGAAGCCCTGGATAGCTACATCCCGACGCCCGAGCGCGCCGTGGACGGCACTTTCCTGATGCCGGTGGAAGACGTGTTCTCCATCTCCGGCCGTGGTACCGTGGTGACCGGTCGCGTCGAGCGCGGCATTATCAAGGTCGGCGAGGAAATCGAGATCGTGGGTATCAAGGACACCCAGAAGACGACCTGCACGGGCGTGGAAATGTTCCGCAAGCTGCTGGACCAGGGTCAGGCTGGCGACAACGTCGGTATCCTGCTGCGCGGCACCAAGCGTGAAGACGTCGAGCGCGGCCAGGTGCTGTGCAAGCCGGGTTCCATCAAGCCGCACACCGAGTTCACCGCCGAGGTGTACGTGCTGTCCAAGGACGAAGGTGGCCGTCACACGCCGTTCTTCAACAACTACCGTCCCCAGTTCTACTTCCGTACCACGGACGTGACCGGTTCCATCGAGCTGCCGGCCGACAAGGAAATGGTGATGCCGGGTGACAACGTGTCCATCACCGTGAAGCTGATCGCCCCGATCGCCATGGAAGAAGGCCTGCGTTTCGCCATCCGCGAAGGTGGCCGTACCGTGGGCGCTGGCGTGGTTGCCAAGATCATCGCTTAATCGCTGAAAGGCTATAGGGGTATAGCTCAATTGGCAGAGCGTCGGTCTCCAAAACCGAAGGTTGGGGGTTCGATTCCCTCTGCCCCTGCCACCCTCTGAGGTGTGGCAAAAAAGAGAAGCCCGCTGCAAAGCGGGCTTTACTATTTCTGTAAGTCGATATAAAATCTAAGGCTTCGCTCTTTTTGGCGATAGTCTGATCCTGGCGTGTTGCCCGGATCTGCATATTCTGGAATTGCCACATGGCTTCTTCTCCTCAGGTTGAAACGGTAACTACCGGCGCCGACAAGGTCAAGGTAGCAGCTGCCGTACTGCTGATACTGGCAGGTTTTGTTGCGTACTTCATGCTGGCGCCGCAGGGTGCACTGGTGCAGTGGGTGGCCCTGCTCGTGGGCGTGGCGGCTGGTGTCGGCGCCTATCTGACGTCTGCCTCCGGCCGTGGCCTGGTGGATTTTTTCCGCGAAGCCTTCCGTGAAGTGCGCAAGGTCGTCTGGCCATCACGCAAGGAAGCCTCGCAGACCACACTGTTCGTATTCCTGTTCGTGCTGGTGATGTCGCTGTTCCTGTGGCTGACCGACAAGACCCTGGAGTGGATTCTGTACGGCCTGATTCTGGGATGGAGGTAAGCATGACAGAAGGAACGATGCTGGAAGCAGCAGCCAATCCCGATTTTCGCTGGTACGTGGTCCAGGCCTATTCGGGCATGGAGCGCGCTGTCGAGCGCAACCTGCAGGAGCGCATTGCGCGCGCCGATATGCAGGACAAGTTTGGTCGCATCCTGGTGCCGACCGAAGAGGTGGTCGAGGTCAAGAATGGCCAGAAACGCACTACCGAACGCAAGTTTTTCCCCGGCTACGTGCTGGTGGAAATGCTGATGGATGACGAAAGCTGGCACCTGGTCAAGCAGACCAGCAAGGTAACCGGCTTTGTGGGCGGTGCCCGCAATCGTCCGACCCCGATCTCCCAGGCTGACGTGCAGAAGATCGTCAGCCAGATGCAGGAAGGCAGCGAAAAGCCGCGCCACAAGGTGGAGTTCGAGGTGGGCGAGATGGTGCGCGTCAAGGAGGGCCCGTTTGCGGACTTCAATGGCAGCATCGAGGAAGTTAACTACGAAAAGAACAAGCTGCGCGTGTCGGTGACCATCTTCGGTCGTGCTACGCCGGTCGAGCTGGAGTTCTCCCAGATCGAAAAGACCTGATCCGGGTCGTCCAGTTTTTGGGTGATGCGTTTCCAGACCCGCGCATCATCGTCAAGCCAGGGTCGTAACCCCCGGGGAGCCTGCTGCTGGCAGGCGTTATTACCCGCAAGGAGAAAAGTATGGCGAAGAAAATCGTCGGCTTTATCAAGCTGCAAGTGCCGGCTGGCAAAGCCAACCCGTCGCCGCCGATTGGTCCCGCTCTGGGCCAGCGCGGTCTGAACATCATGGAGTTCTGCAAGGCGTTCAACGCCCAGACCCAGGGCGTCGAGCCGGGTCTGCCGCTGCCGGTGGTGATCACCGCGTTTGCAGACAAGAGCTTCACCTTCATCATCAAGACGCCGCCCGCAGCGACGCTGATCAAGAAGGCCATCAAGCTGGACAAGGGTTCTGCCAAGCCGAACACCGAGAAAGTTGGCAAGATCACCCGCGAGCAGCTGGAAGAAATCGCCAAGGCCAAGATGAAGGACCTGACGGCTGCCGATCTGGACGCTGCCGTTCGTACGATCGCCGGCTCTGCCCGTGCGATGGGCGTGACCGTGGAGGGCGTGTGAGATGGCCAAACTGACCAAGAAGCAAAAAGCCCTCGAGGGCAAGGTTGACAGCAACAAGCTGTATTCCGTGGCGGAAGCCCTGGAGCTGGTAAAAGAGTGCGCGACTGCCAAGTTCGATGAGTCCATCGACGTGGCCGTGCAGCTGGGCGTTGACGCCAAGAAATCCGACCAGGTGGTGCGTGGCGCCGTGGTGCTGCCCAATGGCACTGGCAAGACCAAGCGCGTTGCCGTGTTCGCCCAGGGCGCCAAGGCTGAAGAAGCCAAGGCTGCTGGTGCTGACGTGGTGGGCATGGACGACCTGGCTGC
Organism: Allobrachymonas wangyanguii; assembly: GCF_045055315.1. Classification (GTDB taxonomy): domain Bacteria; phylum Pseudomonadota; class Gammaproteobacteria; order Burkholderiales; family Burkholderiaceae_C; genus Brachymonas; species Brachymonas wangyanguii. The sequence goes on from NZ_CP173677.1 coordinate 426,890, forward strand.
TGAAGTCAAGGCCGGCAACATGCCGTTCGACGTGGTGATTGCTGCTCCGGACGCGATGCGCGTGGTGGGTACCCTGGGTCAGATCCTGGGCCCGCGCGGCCTGATGCCCAACCCCAAGGTGGGCACCGTGACCCCCGACGTGGCTACCGCCGTCAAGAACGCCAAGGCTGGCCAGGTCCAGTTCCGCGTTGACAAGGCTGGCATCATCCACTCGACCATCGGTCTGCGTTCCTTTGACAACGAGAAGCTGCAGGGCAACCTGGCAGCCCTGGTGGAAGCGCTGAACAAGGCCAAGCCGGCCAGCAGCAAGGGCCTGTACCTGCGCAAGGTGGCCGTGTCTTCTACCCAGGGCGTTGGCGTTCGCGTCGACACCCAGACCATCGCTGCCTGATTGGCGCGATAAAGGCTTTGCACCGGGTAACCGGTGCAGGAGGTGGGCTGCCGGGCTTCGGTCCGGCAGGCCATCCAAGACCGCTGGCGTGCCGCAAGGCACTTAATCCTGCAAGCCAGCGCAGATGGCGATCCCGCACACAAGAGGTTGAAGGGAATCGGGCAACCGGTTCCAGGTTTCCGAAAGTGAGTTGGTCGCTGCAAGTAAGGGCGTGCATGTGGAGTGATCTCATGCACATTTTGAGGAGTAGATCTTGAGTCTCAATCGCAGTGAGAAAGAAGCGGTCATCAACGAAGTGACCGAACTCGCCGCTAAAGCTCAAACGCTCGTGATGGCGGAATACCGTGGTATCACGGTGGCCGACATGACCGAGCTGCGCAGCAAGGCCCGTAGCCAGGGCGTGAGCCTGAGCGTGTTGAAGAACACGCTGGCCCGTCGTGCCGTGGCCGGCAGCAGCTTTGAGTCTGCGGCTGACCAGATGACTGGTCCGCTGATCTATAGCTTCTCCGAAGACGCAGTTGCCGCCGCCAAGGTGGTAGCCGATTTCGCCAAGACCAACGACAAGCTGGTCATCCGTGGCGGCGTCTATGCCGGAAAAGCTCTGGATGTGAACGGCGTGAAAGAGCTGGCCAACATTCCTACCAAGGAAGTGCTGCTGTCGCAGCTGTGTGGCCTGCTCATGTCTCCGGTGTCGCGTACTGCACGCGTGCTGGCGGCTCTGGCAGAGAAAAAAGGCGAGGAAGTTGCTGCCTGATCGGCGGCAGATCCTGTCAACCAACATCATTTTTTAGGAAAACATCATGGCATTTGATAAAGACGCATTCCTGACCGCTCTGGACACCATGTCCGTCATGGAACTGAACGAGCTGGTGAAGGCTATCGAAGAGAAGTTTGGCGTGAGCGCTGCCGCTATGGCTGCTCCGGCTGCTGGCGGCGCTGCTGGCGGCGCTGCTGCTGCTGAAGAAAAGACCGATTTCGATCTGGTCCTGACCGAAGCTGGCGCCCAGAAAGTTGGCGTGATCAAGGTGGTGCGCGAAATCACCGGCCTGGGTCTGAAGGAAGCCAAGGACCTGGTGGACGGCGCTCCCAAGACGATCAAGGAAGCCATGCCCAAGGCCGACGCAGAAGCCGCTCAGAAGAAGCTGGTGGAAGCTGGCGCCAAGGCAGAACTCAAGTAATCGGGTTCTTCCTGAGGCTGGAGTGCCCGAAAGGCATTCCAGCCTTTGGTGTTTCTTGCGCGCACCGGCTCCGGGCTGGTGCTGCAGCAGAAAACACCTTCAAGCACAATGTGCCTCATGCCTGTTGTGCTTGAAAGTGTCTTCTGTTCCCGATGGCGGAAGACCCTTGGTTCGGGTCGCGTGCAACGCGTGACCGTCTGCCATTGGCTGGTAGGGGCCAGCCACCAAGATTGCGGGCAAGCGCAGGCCCGCATCCATCCGAGGAAAGACTAACCGCCGCGCTAGCAGACCAGACTGCTAGACGTCTTCACCTGGAGAGCCCATGTCTTACAGCTATACCGAACGCAAACGGATCCGCAAGAGCTTTGGCACACGCGACAGCGTGCTGAAGATCCCGTATCTGCTGCAAATGCAGCGTGATGCCTACACCGCCTTTCTGCAAAAGGACATCGCGCCGAAGAAGCGGCGCACCGAAGGCCTGCAGGCTGCGTTCGAATCCGCATTCCCGATTGTCTCGCACAACGGCTTTGTGGAAATGAAATTCGTCGAGTACAACCTGGCCAAGCCCGCATTTGACGTGCGCGAGTGCCAGACGCGTGGCCTGACCTTCGGTTCTGCCGTGCGTGCCCGTGTACAGCTCATCATTTATGACCGCGATGCGTCCACCGCCCAGTCCAAGGTGGTCAAGGAAGTGAAAGAGCAGGAAGTCTACATGGGCGAAGTGCCCCTGATGACCGAGAAGGGCTCCTTCATCATCAACGGTACCGAGCGCGTGATCGTGTCCCAGCTGCACCGTTCGCCCGGCGTGTTCTTCGAGCACGACAAGGGCAAGACGCACAGCTCGGGCAAGTTGCTGTTCAGCGCCCGCATCATTCCCTACCGTGGCTCCTGGCTGGACTTCGAATTCGACCCGAAGGACGTGCTGTACTTCCGCGTCGACCGTCGCCGCAAGATGCCGGTCACGATCCTGCTCAAGGCGATTGGCCTGAACCCGGAACAGATCCTGGCGAACTTCTTCGTCAACGACCACTTCCGCCTGATGGACACTGGTGCCCAGATGGAGCTGGTGCCCGAGCGCCTGAAGGGCGAAGTGGCGCGCTTCGACATCATCGACAAGGACGGCAAGGTCGTCGTTGCCAAGGACAAGCGCATCACTGCCAAGCACATCCGCGAACTGGATGCGGGCCAGACCAGCCATGTGAGCGTGCCGGAAGACTTCCTGATCGGCCGCGTGCTGAGCAACAACATCATCGATGGCGACACCGGCGAGATCATTGCCAAGGCCAACGAGGAGCTGACCGAAGCGCTGCTGAAGAAGCTGCGTGAAGCCGGTATCCAGGAGATTTCCTGCATCTTTACCAACGAGCTGGACCAGGGTGCCTACATCTCCCAGACGCTGCGTATCGATGATACGGCGGACGAGTTTGCCGCACGCGTGGCGATCTACCGCATGATGCGCCCCGGCGAGCCGCCGACCGAAGATGCGGTGCAGGCACTGTTCCATCGCCTGTTCTACAGCGAGGACAGCTATGACCTGTCGCGCGTTGGCCGCATGAAGTTCAACGCCCGTATCGGCCGCGACGAAGCCGAAGGCGCCATGGTGCTGTCCAACGAGGACATCATGGCCGTGGTCAAGACGCTGGTCGACCTGCGCAACGGCCGTGGCGAAGTCGACGACATCGACCATCTGGGCAACCGTCGCGTGCGTTGCGTCGGTGAGCTGGCCGAGAACCAGTTCCGCACCGGTCTGGCACGTATCGAGAAGGCCGTGAAGGAGCGTCTGGGCCAGGCCGAGCAAGAGCCGCTGATGCCGCACGACCTGATCAACTCCAAGCCGATTTCTGCGGCGCTGAAGGAGTTCTTTGGTGCGTCCCAGCTGTCCCAGTTCATGGACCAGACCAACCCGCTGTCCGAGATCACGCACAAGCGCCGTGTCTCCGCACTGGGCCCGGGCGGCCTGACGCGCGAGCGCGCCGGCTTCGAGGTGCGCGACGTGCACCCGACGCACTATGGCCGCGTCTGTCCGATCGAGACGCCGGAAGGTCCGAACATCGGTCTGATCAATTCGCTGGCGCTGTACGCCCAGCTGAACGAATACGGTTTCATCGAAACCCCGTACCGCCGCGTGGTGGATTGCCAGGTGACCGATGAGGTCGACTACCTGTCCGCCATCGAGGAAAGCAAGTACATCATCGCCCAGGCGAACGCCACGCTGGACGAGAACGGCAAGCTGACTGGCGAGCTGGTATCTGCCCGTGAAAAGGGTGAATCGGTGCTGGTCGATCCGGCCGAAGTGCAGTACATGGACGTGTCCCCGGCACAGATCGCCTCGGTGGCGGCTGCGCTGGTGCCGTTCCTGGAGCACGACGACGCGAACCGTGCGCTGATGGGCGCCAACATGTCGCGTCAGGCGGTGCCGGTGCTGCGTCCGGAGAAGCCCATGGTGGGTACCGGTATCGAGCGCGTGGCCGCGGTCGACTCCGGCACCGTGGTGACGGCGCAGCGCGGTGGCGTGGTCGACTATGTCGATGCCACCCGTATCGTGGTGCGTGTCAACGACAACGAAGCCGTGGCCGGCGAAGTGGGCGTGGACATCTACAACCTGATCAAGTACCAGCGTTCCAACCAGAACACCAACATCCACCAGCGTCCGATCGTCAAGCGCGGCGACGTGCTGGCCAAGGGTGACGTGGTGGCTGACGGCGCATCGACCGACCTCGGCGAGATCGCCATCGGCCAGAACATGCTGATCGCCTTCATGCCCTGGAACGGCTACAACTTCGAGGACTCGATCCTGATCAGCGAGCGCGTGGTGGCGGACGACCGCTACACCTCCATCCACATCGAGGAACTGGTGGTGATGGCGCGCGACACCAAGCTGGGTGCCGAGGAAATCACGCGTGATATCCCGAACCTGAGCGAAGTGCAGCTGAACCGCCTGGACGATTCCGGCATCATCTACGTCGGCGCGGAAGTGAATCCGGGCGACGTGCTGGTGGGCAAGGTCACGCCCAAGGGCGAGACCACGCTGACGCCGGAAGAGAAGCTGCTGCGCGCGATCTTCGGCGAGAAGGCTTCTGACGTGAAGGACACCTCGCTGCGCGTGGACCAGGGTTCCAGCGGTACCGTGATCGACGTGCAGGTGTTCACGCGTGAAGGCATCCAGCGCGACAAGCGCGCCCAGCAGATCATCGACGACGAACTGAAGCGCTACCGTCTGGACCTGAATGACCAGATGCGTATCGTGGAAGCCGACGCCATGGACCGTCTGCGCAAGATCCTGATTGGCAAGGTCGCCAACGGTGGCCCGCAGAAGCTGGCACGTGGCAGCACGATCGATGCCAAGTACCTGGATGGCCTGGACAAGTACCACTGGTTCGACATCCGTCCGGCAGACGAGACCGTCGCCGATCAGATCGAAAGCGTGAAGAAGTCGCTGGAGCAGGAGCGTCACAGCTTCGACCTGGCCTTCGAGGAAAAGCGCAAGAAGCTGACGCAGGGCGACGAGTTGCCCGCCGGCGTGCTGAAGATGGTCAAGGTCTACCTGGCCGTCAAGCGTCGCCTGCAACCGGGTGACAAGATGGCCGGCCGTCACGGTAACAAGGGTGTGGTGTCCAAGATCGTGCCGGTCGAGGACATGCCCTACATGGCCGACGGTACCACCGCCGACATCGTGCTGAACCCGCTGGGCGTGCCGTCGCGCATGAACGTGGGTCAGGTGCTGGAAGTGCACCTGGGCTGGGCCGGCAAGGGCATTGGCCATCGCATCAACGAGATGCTGCAGCAGGAAAAGACCGCTGCCGAAGTGCGCCAGTACATGGTACAGGTCTACAACAGCTCTGGCCGTGTCGAGACGCTGCAGGACCTGGACGATGGCGAGGTGCTGTCCATGGCCCGCAACCTGACTGGTGGCCTGCCGTTCGCCACGCCGGTGTTCGACGGTGCTTCCGAGGAGGAAATCCTGGGCATGCTGAAGCTGGCCTACCCGGACGAGGTCGCCGAGGCCAAGGGCCTGACGCCCTCGCGCACCCAGGCCTACCTGTATGACGGCCGCACCGGCGAGCGCTTCGAGCGCCCGACCACCATTGGCTACATGCACTTCCTGAAGCTGCATCACCTGGTCGATGACAAGATGCACGCCCGTTCCACCGGTCCGTACTCGCTGGTGACGCAGCAGCCGCTGGGCGGCAAGGCCCAGTTCGGTGGCCAGCGTTTCGGTGAGATGGAGGTGTGGGCACTGGAAGCCTACGGTGCGTCCTACGTGCTGCAGGAAATGCTGACCGTGAAGTCGGACGACGTGCAAGGCCGTACCAAGGTCTACGAAAACATCGTCAAGGGCGAGCACGCCATCGATGCCGGCATGCCGGAATCGTTCAACGTGCTGGTCAAGGAAATCCGCTCTCTGGGTATCGATATCGAGCTGGAACGCGGCTGACCGGGCAGGGCGCCGAGGCGCCCGCCCTTCCGTGTTCCCCTTGTTGCATCCCCATTTAGGAAAGAGACATCATGAAATCTTTGCTCGACCTGTTCAAACAAATCAAGCCCGAAGAGCACTTCGACGCCATCAAGATCGGCCTGGCTTCGCCCGAGAAGATCCGCTCCTGGTCCTTCGGCGAAGTGAAAAAGCCGGAAACCATCAACTATCGTACGTTCAAGCCCGAGCGTGACGGCCTGTTCTGCGCCAAGATCTTTGGGCCGATCAAGGACTACGAATGCCTGTGCGGCAAGTACAAGCGCCTGAAGCACCGCGGCGTGATCTGCGAGAAGTGCGGCGTGGAAGTGACTCAGACCAAGGTGCGCCGCGAGCGCATGGGTCACATCGACCTGGCTGCGCCCTGTGCCCACATCTGGTTCCTGAAGTCCCTGCCGTCCCGTCTGGGCCTGGTGCTGGACATGACACTGCGCGACATCGAGCGCGTGCTGTACTTTGAAGCCTACGTGGTGACCGATCCCGGCATGACGCCGCTGAAGAAGTTCAGCATCATGTCCGAAGACGACTACGACAAGAACCTGGACGAATACGGCGACGAATTCCAGGCCAAGATGGGTGCCGAGGGCATCAAGGACCTGCTGGAAAGCATCGATATCGATTCCGAGATCGAGCGCCTGCGTGGCGACCTGACCGGCTCCGAAGTCAAGGTCAAGAAGAACGCCAAGCGCCTGAAGGTGCTGGAAGCCTTCCGCAAGTCCGGCATCAAGCCGGAGTGGATGGTGCTGGAAGTGCTGCCGGTGCTGCCGCCGGACCTGCGTCCGCTGGTGCCGCTGGACGGTGGCCGATTCGCCACCTCCGACCTGAACGACCTGTACCGCCGCGTCATCAACCGCAACAGCCGTCTGCGCCGTCTGCTGGAGCTGAAGGCACCGGAAATCATCGCGCGCAACGAGAAGCGCATGCTGCAGGAAGCCGTGGACAGCCTGCTGGACAACGGCCGTCGTGGCAAGGCCATGACGGGCGCCAACAAGCGTGCCCTGAAGTCGCTGGCCGACATGATCAAGGGCAAGGGTGGCCGTTTCCGCCAGAACCTGCTGGGCAAGCGCGTGGACTACTCCGGTCGTTCCGTGATTACCGTGGGCCCGACCCTGAAGCTGCACCAGTGCGGTCTGCCCAAGCTGATGGCGCTGGAGCTGTTCAAGCCCTTCATCTTTGCCCGTCTGGAGCAGATGGGCATCGCCAACACCATCAAGCAGGCGAAGAAGGAAGTCGAAAACAACAACCCGGTGGTGTGGGATATCCTGGAAGAGGTGATCCGCGAGCACCCGGTGATGCTGAACCGTGCGCCGACGCTGCACCGTCTGGGTATCCAGGCCTTTGAACCGATCCTGATCGAGGGCAAGGCGATCCAGCTGCACCCGCTGGTCTGTTCCGCGTTCAACGCCGACTTTGACGGTGACCAGATGGCCGTGCACGTGCCGCTGTCGGTGGAAGCGCAGCTGGAAGCGCGCGTGCTGATGCTGGCATCCAACAACGTGCTGTTCCCGGCCTCCGGCGAGCCCTCTATCGTGCCGTCGCAGGACGTGGTGCTGGGCCTGTACTACGCTACCCGCGAGAAGATCAACGGCAAGGGCGAAGGCATGGTGTTTGCCGACATCCAGGAAGTCGAGCGTGCGCTGGAAAGCAAGGAAGTCGAGCTGACGACGCGCATTTCCGTGCGCCTGACCGACTACGCCAAGAACAAGGAAACCGGCGAGTTCGTGCCGAATACCGGCCTGGTAGAAACCACCGTCGGTCGTGCGCTGCTGTCCGAGATCCTGCCGCAGGGCCTGCCGTTCAGCATCATGAACAAGGCACTGAAGAAGAAGGAAATCTCCAGGCTGATCAACAGCTCGTTCCGCAAGTGTGGCCTGAAGGAAACCGTGGTGTTTGCCGACAAGCTGCTGCAGAACGGTTTCCGTCTGGCCACGCGCGCCGGCATCTCGATCGCGATCGAGGACATGCTGGTGCCGCCGCAGAAGCACGAGATCATTGGCCGTGCCGAAGCCGAAGTGAAGGAAATCCAGCAGCAGTACTCCTCCGGTCTGGTGACCGCAGGCGAGCGCTACAACAAGGTGGTGGACATCTGGGGCAAGGCCGGTGACGAAGTGTCCAAGGTCATGATGGCCCAGCTGGCCAAGCAGAAGACCAGCGACCGCGATGGCAAGGAAGTGGATCAGGAGTCCTTCAACTCCATCTACATGATGGCCGACTCCGGGGCGCGAGGCTCTGCTGCACAGATTCGTCAGCTGGCCGGCATGCGTGGCCTGATGGCCAAGCCGGACGGCTCGATTATCGAGACGCCGATTACCGCGAACTTCCGCGAAGGCCTGAACGTGCTGCAGTACTTCATCTCCACGCACGGTGCGCGAAAGGGTCTGGCGGATACGGCACTGAAGACGGCCAACTCCGGTTACCTGACGCGTCGTCTGGTGGACGTGACGCAGGACCTGGTGGTGACCGAGCATGACTGCGGTACCAGCGATGGCCAGGTGATGCGCGCCATCGTCGAGGGTGGTGAAGTGATCGAGTCGCTGCGCGATCGTATCCTGGGCCGCTCTGCCGCCGAGGAAGTGCTGCACCCGGAAACGCGTGAAGTGCTGACCCGTCCGGGCGAGATGTTCGACGAGGACATGATGGACGTGCTGGAAGCTGCCGGCGTGGACGAGGTGAAGGTGCGTACCGCACTGACCTGTGCCACCCGCTTCGGCCTGTGCGCCACCTGCTATGGCCGCGACCTGGGCCGCGGTGGCCTGGTGAACGTGGGCGAGGCAGTCGGCGTGATCGCTGCCCAGTCCATCGGCGAGCCGGGTACCCAGCTGACCATGCGTACCTTCCACATCGGTGGTGCGGCATCGCGTGCCGCCATTGCCAGCAGCGTGGAAGCGCGCTCCAACGGTTTCATCGGTTTCAACTCGATGATGCGTTACGTGAGCAACCGCAAGGGCGAGCTGGTGGTGATTTCCCGTTCCGGCGAGATCATCATCTCCGACGAGCACGGCCGTGAGCGCGAACGCCACAAGGTGCCGTACGGTGCGATCCTGTCGATCAAGCCCGACCAGCAGATCAAGGCCGGCACCATCCTGGCCAACTGGGACCCGCTGACGCGTCCGGTGATCACCGAGTACGCCGGTCAGGTGAAGTTCGAGAATATCGAGGAAGGCCTGACCGTGGCCAAGCAGGTCGACGAAGTGACCGGCCTGTCCACGCTGGTGGTGATCGATCCGAAGCGCCGTGGCTCTACCAAGGTGGTGCGTCCGCTGGTGAAGCTGATCGATGCCGAAGGCAAGGAAGTGAAGATCCCCGGTACCGACCACGCAGTGGCGATCGGCTTCCAGGTGGGCGCGCTGATCCAGGTGCGTGACGACCAGGAAGTGGGCCCCGGCGAAGTGCTGGCGCGTATCCCGATGGAAGGCCAGAAGACCCGCGACATCGTGGGTGGTCTGCCGCGCGTGGCCGAACTGTTCGAAGCCCGCACGCCGAAGGACAAGGGCGTGCTGGCCGAGATGACCGGTACCATCTCCTTCGGCAAGGAAACCAAGGGCAAGGTGCGCCTGCAGATTACCGATCCGGAAGGCAAGGTCTGGGAAGAGCTGGTACCCAAGGAAAAGAGCATCCTGGTGCACGAAGGTCAGGTGGTGAACAAGGGCGAGAGCATCGTCGATGGTCCGGCCGACCCGCAGGACATCCTGCGCCTGCTGGGCATCGAGGAGCTGGCGCGCTACATCGTGGACGAAGTGCAGGACGTCTACCGCCTGCAGGGTGTGAAGATCAACGACAAGCACATCGAGGTGATCGTGCGCCAGATGCTGCGTCGCGTCGTGGTCGAGAACCCTGGCGAGTCCAGCTACATCGCCGGTGAACAGGTCGAGCGCAGCGAGATGCTGAACACCAACGATGCGCTGCGTGCAGAAGGCAAGATGGAATCGACCTACAGCAACCTGCTGCTGGGTATTACCAAGGCCTCGCTGTCGACCGACTCCTTCATCTCTGCCGCATCCTTCCAGGAAACCACGCGCGTGCTGACCGAGGCTGCCATCATGGGCAAGCGCGACGAGCTGCGTGGCCTGAAGGAAAACGTGATCGTGGGTCGCCTGATCCCGGCCGGTACCGGTCTGGCCTACCACCAGGCGCGCAAGACCAAGGACGAGATGGACGAAGCCGAGCGCATGGCGATTGCCCAGGCCGAAGAGGATTCCCTGTTCGCCACCAGCGACGATGTCGCCGGCGAAGAGGCTCCGGCAGCTCCGGAAACGGACGCTGGCGAGGAGTGATCCACACGGCAGCCTGTGCCTGACAGGCTGCCGTATCGCCACAGGCGCTTGCCCGTCTGCTGACGCAAGTGCATGATGAACCTGTGCAGCCCGTGCTGCACAGGTTTTTTTCTGGCTCGGACCCACAGTCCGATCCATGTCTACGAAACAGGAATCCCGATGAACAAGCCGGTTTCAGTCCCGCCGAATCCCGCCGCCAGCCGTGGCGATACCCCGCTGTGGCAGCAGCTGCAGCAGGTCGCCGTGGTGATGCAAAAGGTGGAGGCCGGTGCCAGTGCCACTACTGCGCTGGAAGCGGTGCCGGCGGCCATCCGCCCGGGCGTGCAGGCGCTGGTGTTCGAGACGCTGCGCGGGCTCGGCGTGGGACGGGTGCTGTGTCGCCAGCTGGTGCAGCGACGTCCGGCACCCTTGCTGCAGGCCTTGTTGCACAGTGCGCTGGTACTGGCCTGGCAGGCTGGTGAACAGCGCGAAGATGGCCGTGGCTATACCGACTTTACGCTAGTCAGCCAGGCGGTGGAGGCAGCCAAGCGCCATCCGAAGCTGCGCCACAGCGCGGCGATGGTGAATGCCGTGCTGCGGCGTTACCTGCGCGAGCAGCCGGCGCTGCGCCAGGCGGTGCAGCAGGCCAGCCCGCAGGGCGATCCGGCGCTGCTGAACGTGCCGGAGTGGTGGCTGCAGCGGCTGCAGCGCGACCATGGTGCGGAGGCGGCTACGGCCCTGATCCACCATGGCCAGCGCGCCGCACCGATGACGCTGCGCGTCAATGCACGCCACATGAGCGCCGATGCCTATCTGGAACAGCAGCTGCGTCCGGCCGGGCTGGATGGCTGGCGTCAGGGTGTCTATGGCATCGTACTGCAGCGCCCCTGTCCGGTGCAGCAGCTGCCGGGCTTTGCCGAGGGCTGGGTATCGGTGCAGGACATGGCGGCACAGCTGGCGGCACCGCTGTTGCTGGAGGCGCTGCCATCGGGTGAACGCCTGCGTCTGCTGGATGCCTGTGCCGCACCGGGCGGCAAGACGGCGCACCTGCTGGAGCTGGGCGACCATGAGGTGCTGGCGCTGGACCAGGATCCGCAACGCTGCGAGCGTATTCACGATACGCTGCAACGCCTGAGACTGCCGGCCGAGGTGCGCGCGGTGGATGCCGCCGAGGTGGAACGCTGGTGGGACGGCCACCTGTTTGACGGCATCCTGCTGGATGCGCCGTGTACCGCATCGGGCATCGTGCGGCGCCATCCGGATGTGCCCTGGCTGCGTCGCGCCTCGGATGTGCCGCAGCTGGCAGCCGCCCAGGTGCGCCTGCTGCAGGCATTGTGGCCGCTGCTCAAGCCGGGTGGCCGCCTGCTGTACTGCACCTGTTCGGTATTCCGGGAAGAGGGCGATGCGCAGATCGAGGCGTTCCTTTTGCACCACAATGATGCACTCCGTCTGCCAGCACCCGGGCATTTGATACCCATGGGGGTTAGCGGAACTCCCCGTCTCATGGACAATGGGGTGGCCGGTGACACTGCTGTGACTGGCCTGATGGATCATGACGGTTTCTACTATGCCCTGCTTGCCAAACGCGACTGAACCCGCGCCGCTGTCCCGCCGCCATGTGCTGCGGGCTGCCGGTGCGGCCACGCTGTGCCTGGCCGGTGGCCTGCCGGCCGCCTGGGCCGCATCGGCATCGATCCAGAATGTGCGCTTTGAACTGACGCAGGATGCGGTGCGCATGACCGGCAATGTGCGCTTTGCCTTGTCCGATGGCGTGCAGGAAATCTTGAACAAGGGCGTGCCGCTGTATTTCGTGTTCAGCACCAATACCGTGCAGGAGCGCTGGTACTGGTCCAACCGGCAGGTGCACAAGCGCCAGCGCTACATGCGCCTGGCCTATCAGCCACTGACGCGCAAGTGGCGTGTGAATTTCAGTACCGAACCGTTCAACCGCAGCGGCGTGACCGGTGTGGTGGTCAACCAGAACTACGATACGCTGCAGCAGGCGCTGAGCGTGATCCAGCGCATTTCCAACTGGGAAGTGCTGCCGAGTGCCGACTGGGACAAGGATGCCGGCTTTGCCGTCGATGCGTCCTTCCAGCTCGATATCAGCCAGCTGCAGCGGCCGCTGCAGATCGGCACCAGCAGCCAGGCCGACTGGAATATCGAGGCGCGCCGCAGTTTCCGCCTGAACCAGCAGGAGCTGGTGTCGCCGGGCGGCTGAGCGTTCCGTCAGGCGGCAGCGCACCATGTCCCGACCGGCTTCCCCACCACGCCAGGGCTTGCTGAAGTCCTTTGACCGCTACTGGAAGACCAGCGGCGCGACGCTGCGCTGGGCGGTGCCGGTGATCCTGCTGCTGATCCTGTCGATCGTGCTGGTGATGATGTTCCTGCTGGCACAGGCGACCGGCAACAGCGCCCTCTACGAACCCCACTTCGAGCGCCTGCTGGTCGTCAACCTGGTACTGGCGGTATTCCTGTTTGCCATCATCCTGTGGATGGGCTGGCGCGTCTGGTCGCGCTACCGGCGCGGCCGTTTCGGCAGCAAGTTGCTGCTGAAACTGGCCGCGGCCTTTGTGCTGGTGGCCAGTGTGCCGGGGGCGCTGATCTACCTGGTGTCCTACCAGTTCGTCACCAGCTCGATCGAGAGCTGGTTTGACGTGAAGGTGGAAACCGCGCTCGGGGCTGGCCTGAACCTGGGCCGCAACGTGCTCGACACCATGACGCACGATGCAGCGATCAAGACCCAGGCCGCCGGCCAGCAGCTGGAGCACACGCCGGTGTTCAACCTGAACCTGGAGCTGGAACGTCTGCGCCAGCAGCAGAATGCCGAGCACATGATGCTGTGGTCGCAGAGTGGCGAACGCATTGCCAGTGCCGGTGGTGCGCTGTTCACGGCAAGTGCGATTGCGCCTTCGCCCGAACTGCTTGCCGAGCTGCAGCAGAAGCCGGTACTGGCCAGTATCGAAGGCCTGGAGGCATCGACCGATGCCGATATCGCCGACGCGCAGACCGAGCAGAAACTGCAGCAGCAGCTCAGCCGCCATGCCCGCATCGTCGCTTACACCATGGTGCGTTCCAGCGGCTTTGGCCTGCTGGAGCAGGCCTGGATCCTGCAGGTGGTGCAGCCGCTGCCGCAGGAGCTGCTGCAGAACGCGCTGATGGTGCAGGATGCCAACCGCGAATACCAGGAGCGCGCGCTGGCACGCAGCGGCATGACGCGCATGTTCATTGGCACGCTGACGCTGACGCTGATCCTGGCGGTGTTTGGGGCCGTGCTGCTGGCGGCGGTGCTGGCGACCCAGCTGGCGCGGCCCTTGCTGATGCTGGCCGAGGGCGTGAAGCAGGTGGCGCAGGGCGACCTGAGTCCGAAGCAGGTCTATGAGGTGGATGACGAGCTGGGCGGCCTGACGCGTTCGTTCTCGATGATGACGCAGCAGCTGGCCGATGCGCAGCAGGCGCTGACCAGCAGCGTGGCCGAACTCGATGCCTCGCGCGCCGAGCTGCAGACGATCCTGGACAACTTGAGCAGTGGCGTGATGGTGCTGGATGGCGAAGGCCATGTGCTGTCGGTCAACCCGGCGGCGGAGCGCATTCTGCAGGTCACGGAATCGGACCTGATTGGCCACGAACTGGCTGGTTTTGCCGGGTTGGAGCAGCTGGCGCTGGCGGTGGCCAGCCAGTTCGAACTGATGCAGGAGGGCGAGGAGCCCCTGCCGCCGCAAGAAGAGACGGCGCCGGAACAGGACGAGGAGCTGCTGGAAGAGCGCTTCCGCAGCAAGACCACCTCCGAGTACTGGCAGCAGACCGTGGAGCTGAACCCGGGATCGCATGCCGGGCTGCAGCAGGACAATACCACGCTGATGCTGCGGGGCGTGAAGCTGCCGGTGCCGGAACTGCAGGGCGCACGCCTGCTGGTGTTCGAGGACATCTCGGCGATCATCTCGGCGCAGCGCGCGCAGGCCTGGGGCGAGGTGGCGCGCCGGCTGGCGCACGAGATCAAGAACCCGCTGACGCCGATCCAGCTGTCAGCCGAGCGCATGGAAATCAAGCTGATGGACAGCCTGCCGGAACAGCAGCAGGCGATCCTGGCCAAGTCGGTGCGCACCATCGTCGAGCAGGTGGATGCCATGAAGCGACTGGTGAACGAGTTCCGCGACTATGCCCGCCTGCCCACGGCCGAGCTGGCGCGGACCGACCTGAATGCGCTGGTGACCGATGTGGTGCAGATGTACGAGGCCACGGAAACTGCCCAGTCCGTGCCGGTGGTGATGGAGCTGGATCCGGAATGCCAGCCGGTGATGGCTGACGCCCAGCAGCTGCGCCAGGTGATCCACAACCTGGTGCAGAACGCGCAGGATGCTCACGAGCACGCCGGCCTGGTGCATCGGCCGGTGCTGCTGCAGACGCAGTGGCGCCCGATGACGCGCCGCGTGCGGCTGTCGATCAAGGACGAGGGCGGCGGTTTCCCCGAGCATATCCTGGTGCGTGCGTTTGAACCGTATGTCACGACCAAGTCCAAGGGCACCGGCCTGGGGCTGGCTGTGGTGAAGAAGATTGCCGACGAACATGGCGCGCGGCTCAAGGTCGGCAACCGTGAACCGGTGGGCGATATCAGCGGTGCGCAGGTTAGCCTGCTGTTTCCGCCGCTGCCGGAACAGGTGGAATCGCCGGCTGCTGCATCAGCCTGACGGAGGCGGTGTGCTTGTGGCACAATGCCTGTATCATTGTCGCAACACATTCCGGATTCCCCGGGTGAGGAAGTACAAAGATGGCAAAGATTCTGGTCGTGGACGATGAACACGGCATACGGGAACTGCTTTCCGAGATCCTGAACGACGAAGGGCACGCGGTGGACCTGGCGGAGAATGCCGCCGAGGCGCGTCAGGCACGCCAGCAGAGCAACTACGATCTGGTGCTGCTCGACATCTGGATGCCCGATACCGACGGCGTGACCCTGCTCAAGGAATGGTCCGGCCAGGGGCTGCTGACCATGCCGGTGATCATGATGAGTGGCCACGCCACCATCGATACCGCAGTCGAGGCCACGCGCATCGGTGCCCAGGCCTTCCTGGAAAAGCCGATCACCATGCAGAAGCTGCTCAAGGCAGTGCAGCTGGGGCTGGCCCGGGATGGCGGTCGTCCGGCCGAGACGGTCAGTGCGCCGCCGCCCATGGCTGCTGCACCGGCGCCGGTGATGGCTGCCGCCGATAGCGCCGTGCCGGCAGTGGGTGCGCCTGCCATGGTCGCGCCAGCCTACCAGCCGGTCGCTGCGGCACCGACCGGCATGGCCGTGCAGAACAGTTTCCAGAGCTTCGACCTGGACAAGCCGCTGCGTGACGCGCGCGACGAGTTCGAGCGCTGCTACTTCATCTACCACCTGCAGCGCGAAAATGGCTCCATGACCCGCGTCGCCGAGAAGACCGGCCTGGAGCGCACCCACCTGTACCGCAAGCTCAAGCAGCTGGGCGTGGACATTGCACGCGAGAAGAAGCAGGCAGCCGGTTGAGGCCTGGATGACAAATTTTTTGCAGGACTTGCAAAAAATGCCAAAAACCCGTTATACTTAGCAGCTTCAAAGGCTCGGTAGCTCAGTTGGTAGAGCAGCGGATTGAAAATCCGCGTGTCGGTGGTTCGATTCCGCCCCGAGCCACCACTTCAAAAGTGGTGCAAATTCAAGCGCTTAGGCTCGAAAGGCCTGGGCGCTTTTTCTTTGCCTGAAAGTGGTGTTTTTGCTTCATGTAGCCACCATGTAGCCAGCAGTGCAGGGTTTTTGCATTTTTGAGCGGCCACAAAAAAGCCCGCAAGGCGGGCTGTGGATGTGCGGCGTTGGGGGTTAGTCATCGCGCTGCTTGCGGGCGCTCACGCGCTCGATGACGATAACCTTGGGCGGCTCGCATCCCCATTTGTCGCGGTACTCGGTCAGCACCTGTTCGCGTTGCTCCGGGTTCCAGTCGAACACAATGGGGATTGGCAATTGTTCTGTGGCGCTGGCGTCCAGCACCTTGCCCACATCGCGCAGGCGCTGGCGTAGGTGCTTCACCATTTCTTCGCCCTCGCGGCCTGGGTTTCGGCCTGCTGCTCAAGCTCTGCCAGCCGCTTTTCAATGTCGCTGCCCTCAATCATGCGCCCCAGCAGGGCCAGCACGTTAGCCAGCTTGGACACTTCGGCCACATCGCGGGTGCCTGCCTTGCCCTCGCGGTAAAGGCGTGCCATCTCTGCCCGTACGTCATCAATTGTTTGCAGTTTCAGGCGCAACCTGGGGGGTGCAGCCTTGCATTCAGTGTTTATGCGGTCTATAGCCATTTTCTATTGTCCTTTCAAAGCCATTAAACAGGCCTACAGCGCGTTTTTAGGCACACTGTAAGCCCACACTGCGGCTGTCTTATTCGGTAGCGTCTGCGGCCTGATTTGCGGCCAGCTTGTCGGCAAGGGACTGTACGACACCAGGCAGGCGGTAGCCGGTATCGTGGCCTACGTGTTTCACCATCTCGGCAGGTGTCCACTGCGCGATGGGCTGCAATTCGTCTATGGCAGCTTGTGCGACTTGGCGGGCAGTGTCGATGGCTTCGGCTTCTTCACCGAAGCGCACGGCGTCAGCCGGGCTAATCAGACTGCCCACCACGCGGGCCTGTACTTCTGGTGTCAGCCCGGATAACTCAACAGGGATGCGGGCCAGTGCTTGGCGGGTGCGCTCGCTCGCCATCGTCAACGCGGTAGGGGTGGGATTCGCTGCCTTTACACTCGCTGCCAGCGCCAGGTCAATCAGCGTGTCGTTGACGCTTGCCTCAGGAATGACAATGGCCTTCTGCATCTCGGCCCTGTACTCTGCATCCAGTGCAGCAATCTCGCGGGCCACGCTCGCAACATTACCGAAAACGCTTGCAGCGGCAGTACGGCCTCGGGCCGCCTTGCCTTCGCTGGACAGTTCCCTGTCGGCATGGATGGCGTCGATTCGCTGGCCGTGCGCCTGCATGATTCCAGTGATGGAGCTAACGCGCTCGCCATCAATCAGCGCCAGTGCACGCTGCGCACGTTGTGAAGTCGTATTGGAAAGGCCAGAAGCTTTCACCATGAATTTGGTGATGTCGGCAATGCGGGCGGTGGGGATAGTTTTGACGCTCATGATTCGGATTCCTTGTAATCTGGATTTGCCGAGTGGTAGCCCTCGGCTGGCTTGGTGCGGTTTCCCGCATCGGCTGCGGTTGCAGCGTCGTCACCGTCAGTGAATCGTGGATTCGTCACATTCGGCCAATACCTGCCCCATGCGCTCCTTTGTCAGTGCGCGGTGCAAGTCCTCAATAATTCCCATGGCTTGGAGCAGCGCCATAAAGGCGGCGCGGGCTTTGCGGTTCTGGTGGGGGATGCCATCAATTGCCAGTTCGTCACCAGCGGCAATCACGGCGCGGATGCGCTTATGGATGGCTTGCAGTTCGTCAAATGTCATTGCTCGCCCCATGCTTGAAGTTCGCGCAGCACATCGCGGCAGTTGCGTGCAACAAAGGCCACGCCACCGGCAGCGCGGATGCGCTCAAGAAATAGGGCTTGTTCAGGGCGTAGGCGTCCGGTGGGTGCTTTCACCTCCACCCCCAGCAAACGGCCATCCCTCATCTGCCCCAGTACATCAGGGCACCCCGCCCAGCCGAAGCGGATAAACCTGCCCTGTACCTTGGCGGCTCCGCTGTTCATCCGTTCGGCCCATGCCACAGCAGGATGTGCGCTAAGTGCCTTCAGCACCTCCAGCAGTGCGGCGGCTTCAGGGCGGCTGTTCGTGCGGGGTTTCTGTATCTCATCCCCCAGCAAGTCAGTGTCAGGTGCCGGGCAGGTGCTGATAGGTGCAACCCTATAGGGTGTTGCACTCATCTGCACCTTTTCTGCCTTGGGTGCGGATAGGTGTTTGGCATCAGTTCGCACCATTTCGCACCCCCACATGCACAGCCACCATTCCGGCAGCTTCATGCACCACGCCAGCAGTTACCAGCTTCTTAAGCTCGCGGTAAATCGCGGACTTGTCATACCGTCCGGTGAAGTGCTCGATTACGGCTTTCTTGCGAACGGCGGCAGGCTGTGTGGAGTTGACCCGGTTCCGTGGACACATCATTCTTTGTGTTCAAGGAGTCGCAGATGTCCAAAGTACGACCGCCGTACCCGGCGGAATTCCGTCGGCAGATGGTCGAGCTGGTTCGAGCCGGCCGCTCACCCACACAGCTCTCGCGTGAGTTCGGTGTCACTGCCCAGTCCATCACCAACTGGGTCGGTCAGGCCGCCATCGACGAGGGCAAGCCCTTACCTGGCAAAGAAGGCCTGACCACCGCCGAGCGAGAAGAATTGGTGCGGCTGCGCCGCCAGTTGCGTCAGGTCCAGATGGAGCGCGACATCCTGGCAAAGGCTACGGCCTGGTTCGCCGGTCGCAGCGATGCGACATCCATCCACGAAGTCTTCGGACTCGTGATGGCGAACCAGGCCGACCTTCCTGTGCGCGCCATGTGCCGCGTGCTGCTCGGTGTCTCCGCCAGCGGCTTCTATGCCTGGCGAGAGCGTGCTCCATCCCAGCGCAGCATCGCCAACGCGGTGATGACCGAGCGCATCCGCCAGATTCACCAGGACTCCTACGAGTCCTACGGAATGCCCCGGGTGCGGGCCGAGCTCATCGAGCAAGGTGTGAGCATCAGCCGCCAGCGCGTGGCCCGGCTCATGCGGCAAGCCGGTATCCACGGCATCAGCAAGCGCCGAGGCTTCACCGTCACCACCCGTCGCGACAAACGTCAGGCCCCAGCTGGTGACCTGGTCAACCGGCGTTTCCGCGCCACTGGCCCGAACCAGCTGTGGGTGGCGGACATGACCTACGTGCCAACGTGGATGGGGTTTCTCTATTTGGCCGTGGTCATCGATGTCTGGAGCCGACGTGTGGTGGGCTGGGCCATGGGAGAACGCATGACCGCAGACCTTGTTCTCGAGGCCTTGAACATGGCCCTTGAGCAGCGCAAACCCAAGAGCGTCATCCACCACTCGGACCAAGGCAGCCAGTACACCAGCCTGGCCTTTGGCGAGCGCTGCCGGCAGATGCAGGTGCGACCTTCGATGGGGACCGTGGGCGATGCGTACGACAACGCAATGGCCGAGAGCTTCTTTGCCAGCCTAGAGGGCGAACTCATCGAGCGCAGCACCTTCCAGAGCAAGGCGCAGGCCCGCATGGCGGTCTTCACCTGGATTGAAGGCTGGTACAACCCCCGGCGCCGCCACAGTGGCCTGGGCTACCTCGCACCCCTGAACTTTGAAAGGAGCAACGAAGCCCTGTTTGATGTTGTCGAGGATGCCCATGTGCATGCCGAGACAACACCCGAAACGGTTTGAGTATCAAACCAGTACCCGTCCACCGAAGTGGGTCAACTCCAACTCCAACTCCAGTGGCAAGCTTGCCGCTTTTGACGCTCAGGAGGTTTGGGCCAGTGCCACTTCCTGAGTGGTGCCTGGATAGCTACTCCGCAGCAGGCTCGGTCAATGGCAATATGTCGGGCAAGGCTCCGCAGCATCACCCCCGCATCCGCCGCCCCCAATCCTCCACCTCAGCCACCTCCAGCCGCCGCGCAAACAGCTTGCGCCAGCTCTCCGGCAAGGGCAGCTGCAGCAGTGGCTCCAGCACCTTGGGCTGTGTTTCCCGGTCGCGGATCAGCGCCAGCAGTCGCGCCACGGAATAGTCCGGCCAGTTGCGCTCCAGCAGATACACGCTATCGCCCGCCTGCAGCGACCCTTCCTGCAGCACGCGCAGATACCAGCCGGCGCGCAGGCTGTCCTGGACCTGCATTGCCATATCCGGTATGCCAAAACGCAGGTTCAGCTTGAAGCAGGGCTGGCGGCCCTGGCTCACGGCAAAGCTGGCGCTGCCGATCTGCAGGATATCGCCGATGCAGACATCGTCTTCGGTCATGCCGTCCAGGCTGAGATTCTCGCCAAAGGCACCGGGCTGCCCAAACAGCGGTTGTTGCGGATAGCGCTCCCGCCACCAGGCGTAATGGCTCCAGGCGTAGCAGTGCACCGCCTTGTCGATGCCGCCGTGCACCCGGCGATCCGCCTGTTCGTCGCCAGTCAGGCCGAGGAGGCGCACCTGCTGCGGGCCGTAACGCGGCTGCTTGTCGATGGCGCTGGGAACCTGGCGGTCACCCAGCGGACGGATGGTGCCGGTCAGCACGGCGCGGACCTGGCCCAGGAGAGTGTGCTTGGACATGGGAGTAGGGGCAGCTAGTGGTCCCCTATGATAGGCATCCCCTTCCCGAGATGGGCATTTTTTGCGCTTGTCACGCCGCGTCTAAGGGTTTACAAGAAAATATATCGATACATGATTGTATATAATGGAAAATAATATATTTATATCTTGTGTTCATAAGTTGCCCCAACTGTCGCCATCTTCCATCAAAGTGGCGGGTAGATGGTGAAAAGAGTGGACACCTCCTTGAAGGGACCTCCATGCCGTTACACGATTCCAAGAAGTCGCCACCCAACAGCGACGCTGCTTCCGAGCTGCAGCTCAGTCGCCGTCGTGCGCTGATGCTGGGCGCTGCTGCCGCCACGGCGGCTGGCCTGGCACCTGCCGTGGCGCAGGCGCAAGGCAAGATCAAGACGCAGGCGCGCATCGTCATTGCCGGCGGTGGTGCTGCCGGGCTGACCGCCGCATCGCGCCTGTCCGCCGCGCTGGAGGGCGCCAGGATCATCATGATCGATGCACGCAAGGAACACTATTACCAACCCGGCTTCACGCTGGTCGGTGCCGGCATCAAGCCGCGCGACTATGTGGTCAGCACCACGGGCGAATACGTGCCGTCAGGCGTGGAATGGATCCAGGCCAGCGTGGCCGAGATCGATCCCGATGGCAACAAGGTCGTGACCGATGCCGGCCAGGCGATTCCCTACGACTACCTGATCGTGGCCACCGGCATGCGCCTGAACTACCAGGAGATCGAGGGCATGGATACGGCCCTGATCGGCAAGGAAGGCATTGGCAGCATCTACAACGGCCCCGATGGTGCGGCTGCCACCTGGAAGGCACTGTCCGAGTTCACCGACAAGGGCGGCCGTGGCGTGTTCTTGCGACCGGCCACCGAGATGAAGTGCGCCGGCGCGCCGCTCAAGTACACCTTCCTGAGTGAAGACCACCTGACGCGCAAGGGCACGCGCAGCAAGTCCGAGGTCGTCTACAACTCCAACAACAAGAGCCTGTTCAGTGTGCCGATCGTGTCCGAGAAGGTGCGCATGCTGTTCAGGGAGCGGGGCATCAAGGTCAACTACGAGCGCGTGCTCAAGCGCATTGATCCGGGTCGCCGCATCGCCACCTTCAACACGCCGGATGGCGGTACGGTGGAAGAAAACTACGACTTCCTGCACGTGATCCCGCCGATGCGCGCGCCCGATGCCGTCCGCAACAGCCCGCTGTCCTGGAAGGAAGGACCGTGGGTGTCCGAGGGCTGGATGGAAGTGGAGCGGGGCACGCTGCGTCACGTGCGCTATCGCAATGTGTTTGGCGTGGGCGACATTGCCGGTGTGCCCAAGGGCAAGACCGCAGCCAGCGTCAAGTGGCAGGTGCCGGTGGCGGTTGACCATCTGGTCGCCGAGATAGCCGGCAAGGAATCGGACTCGCTCTACAGCGGTTACACCTCCTGCCCGCTGATCACGCGCCTGGGCCAGGCGATGCTGGTCGAGTTCGACTACGAGAACAATCTGGTGCCCTCCTTCCCTGGCGTGATCGCGCCGCTGGAAGAACTGTGGATCAGCTGGGTCATGAAAACCATGGCGCTCAAGCCTACCTATATCAGCATGCTGCGCGGACGCGCTTAAGCCAAGGAGTTACATACCATGAAAGATCTTGACCCCCTGATCCTGCTGGCGGTGTTCCAGGAAATGATGGGTCCGCTGCTGTGGATCCTGCTTGCCATCATCGTCGGCGGCACGATCGCCTTCTTTGCCCTGCTGATGAAAGAGGGCGGCATTGCCGCCCGGCGCATGGTGAGCTCACAGGCGGCCGGCATTCTGGGCGGCATCCTGGCACTGGTGCTGATGGTGATGGTGTCGTCATCGGGCTTTACCGATGCCGGTGGCCCGGCCGACTGGTTCCTGATTGCGCTGGTGTTCGGTCTGGGCTTTATCGGCGCCGCCATCCTGGTCTACACCGCGGTCGGCTGGTCCAAGCCACGCGTCAAGGGCTGATCGCAGCCGCTACCAGCCACCAACAAGAATGGCCATCTGCTTGCGCGGATGGCCATTTTTTTCATCGCTCAGAAGCGGGCTTAGCGCCAGCCGAGTCCGATCAGTTCCCAGGCGTGCTGGGCCGCGACCCATTCCTCATTCGTTGCTTCGATGGCAATGGTGAAGGCGCTGTCCGGGGCCGAGATGATGGCGGCGTTCTGCTGGTTGGCGTCGGCGTCCAGACGCGCGCCCAGCCAGCCCAGTTCGGCGCAGACACGCTCGCGGATCACCGCGTTGTTCTCGCCCACGCCGGCGGTAAACACCAGCATGTCGATGCCTTGCATGGCCGTGGCCATGGCGGCAATCTCCTTGGCCATGCGGCGCACGTAGAGCTGCAGCGCAACGCGCACCTGCGGGTTGCTGTCTTCCAGCGGCAGCAGCACCTGGGTGTCGTCGGACACGCCGGAAATGCCACGCAGGCCGGACTCGTGGTACAGCATGTGGCCGACCTGTTCCAGCGACAGCTTCTCGATCTCCATCAGGTAGATCACCGCACCGGGATCCAGCGCGCCGCAGCGCGAACCCATCATCAGGCCATCCAGCGCCGAGAAACCCAGCGTGGTGGCCACGCTCTGCAGGTTCTGCATTGCGCACAGGCTGGCACCGCTGCCGATATGCGCCACGACCACGTTCTTGCGTGCCAGATCGCCATGGCGTTCGGGCAGGGCGCGGCTCATGTAGTCATAGGACAGGCCGTGGAAGCCGTAACGGCACAGGCCGCGTTCCCAGGCTGCCCAGTTGAGCGGCAGCATCTTCTCGACCATTGGCAGCGTGTGGTGGAAGCCGGTATCGAAGCAGGCCACCTGCGGCATGCGCGGGTACAGCTCGAGCAGGGCGGTGATCGCTTCCAGCGCAAACGGCTGGTGCAGCGGCGCCAGCGGGATGTAGCTGTGCAGGTCGGCGACGATCTCCGGCGTCAGCACGGTGGGCTCGAAGTACTTGCTGCCGCCATGCACCACGCGGTGCACCACGGCAGAAATGCGGCGATCACCCTGCTTCAGCAGCACCTGCTGGTGGATGTACTCCAGCGCGTCGTTGTAGGGCTTGTCGGCGCTCAGCGGCAGTGGCATGCGGGCGCAGTCGCTGGCATCAAAAGTGGCCTTGCCACTGGTGATGCCGTTGACCTTGCCGCCCCAGATCTTCTGGCGCGGCACGCCTTCGGCGGTGCTGTCGTAGAGCGCGAACTTGATGCTGGAGGAACCGCAGTTGAGGACCAGGACCAGATGATTCATGCCGGGCATCTCAGGGAGGCGTCAGGCGGTACTGGTGCGCCAGCAGCACGGCCAGGGCCGCGGAGGAGATGCGGGCATCTTCGCTGTCGGCACGGCTGGTCAGCACGACCGGCAGCTTGGCACCGACGACGATGCCGGCCATGTGGGCGCCCGCCAGGTATTCCAGTTGCTTGGCCAGCATGTTGCCGCTTTCCAGATCCGGCACCACCAGGATGTCGGCTTCACCGGCGACCGGCGAGCTGATGCCCTTGATGCGCGCAGCTTCGGCAGACACGGCGTTGTCGAAGGCCAGCGGGCCGTCCAGTACGCCACCGGTGATCTGGCCGCGATCGGCCATCTTGCACAGGGCGGCGGCATGCAGCGTGGCTTCCATCTCGGCGTTGACGGTTTCTACCGCGGCCAGCAAGGCGACCTTGGGCTGCTCCACGCCAATCACGTGCGCCAGGTTGATCGCGTTCTGCACGATGTCGGCCTTGACCGCCAGCGACGGCTGGATGTTGACAGCAGCGTCGGTAATGATGAACGGACGCGGGTAGGCCGGGGCTTCCAGCAGGAAGCAGTGGCTGATGCGGCGCTTGGTGCGCAGGCCGTGCTCGCGGTCGACCACGGCAGACATCAGTTCGTCGGTGTGCAGGCTGCCCTTCATCAGCGCCTCGACCATGCCGGCGCGTGCCAGCTGGGTGGCCGTGATGGCTGCGGCGTGGCTGTGCGGCACATCCTCGATATGCACGCCTTCCAGGCTCAGGCCGGCTTCGGCAGCCACGGCTTCGAGCTTGGCGCGCGGAGCGATCAGCAGCGGCTCGATCAGGCCCAGGTCACGCGCCTTGAGGGCCGCTTCCAGGCTGATCGGGTCGCAGGGGTGCACCACGGCCATCTTGATGCGGCCACGCTGCTGCGCTTCGGCCAGCAGGCGCTCGGGGCCGTTCTGTGCCTTGAACATGCGTACTTCGGGCAGCGGATGCGGCAGCATCTCGGCCGATTCGGCCGGCGGCATCACCGTGGCTTCGCCGGCGATCACGGTCTTGCCCTTCTGGTTGGTACAGACCGATTCCAGTGTGATCCACTTCTTCTCTTCGTTGCGTGCGCTGACGGTCAGCTTCACGGTGATGGTGTCACCGATGCGCACCGGTGCGGTAAAGCGCAGCGACTGGCTCAGGTAGATGGTGCCGGAGCCGGGGAAACGCGTGCCGAGCAGGGCGGAAATCAGCGAGCCGCCGTACATGCCGTGCGCGATCACGCTCTTGAACAGGCTGCGCGAGGCGAACTCGTCGTCCAGGTGCTGCGGGTTGTAGTCGCCGGAGGCCACGGCAAACAGTTCCACGTCCTGGCGCGTCACGGTGTGCGTCAGCGTGGCGCTGTCGCCGATCTGCAGTTCCTCGAAGGTGTAGTTGCGCACCTTGCCTTGCGGGTTGGCTTCGGCGACCAGCTGGATTGGGGCGCGGGCGTTGTCCGGCACGTTGCTGTCGGGGGTGGTGGTGTTCAGGGTATCGGTCATATGTATATCTCAGCGTTCCATGACGTAAAGGCCGGGAGCATCTTCCAGCGCGGGGTAATCCTTGGAGCCCATGGCGGGCGTGGCCTGCTGGGCACCGGAGTTCTTGTCCAGCCAGGCGTGCCAGTTTTCCCACCAGGAGCCCTGGTGCAATTCGGCATCCTGCACCCAGCTGTCGGCCGTCTTGTAGCCGCCATAGGCCGGGCGCGTGCCAATGCGGTAGTGGCGGCGCGGGCGGCCCGGCTCGCTCACAATGCCGGCGTTGTGGCCGCCCTTGGTCAGCACGAAGGTGACTTCGGTATCGGTCAGCAGGTGGATCTTGTAGACCGACTTCCAGGGTGCCACGTGGTCGGACTCGGTGCCGACGGCGTAGACCGGGATCTTCAGGTCGTTCAGCACCACCGGATGGCCACCTACCAGGTAGCGGCCGCGGGCCAGGTCGTTGTGCAGGAACATCTGGCTCAGGTACTCGGTGTGCATGCGCGCCGGCATGCGGGTGGAGTCGGCGTTCCAGGCCATCAGGTCCATGCCGCGCGAGCGCTCGCCCAGCAGGTATTCCTGCACCATGCGCTGCCACAGCAGGTCGTAGGAGCGCAGCCAGGTGAAGGCGCCAGCCATCTGGCTGGAGTCCAGGAAGCCGCGCTCGGCCATCTGCGCCTGCAGCAGGTTGAGCTGGCTTTCGTCAATGAACAGTGCCAGTTCGCCCGGCTCGGAGAAATCGGTCTGGGCCGCGAACAGCGTCATCGAGGCCAGGCGCTCGTCCTTGTCACGTGCCATGGTGGCGGCACCGATGGACAGCAGGGTACCGCCCAGGCAGTAGCCGGTGGCGTGCACCTTCTGGTCCGGCACGATGGCGCTGATGGCGTCCATGGCGGCGAAGAAGCCTTCATTCAGATAGTCTTCCATGCCCATGTTGTGCTCGGCCTTGCCCGGGTTCTTCCAGGAAATGGCAAACACGGTGTGGCCCTGGTTGACCAGGTACTGGATCATGGAGTTCTCGGGGGAGAGATCCAGGATGTAGTACTTCATGATCCAGGCCGGCACGATCAGCACCGGCTCGGGGTGCACTTCCTTGGTGGTGGGGCTGTACTGGATCAGCTCCATCAGGTGGGTGCGCAGCACCACCTTGCCCTTGGCCGTGGCCACGTCACGGCCGACCACGAACTCGTCGCTGATCGGCGGCTGCTCGTGGCGCATCTTGCGCTGCATGTCTTCCAGCGCATAGCGCACGCCACGCGTCAGGTTGGCACCGTTTTCCTCGATGGTGCGCTTGAGGACCACCGGGTTGGTCAGGGCGAAGTTGGACGGGGCCATCATGCCCAGCCACTGGCGTGCCGTGAACGACACCCAGTCGGCATGGTGCGGATCCACGCCGCGCACGCCGGAGGTGGCGTCATCCCACCAGGCTTCCTGCATCAGGAAGGACTGCTGCATCACGTTGAACGGCCACTGTTGCCAGGCCGGGTCGGAGAAGCGGCGATCGGTGATCGGGGTGGGCAGGGCGGCCGGTGGCGTCATGGCCGTCAGGCGCGTGCCCTGGGCTGCCTGCTGCACGCTGTTCTGCACCTGGTTGACCGTGCTTTCGGCGGCCAGGCGCTGCAGCTGCTGCAGGTTTTCGACGGCCTTCTGCAGCAGCAGCAACTGCTTGCCGGGAGAGGCCGAGAGATGGGCGACCCAGTCCATCAGGGCCATGGTGTTGAGCGTGGGGGACTGGCCACCGGTCATCTGGGCGATGGCGGCAATGGCTTTCTGGTCCAGCTGGTTGGCGGCATCTTCGGTGATGCCCAGCGGGCCGGCCTGGGGCGGGAGTGGAGTGTTGGGATCGCGCATGGTGTGTTTCAAAAGTATGAAATCATGATGTCAAATGGGGTATGACCTATCCTAACAGTCTGAAGTTACAGTACGTTGAAAGTGAGGGTGAAAAAATGGTGCAATGCGACAAAATAGGCACGCTTCCACCGGAAAATGCAGCGGCGCTAGAATCGCGCGATGCATGCTTCCGATTCCCCCCCTTCCATCACCTGGCGCAAGCCGGATGGCAGCGTCGTGTCCTGCTTTGAAAAGGTCAAGGTGCTGAACGAAAACTACAGCGAACTGCGCGAACTGCTGCAGGACGCCATGGACGATGCGCTGCTGCTGGGCTGCAGCGAGGCGCAGGTGCGTGCGGCTTTCCAGCAACTGCTGGATGAGCTGCGCCCAAGCGTGGCCGAGAACCCGGACGCGATCTGAGCTGCTGCGCTCAGCGGTTGGCGCGCTGCATCAGGAATGGCACCCAGGTTTCGGTCGGCTGCGTCAGGTCCAGCCAGTCGCCCTCGATCAGTTCGCCGCAGCTGCCCGGCACCACATCACCGCGCCAGAGGCCGCTGGTGCGCGTACCATCTACCGATTCTTCCATGCCGATGCGGCCATCGCGCATTTCGCCGGCCACCAGTACCTGCTGTCTGTTGCGCAGCAGCGTGCCGCGCAGGCTGCCGGCGTATTCGGGATGGGCGGCCAGTTGCAGCGGCAGTGCTGGCGATAGCTCTGCGGCAGCCGGGTGGAGCGTGATGAACCATTCGCCCAGCATGTGCTGCTGGCCATAGGGGCCGGGATGCACGCAGACCGCGACCTCGGCCGGAGCGGAGGCGGCAGCGCTGGCTGCCGTGGCAGCAGGCAGGGCAGGGGCTGCCAATACGGGCAGGGCGGTCAGCAGCAGGGAGCAAATCAGGTAGCGGCGCATGGCGTGGGCAGGGTTGTCATGTCATTGTAAATGCACTGAAATCCATCATAATCGGCTTCATGAATCAGCTCGAAGCACTCAAACAATCCACTACCGTGGTTGCCGACACCGGCGACTTCATGCAACTGGCGCAATTCCAGCCGCAAGATGCCACCACCAATCCCTCGCTGATCCTGAAGGCCGTGCAAAAGCCCGACTATGCCCCGCTGCTGGCGGCTGCCGTGGCCGACTATGGCAAGGACGACCTGGGTTTCACCATGGACCAGCTGCTGGTGCGCTTTGGCTGCGAAATCCTCAGGCACATTCCGGGCCGCGTTTCCACCGAGGTCGATGCGCGTCTGTCGTTTGACACGGCGGCCACCGTGGCGCGTGCCGAACGCATCATGGGCCTGTACCGCCAGCAGGGCGTCGTGCCCGAGCGCGTGCTGATCAAGATTGCCGCCACCTGGGAGGGTATCGAGGCCGCACGCCAGCTCGAGGCGCAAGGCATCCGCACCAACCTGACGCTGCTGTTCGCCTTCTGCCAGGCGGTGGCCTGCGGCAATGCCGGCGTGCAGCTGATTTCCCCGTTTGTCGGCCGCATTTATGACTGGTACAAGAAGCAGGCCGGTGCCAGCTGGGACGAGCAGGCCATGGCCGGCGTCAACGATCCCGGCGTGGAGTCGGTACGCCGCATCTACCAGTACTTCAAGCTGCATGGCATCAGTACCGAAATCATGGGTGCCAGCTTCCGCAACACCGGCCAGATCATGGCCCTGTCCGGCTGTGACCTGCTGACCATCAGCCCGGATCTGCTGGCGCAGCTGGCCGCGGCCGAAGCGCCCGCCGGCATGACGCCCGAGTTGTCCGTGCACATGGCGCAGCAGCACCCGATGGTGGCCGTGCATTACGATGAAGCCGGCTTCCGCTACGCGCTCAACGAAGATGCCATGGCGACCGAAAAGCTGGCCGAGGGCATCCGCGCCTTTGCCGCCGATGCGGTCAAGCTGGAACAGCTGATGCTGGCTGCATGAGCGTATCCGGTTCCCCGGTCGGCTGGGGCAGCGCCTGCGGCCTGGCCAATCTGGCACCGGCCTGGCAGGACTTGCTGGCCGAATCGCAGCGTTTCCCGGTCAACCGCCTGCACGGCTGGGAGGCCGCCGTGGCGCTGGGGGCGTTCGACCTGCGTCAGGCCTTTGCCCGGGATCCGGAACGGTTGCAGACCTTCAGCCAGACGCTGCATGCGCGTGACGGCAGCCGGCTGCTGCATGTCGATGCTTCCAAAGTGCATGCCGATCGCCGCGTGGTGCGGCTGCTGATGCAGCTGGCCGAACAGCGCCAGGTGCTGGCGCTGCGGGACGCCATGTTCCACGGCGAGCCGATCAACAGCACCGAGCAGCGTGCCGTGATGCACTGGCTGCTGCGCAGCCCGGATGCGGCCAGCGTGCCAGCCCATCTGCAGGCCAGCTGGCAGCAGGTCGATGCCGTGCGTACTGCCTTCCTGGACTACGCCGAGCTGGTACGCGCCAAGGCGCACATCACCGATGTGGTGCATATCGGCATTGGCGGCTCGGATCTGGGCCCGCGCATGGCGGTGGAGGCACTGGAGCCCTGCTGCCAGCCGGGACGGCGCTTCCATTTTGTCAGCAATGTCGATGGCCATGAGCTGGACCGCGTGCTGCGCCAGCTGCGGCCGCAGAACACCTTGTTCATCATCGCCAGCAAGACCTTTACCACGCTGGAAACCATGGCCAATGCGCGCACCGCGCTGGACTGGTTCCGCCAGCAGTCGGGCGGGCAGCTGGCGGTACGCGATCACTTTGTCGGCATTACCACCAACCTGGAGGCAGCGGCGGCGCTCGGCATCGAGACCACGTTCGGTTTCTGGGACTGGGTGGGCGGCCGCTATTCGGTCTGGTCGGCGATTGGCCTGCCGCTGGCGATTGCCATCGGGGCCGCGGGTTTCCGGGCCTTTCTCGATGGCGCACACGAGGTGGACCAGCATTTCCTGCATGCCGCCCCGCGCGACAACCTGCCGCTCAAGATGGGCTTGCTGGTGGTCTGGAACTGCAGCTTTCTGGGGCACTCGGCGCGCTGCATGGCGCCGTACCACAGCGGATTGCAGCGCCTGCCGGCCTATATCCAGCAGCTGGAGATGGAGAGCAATGGCAAGGGCGTGACGCGCAATGGCGAACGGCTGGAGTATTTCACGGCCCCCACCGTCTGGGGCGAGCCGGGATCGAACGGACAGCATGCCTTTTTCCAGCTGCTGCACCAGGGGCCGCACATGTTGCCGGTGGAATTTCTGGCGGTGCGCGAGCCGGCGCATGCGCTGGACGGTCACCACACGCTGCTGCTGGCGAATGCGCTGGCGCAGGCCCAGGCACTGATGCAGGGCAGCAGCAGCAACGATGTGCAGCGCGACTGTCCGGGCAACCGTCCCAGCAGCTTCTATCTGCTGGACCGACTCGATCCGCGTACGCTGGGCGCGCTGCTGGCGCTGCACGAGCACCGTGTGTTTGTCTGCGGGGCCGTCTGGGGCATCAACAGTTTCGACCAGTTTGGCGTGGAACTGGGCAAGCGGTTGGCGCGTGACATCGTGCCGCGCTTTGCCAGTGGCGATCTGGACCGGCTGGATCCGTCCACCGCCGACCTGTTGCGCCGCCTGCGCTGAGCACGACAAAGCCCCATCACGCAGGGCGATGGGGCTGGTCGGCAGCGCTTGCCGTGGCCGCTTACTCGACCGTCAGCCGTTGCGGGCTGTTGCTGACCTTTTTCGGCAGGTCCAGCAGCAGGATGCCATTTTCATAGCGGGCTTTCGATTGCGCCTCGTCGACCTCGGCCGGCAACTGGAAGCTGCGCGAGACCGAGCCGTAATAGCGCTCGCTGCGCAGCAGCTTCTCGCCTTCGCGCTCGGCATCGTGCTGGCGGATTTCTGCACTCAGCGTGACAATGCTGCCCTCGACCGAGACATGGATGTCCTGCTTGTTGACACCGGGAATCTCGGCGCGCACGGTAAAGGCCTGGTCGTTTTCCGACACGTCGATCCGGATTTGCGATGCGCCGGGTACCGGATCGCCATGCAGCGGTTTGATGAAAAAGCCCGGGGCGACTTCCTTGAAGAATTCGTCCAGCAGGCTGCCACGGGTCAGGGGGGAAGTCATGCGATGCTCCTTGTCTGCGTCACAATGGGGATGGCGCTGCGCCTGCAGCGCCCTTGCTGTACAGATGCGGTTCCGGATGCAGCAGGCAAGTAAGGAATCGTATGGATATTGCTACAGATCCCTACAGCGGACGATTGCCATGTACTACAAGGGCCAGAGCAGCGCCAGGCTGCAGGACAGCACACAGCGCGGCAGCGGCACCGAACTGCTGATCGTCGAGGGCGAATCGGCCGCCCGTTCGGTTGCGGCGGTGCGCCACGTGCCGACGCAGGGCGTGCTGCCCTTGCAAGGCAAGCCGCTGAATGCCTGGCAGGCTTCCGAGGCGAGGGTGCGGGCGAGTCCGCTCTACCAGCAACTGGCCGATGCGCTAGGCCTGCCCGATGCCGTGCAGCAGGGCGAAGCAGCGCGCTACGAACGCCTGCTGCTGCTGCTCGATCCCGATGCCGATGGCATCCACATTGGTGCCTTGCTGCTGCTCTACCTGTGGCGCTGGCAGCCGGATCTGCTCACGCGGGGGCGCGTGTGGATGGTGCGTGCGCCCATGGCGTCGCTGGAAATGCTCGATGCCGATAGCGGCGAGATCAGCTTTCACCACGCCTATACGCCCGCGCATGCACGTGAACTGCAGCAACATCGCGAGCAGCAGGGCCTGGTATTGCGCATGCGTCACGGCTACCGCGGCCTGGGCAGCCTGCCGCCCGAGCTGCTGCATCAGAGCTGTGTCGATCCTGCCACGCGCCAGGCCAGCGTGGTCACGCAGTCCGACCTGCGCCAGGTGATCGAGGTGTTTGGCGGCAGCTGAAGCGCCCATGAAAAAACCCGCAGGGCGTGTGCCACTGCGGGTTGCGGGTCTTGCTGGCAGCAGGCCGGAGCCTGCCGCCGGAGGCAAGGGGCTGATTACATCATGCCGCCCATGCCACCCATGCCGCCCATGTCCGGCATGGCCGGAGCATCTTCCTTCGGCAGCTCGGCCACCATGCACTCGGTGGTCAGCATCAGGCTGGCCACGGAAGCAGCGTTCTGCAGCGCGGTGCGGGTCACCTTGGTCGGGTCCAGGATACCCATTTCGATCATGTCGCCATAGGTGTGGTTGGCCGCGTTGAAGCCGAAGTTGCCAGAGCCTTCCAGCACCTTGTTCACCACCACGCTCGGTTCGTCACCGGCGTTGGCCACGATTTCGCGCAGCGGGGCTTCGATGGCCTTGAACACCAGCTTGACGCCAGCTTCCTGGTCCAGGTTCTCGGTCTTGATCTCGCCAACACCGGCGCGGGCGCGCAGCAGGGCCACGCCACCGCCAGCCACGATGCCTTCTTCCACGGCAGCGCGGGTCGCGTGCAGCGCGTCTTCCACGCGGGCCTTCTTTTCCTTCATTTCGACTTCGGTAGCAGCACCGACCTTGATCACGGCCACGCCGCCGGCCAGCTTGGCCACGCGTTCCTGCAGCTTCTCGCGGTCGTAGTCAGAGGTGGCTTCCTCGATCTGGATGCGGATCTGCTTGACGCGTGCCTCGATGTCGGCAGCAGCGCCAGCGCCGTCGATGATGGTGGTGTTTTCCTTGCCCACTTCGATCGTCTTGGCCTGGCCCAGGTCGGCCAGCGTGACTTTCTCCAGGGACAGGCCCACTTCCTCGGCGATCACCTTGCCACCGGTCAGGATGGCGATGTCTTCCAGCATGGCCTTGCGGCGGTCACCGAAGCCCGGTGCCTTGACGGCCACGACCTTCAGGATGCCACGGATGGTGTTCACCACCAGCGTAGCCAGCGCTTCGCCATCGACGTCTTCAGCGATGATCAGCAGCGGGCGACCAGCCTTGGCGACCGCTTCCAGCACGGGCAGCAGGTCGCGGATGTTGCTGATCTTCTTGTCGAACAGCAGCACGAAGGGGTTTTCCAGCAGGGCGATCTGCTTTTCCGGGTTGTTGATGAAGTAGGGAGACAGGTAGCCGCGGTCGAACTGCATGCCTTCCACCACGTCCAGCTCGTTCTGCAGGGACTTGCCGTCTTCCACGGTGATCACGCCTTCCTTGCCAACCTTGTCCATGGCTTCAGCGATGATCTGGCCGATGGATTCGTCGGAGTTGGCGGAAATGGAACCGACCTGGGCGATTTCCTTGGAGGTGGTGGTGGGCTTGGAAGCGCCCTTCAGCTGCTCGACCAGGGCGGCAACGGCCTTGTCGATACCGCGCTTCAGGTCCATCGGGTTCATGCCGGCGGCCACGTACTTCATGCCTTCGCGCACGATGGCCTGGGCCAGCACGGTGGCGGTGGTGGTACCGTCACCAGCGTTGTCGGAGGTCTTGGAAGCGACTTCCTTGACCATTTGCGCGCCCATGTTCTGCAGCTTGTCCTTCAGCTCGATTTCCTTGGCCACGGACACGCCGTCCTTGGTCACGGTGGGGGCGCCGAAGGAGCGCTCCAGCACCACGTTGCGACCCTTCGGGCCCAGGGTGGTCTTGACCGCGTTGGCCAGGATGTTCACGCCTTCAACCATGCGGGCGCGTGCGTCATTGCCAAATACTACGTCTTTAGCTGCCATGTGAATTTCTCCAGTGTTCTTTGTCTTGAATGAATGTTCAGAAGGGGATGGAAACGATTACTGCTCGACGACGGCGAACAGGTCGTCTTCCTTCATGACCAGCAGTTCTTCGCCGTTCAGCTTCACGGTCTGGCCACTGTACTTGCCGAACAGGACGCGGTCGCCCACTTTCACGGACAGGGCCTTGACTTCGCCCTTGTCGTTGCTCTTGCCCGGGCCCACGGCCAGCACTTCACCCTGGTCGGGCTTCTCGGCGGCGTTGTCGGGGATGACGATGCCGGAGGCAGTCTTGGTTTCGTTTTCCAGACGCTTGACGATCACGCGATCGGCGATGGGACGCAGTTTCATGAGGATCTCCTTTGAGAACTGGTTGAGTTCAGATTGAAAAATGGGCACTGGCACCTGTGGAAGGTGCCAGTGGAATGCCTGAGGCAGACCAGCCGCGAGGCTGGCACAGGGCGTTGTTAGCACTCTGCCCTGATGAGTGCTAATGATAAGGGTGTCCGGCAGGATTTCAAGAGCCGAGCGGCAAATTCCTGTTGCGCCGCAGGATTTGGCCGGTTTCAGGCGCGCTGGAACACGCTGCGTGCGCCGTCAAAACGCGGTGCGAAATAGCGGTTGTAGAGGCTGTCGGTGCGCACCGTGCCGCCGGTGGACGGCGCGTGCACGAACTGGTGGTTGCCGATATGGATGCCCATGTGCGAGAACGAGGCACCGCTGGTATTGAAGAACAGCAGGTCGCCGCGCTGTAGCCGCGACAGCTCCAGCGGCGTGCTGCCTTCGGCCCACTGGCGCGTGCTACGCGGCAGGCGCTGGCCACCGATGCTGTTGAACACGTATTGCACCAGCCCGCTGCAGTCAAAGCCGCCTTCCGGCGTATTGCCGCCGTAGCGGTAGGGCGTGTTGACCGTCATCAGGGCGCTGGCGACGGCGGCTTCGCGCAGGCGCGGATCGAGCAGGACCGGCCGGCTGGCTGCCAGTTGCGGGTAGCGCGTGCGCAACTGGCCGCCTGTAGGGGCGGGGGCAGGGCGGCGCGCCTGTCGGCTGCCTGTCCTGGGGCTGGAGCCACAGCCGGCCAGCAGCGCAGTGGCGGCCAGCAGGGGCAGCAGCGCCATGGCCTGGCGGCGCAGCGGATCGGGATCGGCAATGTCTGTGGCTCTGGTGCAAGAATGCATGGCAAGTTCCTGATTTTCAAGCAATTTACCACTGCTGGCAGATGCCGTCCAGTGCCCTGTATCCTACCAAGGTAGTACTGTTCCATCAGTCAGTCTTAAGATTCGGCGGCTACCATGGAAATATCCCTAATGAAAGTGAGGTTTCCATGCGCAGAATACGGGCCGCCCTGTGGGGCATCTTGCTGGGTCTGACAGGGCTGTGGCTGATGGCCGATTCCCTGTGGCCGCAGCCATTTGGCTATTTCCCGTTCCGCAACGTCTTCGTGCAGTACAGCGGTGTGCTGGCCATAAGCAGCATGGCCTTGTGCATGTGGCTGGCGCTGCGTCCGGCTTGGCTGGAATCGGCGCTGGATGGCCTGGACAAGATGTACCGCCTGCACAAGTGGCTGGGTATTGCTGCGCTGGTGACCAGCGTGCTGCACTGGTGGTGGGCCAAGGGCACCAAGTGGATGGTCGGCTGGGGCTGGCTGGAGCGGCCGGCCGGGGGCAGCGGTAGCGGCCCGGGCGGGCCATTGCAAGGGATCGAGGCCTGGCTGCGCACGCAGCGCGGTCTGGCTGAGACCCTGGGCGAATGGGCGTTCTACGCGGCGCTGATCCTGATGGTGCTGGCGCTGGTCAAGCGCTTCCCGTACCGCCTGTTCATCAAGACGCACAAGATCCTGGCAATCACCTATCTGGTGCTGTGCTGGCACACGCTGGTGCTGATGAAGTTCGATTACTGGACGCAGCCGATTGGCTGGGTGATGGCGCTGCTGGTCGTGGCGGGCAGCGTGGCGGCGGTGCTGGTGCTGCTGGGCCGGGTCGGTGCCAGCCGCCAGGTCCCTGGCAAGATTAGCCATCTGCGCTATTTTCCCGATCTGCATATCCTGGCCACCCGGGTGCGGCTGGAGCAGGGCTGGCCGGGTCACCAGGCTGGACAGTTTGCCTTTGTCAACGTGATCGGCAGTTCCGAGCGCGCCCATCCGTACACCATGGCCTCGAGCTGGGATCCGCAGCAGCGCGAGATCCTGTTCGTGACCAAGGCGCTGGGCGATCACACCAGCACGCTGCACGAGGTGCTCAAGCCGGGCATGCCGGTCACGGTGGAAGGTCCGTACGGTCGCTTCACCTTCAACGGGGGCCGTGGCCGCCAGATCTGGATCGGTGCCGGTATCGGTATCACGCCCTTCATCGCACGCATGCAGCAGATGCAGCAGGAGAGCGGCGTGCAGCATGAGGCGGTCGACCTGTTCCACCCGGTCGCGCATGACGATGGCGAGGCGCTGCAGTTGCTGCGCGACAATGCCGATGCCGCCGGTGTGCGCCTGCATGTGATGGTGGACAAGCGCGATGGCTATCTGACCGGCGCGCGCCTGCGCCAGCTGGTGCCCGACTGGCAGACCGCCAGTGTCTGGTTCTGCGGCCCGACCGGGTTTGCCGATGCGCTGCGCCAGGACCTGTGCGCGCATGGCCTGCCGGCAGATCAATTCCATCAGGAACTATTCGCGATGCGATGAGCGGATTCCGGATTGCCTACAATCCGGAGCATGACGCAAAACGCTGACAGTTTCGACGCCGCAGACCGCCCTCCGGCGCGACCAGCTCCTTCTCCCGCCGTGGCCTGGCTGCTGGCCGCCCGCCCGCATACGCTGAGCGTGACGCTGTCCGGCGTCCTGGCGGCCTGTACCCTGGCCTGGCACCAGCTCGGCATGCTGCACTGGGATGTGGCCATCGTCACCTTCCTGGCGGCGGTGCTGATCCAGATTGCCACCAACCTGCTCAACGATGCCGGTGATTACGAAAGCGGCATTGACCGCGGCCAGCGCCTCGGGCCGGATCGTGCCGTGGCCAAGGGCTGGCTGAGCGCGCGCCAGGTCAAGCGGGCCGGTCTGGGCTGTCTGCTGCTGGCTTTTGCACTTGGCATGTATCTGGCCTGGATCGGCGGCTGGCCGATCGTGATCCTCGGGCTGGTGGCGCTGTTCTGTGGCTGGGCCTACACCATGGGGCCGGCGCCGATCTCGCACGGGCCGCTGGGCGAGGTGTTTGTCTGGGTGTTTTTCGGGCTGGCCGCGGTGCTGGGCAGCTACTATCTGCAGACCGGCACGCTGAGCCGGCAGATCTGGATCCTGGGTCACATGATGGGCGCCTTTGCCTCGGCCGTGATGCTGGTCAACAACACGCGCGATGCGGCATCGGACGCGCTGGCCGGCAAGGACACACTGTCGGTGCGCATTGGCCTGACGGCCAGCCGCATGATTTACGCTGCCATGCTGGCCGTGCCCTACCTGCTGGCGGCTTCGCAGGCACGTAACTGGGTCCATGCGCTGCCACACCTGACACTTCCATTGGCCCTGGTGCTGGCCTGGCGCATGGCGACCTGGGAGCCCAGCCGGCGCCACAACTGGCTGCTGGCGCGCACGGCGCACCTCCAACTGGCGTTTACCGTGCTCTGGGTGCTGGCGCTGATGCTCGATTGAGCTGGGGCAGCCGGCCGGCTCAGACCGTACGGCTGCGCGCCAGCGGCGGGTTCTGGCGGAAATAACGCTGGATGCCCTGCATCAGCGAATCGGCCAGCACGTTCTGGTGCGAGCCGCTGGCCAGCTTGCGCTCTTCACCCGGATTGCTGATAAAGGCAGTTTCCACTAGCACGCTGGGAATGTCCGGCGCCTTCAGCACGGCAAAACCCGCCTGTTGCACCTTGGGCTTGTGCAGGCGGTTGATCTTGCCGATTTCGCCCAGCAATGCACCGCCCAGCGACAGGCTGTCACGGATTTGTGCGGTGGTACTCATGTCGAGCAGGGCACGCTGCACGGTGGCATCGCGGCTGCGCACGTTCAGGCCGCCGACCAGGTCGGCATTGTTTTCCTTGTTGGCGAGCCAGCGTGCGGCACTGCTGCTGGCGCCGGTGGTGCTGAGCGCGTAGACGCTGGAGCCATTCGCCTGTGGCGTGATGAAGGCATCGGCGTGGATGCTGATGAACAGGTCGGCCTGTACCTGGCGTGCCTTCTGCACGCGCGTGTTCAGCGGCACGAAATAGTCGCCGTCACGCGTCAGGAAGGCGCGCATCGGGCTGCCGTTGACGCTGCTGCGGTTGATGCGGTCGCGCAGCTTGCGCGCAATTGCAAGCACGATGGTTTTCTCGTAGGTGCCGCCCGGGCCGATGGCGCCGGGATCCTCGCCGCCATGGCCGGGATCGAGTGCGACGATGATCAGGCGGTCGGTGCGGCTGGCGGTACGCACGGCCGGCGCCATGGGGGCTGGTTCCGGACGCGGGATCGGCCTGGACGGCACCGGACGTTCGGGCGCGACGGTGATACGCGGCGGGCTGGCCGGCGCCGGGGACAGCGCTGCCATGCTGGTGGAGCGGCGTGCAATCAGATCGGCCAGCGGATCGCTGCTGCCGGCCGCGGCGCTCTGGAACGGCGGCGGCAGGGTGGGGGCCGCCGGAGCTGGTGCCGGAGCAGTGGGCGTCGGCGCGCCGGGATCGCGCGTGTATTCGG
Organism: Allobrachymonas wangyanguii; assembly: GCF_045055315.1. Classification (GTDB taxonomy): domain Bacteria; phylum Pseudomonadota; class Gammaproteobacteria; order Burkholderiales; family Burkholderiaceae_C; genus Brachymonas; species Brachymonas wangyanguii. Next base: position 465,192 of record NZ_CP173677.1, read on the forward strand.
CAATCAGCTGTTCCAGCGGATCCACCGCCTTGGCCTGGCCCGGGTAGAGGTCGAACACCAGGCGGTTCTGGTAGGCCGCAACCGGGTTCAGCGTGAACACCTGCGCCGTGACTTGCTGCTTCAGGTCGACCACGATACGCACCGTGTTGGTATCGTACTGGCCGACACGGATACCGCCGATATTCGGATCGTCCGGCGGCACCTTGCTGACCAGGTCGCGCAGCTCCTGCGTGAGTGGAACGCCGGTGATATCGACAGCCAGCCGGTGCGGATTCTGGATCAGGGTCTGGGTGTACTGCAGCGGCTGGTCGGATTCCAGCGTGATTCGGCTGTATTCGGGGGCGGGCCAGGCGCGCACGGCCACGATATTGGCGGCGCGCACACTGCCGGAGATGCCTGCCAGCATCAGTCCGGCGCTCTGGATGATCGTCCTGCGTTGGATCATGTCGCTTCCTGCATCAGGGTGACGCCACGCGGCGTCAGGGCTTCCAGGGTGAGATGGCGCACTTCATCCACATCGGAGCTGAGCCGGATGATCCAGTCGGGCTGCGGCAGCAGGTCCCCGGCCTTGTCCGGCCACTCGACCAGTTTCAGGCCCGGCGTGGCGAAAATGTCGCGTAACCCTGCATCTTCCCATTCTTGCGGGTCGGCAAAGCGGTAAAAATCAAAATGCCACACTTGCACACAGGGGGTTACATATGGCTCCACCAGCGCATACGTCGGGCTCTTGATGCGGCCCGCCACGCCCAGGCCGCGCAGCAGATGGCGTACCAGCGTCGTCTTGCCGGCGCCAAGGTCACCGTGCAGCAGCACCAGCAGATCGGCGCTGTCCGGATGCTGTTGCCAGTAAGCGGCCAGCCGGCTGGCAAACTCCTGGGTAGCCGATTCGTCAGGCCAGGTCAGGTTTTTTACAATCATCAGTGTCATCACAGCTGCATGGGGCTGGCCGCGGGCCGCCGGCAGCAGGTTGGAAACAGGAATCGTGGAACAGCAGACGCCCCCCAGTCCGGAAACATTATGGTCGATCCTGCAGCAGCAGGCGACCGCGCTCGGCTTTTCCCGACTGGGCGTGGCCGATGTCGACCTGTCCAGCGCCGAGCCGGGGCTGCTGGCCTGGCTCAAGCAGGGCTTTCACGGCAGCATGCACTACATGGAAAGCCATGGCCTGAAGCGCGCGCGCCCGGCCGAGCTGGTGCCGGGCACGGTGCGCGTGATCACGGCGCGCATGGATTATCTGCCCGGCGCGACGCCGGAAGACTGGCGCGAGCATGAACTGGCCCGGCTGCAGCAGCCCGGCGAAGCGGTGGTATCGCTCTACGCCCGTGGCCGTGATTACCACAAGGTGCTGCGTCAGCGCCTGCAGAAGCTGGCCGATGCCATGGCGGGCGTACTCGGACCGTTCGGCCACCGCGTGTTTACCGATTCCGCCCCGGTGCTCGAGGTCGAGCTGGCCAGCCGCAGCGGCCAGGGCTGGCGCGGCAAGCACACGCTGACGCTGAACCGCGAGGCCGGCTCCATGTTCTTCCTCGGCGAAATCTATATCGATCTGGCGCTGCCGCTGACCGAGCCGGAAACCGGCCACTGCGGCCAGTGCCGCGCCTGCATCGACATCTGCCCGACCCAGGCCATCATCGCGCCGTACCGGCTCGATGCGCGCCGCTGCATTTCCTACCTGACGATCGAGCACGATGGCCCGATCCCGCTGGAACTGCGGCCGCTGCTGGGCAACCGTATCTACGGCTGTGATGACTGCCAGCTGATCTGCCCCTGGAACAAGTTTGCCCGGCGCCAGGCGCTGCCGGATTTTGACGAACGCCATGGCCTCGGCAGTGCGCAGCTGCTGCAGCTCTGGCAATGGGACGAGGCCACCTTCCTGCGCTGTACCGAAGGCAGCCCGATCCGCCGCATCGGCCATGTGCGCTGGCTGCGCAATATTGCCGTGGCACTGGGCAATGCGCTGCGCGTGGCCGATGCCGGCCAGGCTGATGCGATCCGAACGGCCTTGCAACGGCATGCCGGACATCCGGAGGCGCTGGTGCGCGAGCACGTGGCCTGGGCGCTGGCGCAGGGCTAGACCGGCTTGCGGGCCAGCCAGAGGCCGGTCTGCAGCGTGAAGCTGCCATCGGCCTCGGCCAGCAGGGCATCGCGCACTTCGGCCGGTGCCTGTTGCAGCACGGCGCGTACCGCCTGGGCGCGATCGGGCGGAGTCTGCATGCGTGCAATCCAGGAGGCAAACTCCAGTCGTAGCGGCCAGGCCTGCTCATGCAGGATGTCGACGCCGGCGGCTTGCAGCAGCTGCCGCCATTCCGGGATCGAACGGTTGCAGACATGCGAGGCATCGCGCAGCAGTTCCATGGTCTGGCTGTGCACATGGCACAGCACGTCCTCGTGTCCCAGCGTGTCGATCATCAGCAGGTAGCCGCCCGGACGCAGCACACGCACCAGATCGGCCAGGCCAGCCTCCAGGTCGCGCCAATGGTGGGCGCTGTAGCGGCTGGCGACCAGATCGAAGTGGGCATCGGCAAACGGCAGCGCGCCGGCATGGCCTTGCAGCGTGTGCAGGCGCTGCGCCAATCCGCGCTCAATTGCGCCCTGCTGCACCACCTCCAGCATGGCCGGGGTCGGATCCAGCGCACAGACCTGCGCGATGGGCGGCAGCGCAGCCAGCGCAAAACCGAGATGGCCGCCACCACAGCCGGCATCGAGCACCTGCCAGCCGGCATCGGCAGCCGCCAGGGAGACGACCAGTTCGCTGGCGCGCGCCAGATCCGGGCCGGCGGCATGGACGGCGCTGCTGGCGTAGGCCTGGGCGCGGGGCTGGTACTGCTGCTGCACGACATCGTCGTGGCTGGCGTGTGGCTGGGACATGCTGGAAGCTCCTGAAAGATGATGCCTGCCAGCTTACGCCAGGCCGATGCCGGCAGTACACGTATCTGGCGAGGGCAGCTATCGGCACTGGCGCCGGCTGCCCGGATAATGGCGGCATGTCCGATACCGACACGCTTCCTGTCCGCGCCCCTGACGAGATCGACGCCTTCCTTGATGCCCTCTGGCTCGAAGACGGCCTGAGCCGCAACACGCTGGCCGCTTACCGCAGCGATCTGGCACTGTTCGTGCGCTGGCTGGCGCAGCAGACACCGCCGCGCAGCTTGCTGCAGGCGCTGGAAATGGATATCCAGCTCTACCAGGGCTATCTCTTCAGCAGCGGCGGCGTGCAGGGCCAGGGCGGCAAGGCCACCAGTGCCAACCGCAAGCTGACCGTGCTCAAGCGTTTCTACCGCTGGGCGGTGCGCGAGCAGCGCCTGGCGGAAGATCCGACGCTGCGGCTGCAGGCGGCGCGCCAGCCGGCACGCGTGCCGCAGACGCTGAGCGAAGCCCAGGTCGAGGCCTTGCTGGCCGCGCCGGATGGGGATACCGAGCTTGGCCAGCGCGATCGCGCCATGCTGGAACTGATGTACGCCAGCGGCCTGCGCGTCAGCGAGCTGGTCGATCTGCGCCTGTTCCATATCAGCCCGAGCGAGCGCGTGCTGCGCATCACCGGCAAGGGCGACAAGGAACGGCTGGTGCCGTTTGGTGATGTGGCGCATGACTGGTTGCAGCGCTACCTGGAACAGGCGCGCCCGGCGCTGCTCAAGGGCCATCAGACCGATGCCGTGTTCGTGACGATTCGCGGCGCGCACCCCGGCGAGGCGATGACGCGCGCCATGTTCTGGCATCTGGTGAAAAAGTATGCGCAACAGGCCGGCATCACCACGCCGCTGTCACCGCACACCCTGCGCCATGCCTTTGCCACGCATTTGCTCAACCATGGCGCGGACTTGCGTTCGGTACAACTGCTGCTCGGCCATGCCGATATCAGCACCACCACGATTTACACGCATGTGGCGCGCGAACGCCTGAAGCAGATGGTGGCGCAGCACCATCCGCGTGGCTGAACTGGCGTGCCGGCTTATTCGCCGGTGTAGCTGCCGGGGCGCTTTTCCAGCATTGCGTTGACCGCTTCGGCGTGGTCCTGCGTGTGGTGCGCCAGCGCCTGCATCGCGGCCGACAGTTCCAGCAGGCTGTCGAGGCGCATGTGCTGGCCCTCGCGCAGCAGGCGCTTGCTCATGCGCACCGCCTGCGGCGGGTTCACGGCAATGCGCTGCGCCAGCTGGCGCGCGCTGTCCAGCAGCTGCTCTGGCTCCACCACGCGCGACACCAGACCCCAGGCCAGTGCGGTCTGCGCATCTATCGGTTCGCCGGTAAACGCCATTTCGCTGGCGCGTGACATGCCGACCACGCGTGGCAGCAGCCAGGCACCGCCGTCGCCGGGGATGATGCCGATCTTGGCAAAGCTCTCGGCAAACTGGGCCCTGGTGGAGGCGATGCGGATATCGCACATGCAGGTCAGGTCGCAACCAGCGCCGATGGCCGGGCCGTTGACGGCGGCAATCGCCGGCACCTCCAGCTCCCACAGAGCACGCGGAATGCGCTGGATGCCGTGGCGATAGCCGTTGCGGATCTGTGCCGGCGAACCGCCGAACATGCCTTCACGATCCCGCATGTGCTTGACGTTGCCGCCGGAGGAAAACGCGCTGCCAGCGCCAGTCAGGATCACCACGCGCACGCTGGCATCGCGGTTGATGCGCAGTACCGCATCCTCGAAGGCCTCGATCATGTCCGGCTCGGAAATCGGGTTGCGCATGTCGGGGCGGTTCATCGTCAGCGTGACGATGGCACCATCCTGTTCGTAGAGCAGTGCGTCGTTCATCGGGGTCTCCTGATAGGTCTTGTGATCTTTCTATTGTGCCTGTTGCACGCCCATGCCCAGCAGGTAGTCCAGCTCTTCCTGGCTGAAGCCGGCCTGCTTGCGCGCTGCCTCGTTGAAGGGTGGCTTCAGGCGTGGTGCCGCGTACTGGTGCACCAGCTCGCCATAGTGCGAGACCGGCTCCAGTTCGTAGCGCGCACACAGCCAGCGGTACCAGTGGTTGCCGATCGCCACATGGCCGATCTCGTCCCGCAGGATGGTATCGAGCAGATTCGCCGTGACCTGCGCATCGTCGGCGTTGATCGCACGCAGGCGCTGCTGGATCAGCGGCGTGGCATCCAGCCCGCGCGCCTCCAGCGTGCGCGGTACCAGCGCCATGCGCGCCACGATGTCATCGGCGGTCTTCTCGCACATCGTCCACAGGCCATCGTGCGCGACAAAATCGCCGTACTGCCAGCCCATCTGCTGCAGGTGCTCGTGCAGCATGGTGAAGTGCTCGGCTTCCTCGCGCGCCACGCGCAGCCAGTCCAGGTAAAAGCCTTCGGGCATGCCACTGAAGCGCCAGACTGCATCAAGTGCCAGGTTGATGGCGTTGAATTCGATATGCACCACTGCGTGCAGCAGCGCGGCACGGCCAGCTGGCGTATGCACGCTGCGCTGTGCCACGTCTTTCGGATGCACCAGTTCCGGCTGGTCCGGACGGCCGGGAATCGGTGCCGGCTCCAGCGCGATCAGCGCCTCGGCGGACAGGCTGGCTTCCGTGGCCAGATCGGCGTCCTGCGCCTGCTGCCAGACGGCATGGGTGGCAGCCACCTTGGCGGCAGGATCGGTCAGGCTCAGGGCGGCGCGGGCGGCTTGTCGTACACTCATGGAAACATTGTAGGCGCGCGCCGCCGCCCCGTTTTTGACCGGAGACAGACCAGCATGGCCCTTTACCAACTCGACGACAAGACCCCCCAGGTGGCTGACAGCGCCTGGGTAGCCGATTCCGCCCAGGTCATGGGCGATGTGCATCTGGCGGCTGACGTGAATATCTGGTTCAACTGCACGCTGCGCGGCGACAACGACCCGATCACTATCGGCGAAGGCAGCAATATCCAGGACGGCAGCGTGCTGCATACCGATGAAGGCGTGCCGCTGACCATCGGCCGTCACGTCACGGTCGGCCACATGGTGATGCTGCACGGCTGCACGATTGGCGACGAGAGCCTGATCGGCATTGGTGCCGTGGTGCTCAATGGCGCAAAAATCGGCAAGAACTGCCTGGTCGGCGCTGGTGCGCTGGTGACGGAAGGCAAGGAGTTCCCCGATGGCAGCATGATCCTGGGCAGCCCGGCCAAGGTGGTGCGCCAGCTCACGCCCGAGCAGATCGAAGGCCTGCGCCAGAGCGCGCAGCACTATATCGGCAACGCCAGCCGTTATCGCCAAGGCTTGAAGAAGATCGGCTGAACCCCATCTGGACAATCTGGGCCTGGCCAGCTGCGCCGGGCCGTTTCACGAGAACAACCATGTCCCAGATCCAGAAATTCCTGTTTGACGGCATTCCGGTGCGCGGCGTGGCCGTGCGCCTGACCGATGCCTGGCAAGAGGTGGTGCAGCGCCGCGCCGCCAATACCCAGAGCGGTCCGTATCCGGCCTCCGTCAACCACCTGCTTGGCGAGATGACGGCCGCCGCCATGCTGATGCAGTCCAATATCAAGTTCAACGGCGCGCTGATCCTGCAGGTGCAGGGTGATGGCCCGGTCAAGGTGGCCGTGGCCGAAGTGCAGCCCAGCCTGGGCCTGCGCGCCACCGCCAGCATCGTTGGCGAGGTGGCGGAAGATGCCGGCATGACCGAACTGGTCAACCTGCACGGCCAGGGCCAGTGCGCGATCACGCTGGACCCGCGCGACCGCCTGCCGGGGCAGCAACCCTACCAGGGCGTGGTGCCGCTCAAGGACAGCACCGGCCAGCCGTTTGCGCGCGTCGCCGACATGCTGCGCCACTACATGCGCCAGAGCGAACAGCTGGACACCACGCTGGTACTGGCCGCCAACGAGCAGGTCGCCGCCGGCCTGCTGATCCAGCGCCTGCCGCTGGAAGGCGAGGCCAACCTGGCTGGCAGCACCGCCGCGCCTAGCGATGAAGCCCGCGCCGAAGCCGACGAGAGCTACAACCATATCGCCACGCTGGCGCAAAGCCTGAAGGAAGAAGAGTTGCTGGAGCTGGACCTGGACACCATCCTGCACCGCCTGTTCTGGAACGAGAAGCTGCTGCGCTTCGTGCCGGCCGAGACCGATCCGGTACCGCACTTTGCCTGCACCTGCAGCCAGCAGCGCGTCGCCAACATGGTGCGTACGCTGGGCCAGGAGGAGGCCGAGAGCATCCTCGAGGACCACGGCGAGATCGAGGTCGGCTGTGAGTTCTGTGGCCAGCAGTACCATTTCGACAAGGTCGAGGTGGCGCAGCTGTTCACCTCGGCTGCGCAACAGCCGCCGGCCAGCGACAAGCTGCAGTAAGTCCTTGCCACGGCAAGAAAAAATCCCGCATAGGCGGGATTTTTTCGTTGGAAGCAGGGCGCTCAGCGTGCAATCTGCACAAAGATCTCGTTCGGCTTGAGCATGCCCATCTCGTAACGGGCTTTCTCTTCCACCGTGGACAGGCCTTCCTTCAGGTCGGCAATCTCGGATTCGATGCGGCTGATCTGCTGTTCCAGCTGCGCGTTGGTATCGCGCTGGCTTTCCAGCTGCTGCTTCATCAGGCTCACCTCCTGCACGCTGCCACGACCGGTCCAGATCTGGATCTGCAGCACCAGCAGCACGGCAATCAGCACGGCGGTGACGATGCGATTGATGGACAGGTTCATGGCGATGCGGGTGTGACGGCTGCGGGATTAGCGCAGATTGTAGAACGCCTTGCGGCCCGGGTACACGGCGATGTCGCCCAGGTCTTCCTCGATGCGCAGCAGCTGGTTGTACTTGGCCATGCGGTCGGAGCGGCTCAGGGAGCCGGTCTTGATCTGGCCGGCGTTGGTGCCCACGGCGATATCGGCAATCGTGCTGTCCTCGGTCTCGCCGGAGCGGTGGCTGATCACGGCGGTGTAGCCGGCGCGCTTGGCCATCTCGATCGCTTCGAAGGTTTCGGTCAGGGTGCCGATCTGGTTGATCTTGATCAGGATCGAGTTGGCGATGTCCTTCTCGATGCCTTCCTGCAGGATTTTCGTGTTGGTCACGAACAGGTCGTCGCCGACCAGCTGCACCTTCTGGCCCAGCTTCTCGGTCAGCAGCTTCCAGCCGTCCCAGTCGCCTTCGGCCATGCCGTCCTCGATGCTGATGATCGGGTACTTGTCGCACCAGGTCGCCAGCATGTTGGCCCATTCTTCGGCCGTCAGCTGCAGGCCGCCTTCGCCCTCCAGCACGTACTTGCCGTCCTTGTAGAACTCGGAGCTGGCGCAGTCCAGGCCCAGCACGATTTCCTGGCCCGGGGTGTAGCCGGCGTCGCTGATCGCCTGCAGGATCAGCTGGATCGCGGCTTCGTGGTTGTCGACGTTCGGGGCAAAGCCGCCTTCGTCGCCCACGGCAATGCTCATGCCCTTGTCGTGGATGATCTTCTTCAGCGCGTGGAACACCTCGGTGCCGTAACGCAGCGCTTCACGGAAGGACGGAGCGCCCACCGGGATGATCATGAACTCCTGCAGGTCCAGGTTGTTGTTGGCGTGTGCGCCACCGTTGATCACGTTCATCATCGGCACCGGCAGCTGGTAGCCACCCATGCCACCGAAGTAGCGGTACAGCGGAAGGCCGGATTCTTCGGCAGCAGCGCGGGCCACGGCCATGGACACGGCCAGCATGGCGTTGGCGCCCAGACGGCTCTTGTTGTCGGTACCGTCCAGTTCGATCAGGGTGCGGTCCAGGAAGGCCTGCTCGGAGGCGTCCAGGCCCAGCACGGCTTCCAGGATTTCGGTGTTGATGTGATCGACCGCCTTCAGCACGCCCTTGCCCAGGTAACGGCTCTTGTCGCCGTCACGCAGTTCGATCGCCTCGCGGCTGCCGGTGGAGGCGCCGCTCGGCACGGCAGCGCGGCCCATCACGCCGCTTTCCAGCAGCACGTCGCACTCGACGGTGGGGTTGCCACGGCTGTCCAGGACTTCGCGGCCGACGATATCAACGATTGCACTCATGGGAGTTCCTTTTCTCTCGGGTTTTCAAAAAATCGGACAAATACGGATCAGGCTGGCTTACTGGCAAAACTGCTGGATGCGCTCTTCCAGCAGGCCACGGCTGGCGATCGTCTTCTTGGTGACGCGATCCAGCTCCAGCAGGGTTTCCAGCAGCTCGGGCATGTGCTCCAGCGGCACGGCGTTGGGGCCATCGCTCAGGGCACAGCTCGGGTTCGGGTGGGTTTCCATGAACAGGCCGGCCACGCCAACCGCCACCGCCGCACGCGACAGCACCGGCACCATCTCGCGCATGCCGCCGCTGCTGGTGCCCTGGCCGCCCGGCAGCTGCACGCTGTGGGTGGCGTCATAGACCACCGGCGCACCGCTTTCGCGCATGATTGCCAGCGAGCGCATGTCGCTCACCAGGTTGTTGTAGCCAAAGCTGGCACCACGCTCGCAGGCCATGAAGTTGTCGGTTTCCAGACTGGCTTCGGCAGCTGCCGCGCGCGCCTTGTCGATCACGTTCTTCATGTCGTGCGGAGCCAGGAACTGGCCCTTCTTGATGTTCACCGGCTTGCCGGACTGGGCCACGGCGCGGATGAAATCGGTCTGGCGGCACAGGAAGGCCGGCGTCTGCAGCACGTCGACCACGCTGGCCACCATCGGCACTTCGGCTTCGGTGTGCACATCGGTCAGGATCGGCACGTTCAGTTCACGCTTGACCTTGGCCAGGATGTCCAGGCCGGCCTGCATGCCGGGGCCACGGAAGCTGCTGCCACTGGAGCGGTTCGCCTTGTCGTAGCTGCTCTTGAAGATGAAGGGAATGCCCAGCTTGCCGGTGATTTCCTGCAGGCGACCGGCCACATCCAGCTGCAGCTGCTCGCTTTCGACCACGCAAGGGCCGGAAATCAGGAAGAAGGGATGCTCCAGACCAACGTCGAATCCGCAGAGTTTCATGCTTGCTCCTTGCCGGACTGCTGGCGTTGCAGCGCGGCCTTGATGTAGGAATTGAACAGCGGGTGGCCGTCCCAGGGGGTGGACTTGAATTCCGGATGGAACTGCACGCCCACGTACCAGGGGTGCACATTCTGCGGCAGTTCGACGATCTCGGTCAGGTGCTCGCGCTGGGTGCGCGCCGAGATCACCAGGCCGGCCTCGCTCAGGCGATCCAGGTACTGGGTGTTGGCTTCGTAGCGATGGCGGTGGCGCTCGGTCACCACGTCGCCGTAGATCTGGTGCGCCAGCGTGCCCGGCTTGACGTCCGAGCTTTGCGCGCCGAGGCGCATGGTGCCGCCCAGGTCGGAATCGGCGTTGCGCGTCTGGATGCTGCCATCGGCGTCCTTCCACTCGTCGATCAGGGCGATGACGGGGTAGGGTGTGTCGGGTTCGAATTCGGTGCTGTTGGCGTTGGCCAGGCCGGCCATGTTGCGCGCGTATTCGATGGTGGCGACCTGCATGCCCAGGCAGATGCCGAGGTAGGGCACGCCGTTTTCACGCGCATAGCGGGCAGCGGCAATCTTGCCTTCCACTCCGCGCTTGCCAAAGCCGCCCGGCACCAGGATCGCGTCATACACCGACAGCTCCTGCGCCACGTTCTCGGGCGTCAGCGTTTCGGAATCGATGTAGCAGATTTCCACACGGCTGTGGTTCTTCATGCCGGCGTGGCGCAGCGCCTCGTTGATCGACTTGTAGCTGTCGGACAGTTCCACGTACTTGCCGGCCATGGCCACGCGCAGCGTGTGCTGCGGGTGTTCCAGCGCGTAGACCAGATCGTCCCAGCGCTTCAGCGTGGCCGGCGGCGTGTTCAGGCGCAGCTTGTCGCAGATCAGGCCGTCCAGGCCTTGCTCGTGCAGCATGCGCGGCACCTTGTAGATGGTGTCCACGTCCCACATGCTGATCACGCCCCACTCGGGCACGTTGGTGAACAGGCTGATCTTCTCGCGCTCCTCGCCCGGGATCTCGCGATCGGCGCGGCACAGCAGGGCATCGGGCTGGATGCCGATTTCGCGCAGCTTTTGCACCGTGTGCTGGGTTGGCTTGGTCTTCAGCTCGCCGGCAGCGGCAATCCACGGCACATAGGTCAGGTGGACAAAGGCGCTGTGGTTGGGGCCGAGCTTCAGGCTCAACTGACGCACGGCTTCCAGGAAGGGCAGGGACTCGATGTCACCCACGGTACCGCCGACTTCGCAGATCGCGACATCGACCGCATCCGGCGTGCCGATGCCGGCACCGCGCTTGATGTACTCCTGGATCTCGTTGGTGATGTGCGGGATCACCTGCACCGTCTTGCCCAGGTAGTCGCCGCGGCGCTCCTTCTCCAGCACCGACTGGTAGATGCGTCCGGTGGTGAAGTTGTTGGACTTGTTCATGCGCGTTTCGATGAAACGCTCGTAGTGCCCCAGGTCCAGGTCGGTTTCGGCGCCATCGTCAGTGACGAACACTTCACCGTGCTGGAAGGGGCTCATGGTGCCGGGGTCCACGTTGATGTAGGGATCCAGCTTGATCAGGGTGACCTTGAGGCCGCGCGATTCCAGGATGGCAGCCAGCGACGCCGCCGCGATGCCCTTGCCCAGGGAAGAGACGACACCGCCGGTGACGAATACGAATTTGGTAGTCATGGCCAATAGCGAGGCTTGCCCTCGCGTGGTGGGAAATTCCAATTATACGTACAGGCCGGCAGCTGCAGGCAAGCGGGACGGTTTGCGCCAGCTGCTGCGTGGTTTTTCTGATTGCCCGGAACGCGGATTTGTGTATGGTTGCAACCAGCAACAAAAAATGTGTAAACTTCGCAAAATAATTGTAGGTTGACCCGTCCTGAATTAAGTTGACACCACAAATTGGCAGGCTGCTCCTGCAGTTGCGGCCAATGATGCCCGATGCATCGCATCGGGCGTTTGCATTTTCAGCGAAGTATGAACCCGCTCGTGGTTATAGATCTGCACAGATTCAGCCACCATGCGCCGTGCCTGAGCCAAGTCAGCCGGACGATGCAGCAGAAGCTCTGTCTTTAGAATGCCGTTGACCCGCTCGGCCAGCGCATTCTGATAGCAATCATAGCCATCTGTCATCGAGCACGTGACTCCATGTCGCTGGTGCAGCTCCTGATAGTGTGTCGCGCAATACTGTATTCCCCTGTCCGAATGATGTACCAGCCGCTGGCGCGTCTGTCGCGTGCGCAATGCCATCTTCATCGCCTGCGCAACCTCCTCGGTCTGCAGACTCTCGTGCACATGCCAGCCCACAATCTTGCGTGAATACGCATCCGTCACCAGGCTCAAGTAGACGAACTTGCCTGCTGTAGGCAAATAGGTGATATCAGCGACCCATACCTGTTCGCTGCCTGTTGCCTGTACTTGCCCCTCTCCAACCTTGAGCAAGTTGGGGTGGCGCCTGAATCAGTGATGGCTGTCAGTGGTCTTGTGATAGGCACGGCGATGGGGCACGAGCAAGCGGGCGTTGCGCAGCACATCGAACAAGGTGTCGCGCCCCATCTTGATGCCCGCCTCTTGCAAGGGCTCGCGCAGCATGTGATGCAACTTGCGTGTACCCACGCGGGGCTGACGCATACGTTGCTGCCGCACCAGCTGCACTACGGTCTGTGCACGCTCCATGCACTGCGTGTGTCGCTGGCGCCCCTGGTAGTACGCTTGCCGGCTCATGCCCATGTACTGGCAGGCCCTGCTGATGCTCAGCCCTTGCACGAGCCCTTGCTCAAGGACTTGCCCGAAGGCTTTTTTACGACACGCACGCCGTAATCCTTCTTAAGGACGTCGAGCACCGCTTCAAACAACCTGGCCTTCTCCTGTGCCTGGGCCAACTGCACTTGCAGTGCCTTGATTTGCTGCTCTGGGGTAAGTTGGGTGGAGAATTTGTCGATCGGCATGATCGCGGATGATGCCATGGAGTCCCAATTCTGGCGACCATGGCGGCGCAGCCACGTCAACACCGTTGAACGTCCTTGAATGCCATATCTGGCCTGCGCCTGCCTGTACGTCAGTTCGCCTTTTTCCACTTGTTCCACGACGGCCAACTTGAAGGCTAGCGTGTAATCGCGCTGTGTGCGCTTGACCCTTGTTTCCATGACTCTTTCCTTTCCTGATGAAGAAAAGTGTCAACCTATGGCAGGACGGGTCACCAGAGAGATAAAAAGCTTCCAGACCCTTGTGCTGGAAACTGATGATCATGGCTTTATTGTATACATAATGTATACGGCTAGCAAGTTGTTGCGATGTCTGTACTCTCCGGATGGCCGGCAATGTTGGAACATGACTTCCTCATGATTTAGATATTAAGTATTAATTATAGATTGAGGAATCCTGTCGAAAAAAAGACTGATGCAGAAAACAATCAAGCCCCGGCGGCAACAGACGCAGGGGCTTGTATCGCATCATCTGCCAGCTATTGCCGACAGAAGAAGCAGGCAACTTACATGCTGCCGTAGTTGGGACCACCACCGCCTTCCGGCGTGACCCAGACGATGTTCTGGGTCGGGTCCTTGATGTCGCAGGTCTTGCAGTGCACGCAGTTGGCGGCGTTGATCTGCAGGCGCTGGCTGCCGTCGTCGTTGGCGACGAATTCGTACACCGCCGCCGGGCAGTAGCGCGCCTCGGGGCCGCCGTACTTGGCCAGGTTGACGCTGACCGGCACGTTCGGATCCTTCAGCGTCAGGTGCGCCGGCTGGTTTTCCTCGTGGTGCACGTTGGCAATGAACACGCTGCTCAGGCGGTCGAAGGTCAGCTTGCCATCGGGCTTGGGATACTCGATCTTCTGGCACTCGGCGGCCGGCTTCAGCTTGACGTGGTCGGCCTTGGTGCGGTGCTTGGTCCAGGGCATGTTGCCGCCGAACAGCTTCTGCTCGATACCGGTCATGATGGTCGCCTTGTCGCGGCCCTTGCCGAACCAGTACTTGAAGTTGCGCGCCTTGTTCAGCTCGTCGTACAGCCAGCTGGATTCAAATGCGGCCGGGTAGGCGCTCAGCTCGTCGTGCTGGCGGCCTGCGACGATGGCGTCGAAGGCGGCTTCGGCGGCCAGCATGCCGGTCTTGATGGCGGCGTGGCTGCCCTTGATGCGGCTGGCGTTCAGGTAGCCGGCATCGTCACCGACCAGGGCGCCGCCGGGGAACACCGTCTTGGGCAGGCTCAGCAGGCCGCCGGCGGTGATGGCGCGCGCGCCATAGCTCAGGCGCTTGGCGTTGACATTGCCGTCCTTGTCGGTGAAGTACCACTTGATGTTGGGGTGCGTCTTGAAGCGCTGGAATTCCTCGAACGGGCTCAGCCAGGGGTTCTGGTAGTCCAGGCCAACGACGAAACCGACCACGACCTTGTTGTCGCCAAAGTGGTACATGAAGGAACCACCGTAGGTATCGTCATCCAGCGGCCAGCCGGCGGTGTGCAGCACCAGGCCGGGTTCGTGGCGGGACGGATCGACTTCCCACAGCTCCTTGATGCCGATGCCGTAGGCCTGCGGATCCTTGCCGGCGTCGAGCTGGTAGTGCTCGATCAGCTGCTTGCCCAGGTGGCCGCGGCAGCCTTCGGCGAAGATGGTGTACTTGGCATGCAGTTCCATGCCGAGCTGGAAGGCGTCGGAGGGTTCACCGTCCTTGCCGATACCCATGTTGCCGGTGGCAACGCCCTTGACCGAGCCGTCGTCGTTGTACAGCACTTCGGCGGCGGCAAAGCCCGGGAAGATTTCCACGCCCAGCTCTTCGGCCTGCTGGCCGAGCCAGCGCGTCAGGTCGGCCAGGCTGATGATGTAGTTGCCTTCGTTGTGGAAGCACTTGGGCAGCAGGAAGTTGGGCAGGCGGCTGGCGGAGTTTTCCTTCAGTGTCAGGAAGGCATCTTCCTTGACCGGCTGGTCCAGCGGAGCACCTTTTTCCTTCCAGTCGGGGATCAGTTCGCTCAGGGCGCGCGGGTCGAAGGTGGCGCCGGACAGGATATGGGCACCGGGCTCGGAGCCTTTCTCCAGCACGACAACGTTGATTTCCTGCTCTTTTTCGGCCGCCAGCTGCTTCAGGCGGATGGCGGTGGACAGGCCGGCGGGACCGCCGCCAACGATGACCACATCGTATTCCATCGATTCACGCGGACCGAATTGTTCCAGGATTTGCTGTGGGGTCATGGTGTCTCCCTCTTGTTTCTAGCTAGCGGACACAGACACGAGCCTAAGCTGGCGTCTGCATGACAATTTTTCACATTGTAGGGACAAATGGTGCAGTGCACGCCCGGTTTCTGACAAAATCGACCGAATGTGCGCCTGCCATATGGCCTTTGTTCCACCTAGCGAAAACGAATCCCATGAAACTGCCTTTGCCCCAAGAGAAATACCAGGTTTATGAAACCGTGCTGTCCATGCGCTGGGGCGACATGGATGCCTTTGCCCATTTGAACAACACGCTGTATGTGCGCTATTTCGAGGAGGCGCGCGTGCGCTGGCTGGTCGAGGCGCGTGGCACCATGGTCGAGAGCGGCGAGGGCCCGGTGGTGGCCAATGTGTTCTGCAACTTCTACCGCCAGCTCGAATATCCGGCACAGCTGCGCATCCGCCTGTTCGTCAACAGCGTGGGCCGCAGCTCCTGCGACATGTGGATGACGATCGAGCACGATGGCCAGCCCGACACCATCGTGGCCGATGGCGGCTGCACCATGGTCTGGGTCGATTACGCCGCCGGCAAGGCGGTGGCGCTGCCGGACTGGCTGCGCGACGGCATCCTGCAGGTGCTGCCGGCGCAGTAAGCGCTGTCGTGTTTCAGGCTTCGGCCGGCTTCTTGCGCGGCTGGCGCCCCATCAGGTAGAACTCCGGGTTCGGCTCCATGCCGGTAAAGGCGACGATGCGATTGCTCAGGCCGAACA
This sequence comes from Allobrachymonas wangyanguii, assembly GCF_045055315.1. Lineage (GTDB taxonomy): Bacteria > Pseudomonadota > Gammaproteobacteria > Burkholderiales > Burkholderiaceae_C > Brachymonas > Brachymonas wangyanguii. The sequence continues at coordinate 480,925 of NZ_CP173677.1, forward strand.
GACCGGTGATGCTGGCGATGTCCCAGATGTCCTCGTCGTCGAAGCCGTGCGCGCGCAGGGTCTCGAAATCGGCATCGCATAAGGTATGCGAGGCCTGGTTGACCTTGCTGGCAAAGTCCAGCATGGCGCGTTCGCGTGGGCTGAGGTGGGCGGTGCGGTAGTTGATGGCGACCTGGTCAGCGATCAGCGGGTCGCGCTTGAAGATGCGCAGCAGCGCGCCATGCGCCAGCACACAGTACAGGCATTCGTTCTGGGCGCTGATGGCGGTGATGATCATTTCGCGCTCGGCCTTGGTCAGCGAACTCTCCTCGCGCAGCATCAGGGCATCGTGGTAGGCGAAGAAGGCGCGCCATTCGGCCGGGCGGCGCGCCAGCTGCAGGAACACGTTTGGCACGAAGCCGGTCTTTTCCTGCACCGCCAGGATGGTGTCGCGGATATCGTCGGGCAGATTCTCCAGGGCGGGGAAGGGGTAGCGCTGCTGGGTGTCGGTCATGGCGTGATGGGGGAAAGTGGGTACAGCCTTGCATGCTAGACCGGCTGGATGCGGTCTGCCTATCGGGTGTTCCACGGAATTGGCGGTCAGGGCGAACCGGCCATCAGCTTCTGGATCAGTGCGGCGGTGGTGCTGGTGTCGTACTTGCGCATCAGGCTGGCGCGGTGCACCTCGACCGTGCGGTGGCTCAGGTTCAGCACGCGCGCGATTTCCTTGGAAGTCAGGCCGGTCAGCAGCTGGCTGGCGACCTCGCGCTCACGCGGGGTGAGCGTGGCGCGGTCGGGCGTGAGCGGCTGGCGGCTATCGATGTCCTCGAAGCTCCAGATGCCGGCGGCATGCGGATCACTGCGGTCCAGCGCACGGCCGGCCACGCGGCACCAGAACAGCTCGCCGGCAAAGCGGCCACCGACGCGCCGCATGATGCGCTCGTCGCGGTAGCTGCCATGGTGCATCAGCGGCTGGGCGATGCGCTCGCCGGTACGCTGGAACTCGTCCTGGCTCGGGTAGAGGATGGCAAAGCTCTGCTGCAGCAAGTCCTCGCGCTCGACGCAGAAAAGCTCACAGACCTTCTGGTTGCAGTCGACGATGGTGCGCTGGCGTGACAGAATCAGGCCGATGGGCGCCAGGTCAAAGGCCCAGCGGTAGTCGGCGCTGGCGGGGAAGGGCGATTCCATGGGGCTGGATGGCATATGCGTGTTGTCCATTACGCAATACTACGTAGACGAATACGTAGTATCGTAGAGCTGTTTTGACATTATCAGGAGACAAGCGTGAACAAGATTTATCCGAGCGCGGCTGAAGCGCTCCAGGGCGTGGTGAAGGATGGCCAGCTGCTGGCCGTGGGCGGCTTCGGCCTGTGCGGCATTCCGGAAGCGCTGATCGACGCCCTGTGCGCCAGCGGCGTGAAGGACCTGACGGTGATTTCCAACAACGCCGGCGTGGACGGTTTTGGTCTGGGCAAGCTGCTGGAAACGCGCCAGATCAAGAAGATGATCTCTTCCTACGTGGGCGAGAACAAGGAATTCGAGCGCCAGTACCTGGCGGGCGAGCTGGAACTGGAATTCACGCCGCAGGGCACGCTGGCCGAGAAGCTGCGTGCTGGCGGTGCCGGCATCCCGGCCTTCTTTACCAAGACCGGCGTTGGTACGCTGGTGGCCGAAGGCAAGGAACTGCGCGAGTTCAACGGCGAAACCTATGTGATGGAGCACGGCCTGTTCCCCGAGGTGGCGCTGGTCAAGGCCGATGTGGCTGACCGCAGCGGCAACCTGCGCTTCAACCTGACGGCCCGCAACTTCAACCCGGCTGCTGCCACTGCCGGCAAGATCTGCATCGTGGAAGTCGAGCGCATCGTGGAAACCGGCGAAATCGCCCCCGATGACGTGCACCTGCCAGGCATCTACGTGCACCGCATCGTGCACAACCCCACGCCCGAGAAGCGCATCGAGAAGCGCACCACCCGCGAGAGCAAGTAAACAGATTCAGGAGACATCACCATGGCATGGACCCAAGACCAGATGGCTGCGCGCGCAGCCCAGGAGCTGCAGGACGGCTTCTACGTGAACCTCGGCATCGGCATTCCGACGCTGGTGGCCAACCATGTACCGGACGACAAGGAAGTCTGGCTGCAGAGCGAAAACGGCATGCTGGGCATCGGCCCGTTCCCGACGGAAGATGAAGTAAACGCCGACCTGATCAACGCCGGCAAGCAGACCGTGACCACCATCAAGGGCTCGTCCATTTTTGGCAGCGACCAGTCCTTCGCCATGATCCGTGGCGGCAAGATCAACCTGTCCATTCTGGGCGCCATGCAGGTGACCGCCAAGGGTGACCTGGCCAACTGGATGATTCCGGGCAAGATGGTCAAGGGCATGGGCGGCGCGATGGACCTGGTGGCCGGCGTGAAGCGCGTGATCGTGCTGATGGAACACGTGGCCAATAAGAAGGACGGCACCACCGACATGAAGATCCTGCCCGAGTGCACGTTGCCGCTGACAGGCGTGGGCGTGGTGGACATGATCATCACCGACCTGGGCGTGTTTGACGTGACGCCCGAAGGCCTGAAAGTGCTGGAACTGGCACCGGAAGTGACTTTCGAGGAAGTGCAATCGAAGACGGGTGTGCCGCTGATCCAGTAAGCACTGGCATGCGCATTTGAACCACCGCCTGCAGCCTTGGCCGCAGGCGGTTTTTGTTTGTCGTTACATTTAGAAGAAAACAATCACCTTATTAAGTTCAATTGAATTCATTTTTTCTGGCGTTTCGTGCATCATGCATGAACCCGCTCGACACTACTGCGGCAGGCCCTATTTCCCTTATCTATTGAACCAGGAGCGCCACCATGCAAGACGACAACAAGCCCCGCTGTCCCGTCACTCACCTGACCACCGATTTCGGTGCGCCGGTGCCCAGCAACCGCAACAGCCTGACCGCCGGCGCGCGTGGTCCGCTGCTGGCGCAGGACGTCTGGCTGCAGGAAAAGCTGGCCAACTTCGTGCGTGAGGTGATCCCGGAGCGCCGCATGCACGCCAAGGGCTCGGGTGCCTTCGGTACCTTTACCGTGACCAAGGACATCACGAAGTACACTCGCGCTGCCATCTTCAGCGAAGTTGGCAAGAAGACCGAGATGTTTGCCCGCTTCACCACCGTGGCCGGCGAGCGCGGTGCGGCCGATGCCGAGCGCGATATCCGTGGCTTTGCCCTGAAGTTCTACACCGAAGAGGGCAACTGGGACATGGTGGGCAACAACACGCCGGTGTTCTTCATCCGTGACCCGCGCCAGTTCCCCGACCTGAACAAGGCGGTCAAGCGCGATCCGCGTACCAATATGCGCTCTGCCACCAACAACTGGGACTGGTGGACGCTCAACCCGGAAGCGCTACACCAGGTCACCATCGTGATGAGCGACCGCGGCATTCCGGCCAGCTACCGCCACATGCACGGCTTCAGTTCGCACACCTACAGCTTCTGGAACAAGGACGGCGAGCGCTTCTGGGTCAAGATGCATTTCCGCACCCAGCAGGGCATCAAGAACCTGACCGATGCCGAAGCCGCCGAACTGGTGGGCCAGGACCGTGAAAGCCATCAGAAGGACCTGTACGAGGCGATCGAGCGTGGCGAGTTCCCGAAGTGGACCATGTACGTGCAGATCATGCCCGAGGCCGATGCCGAGAAGTACCCGCTGCACCCGTTCGACCTGACCAAGGTCTGGTACAAGGGCGACTATCCGCTGATCGAAGTGGGCGAGTTCGAGCTTAACCGCAACCCGGAAAACTTCTTTGCCGACGTCGAGCAGAGCGCGTTTGCCCCGGGCAACCTGGTGCCCGGCATTGGTGCCAGCCCGGACCGCATGCTGCAGTCTCGCCTGTTCAACTACGCCGATGCACAGCGCTACCGCCTGGGCACCAACTACCAGCAGATTCCGGTCAACGCCGCGCGCTGCCCGGTGCACAGCAACCACCGCGACGGTATCGGCCGTGTGGATGGCAACTACGGCGGCCTGCCGCACTACGAGCCGAACAGCTTCGGCCAGTGGCAGGCACAGCCCGAGTTCGAGGAGCCGCCGCTGAAGATCACTGGTGACGCCAAGCACTGGAGCTTCCACGAGGACGACAGCAACTACTTCGAGCAGCCGCGCAAGCTGTTCCAGCTGATGACGCCCGAGCAGCAGGAAGTGCTGTTTGGCAACACCGCCCGTGCCATGGGCGATGCGCCGGAATTCGTCAAGTTCCGCCACATCCGCAACTGCAACGCGGCCGATCCGGCCTACGGCGCTGGTGTCGCCAAGGCGCTGGGTCTGGACCTGCAGAAGGCCCTGGACTCCAAGAAGGATGACCCGATGTTTGGCAACCCGCTGGTGGCACTGCCGGCCTGATGCCGTAAGATCGGCTTGACGGAGACCACCTCCGTCTGCACCAGCCCCGTCTGCTCCGGCAGGCGGGGCTGGTTTTGTTGATTCCACTGTTTCTCCCTGCAATTCCCTGCAAGACTGCCCCGAATGCAAGAACTGATCGATCTGCTGCACCAGCACGGCGTGCTGCTGGTTTTCCTGGTCACGCTGGCCTCACGCGTGGGCCTGCCGGTGCCTGCGGCGCCACTGATCGTGGTGGCCGGCGGCCTGGTGGCGGCCGGACGCATGGCGCTGATTGATTTGCTGCTGGTATCGGTACTGGCCAACGTGATCGCCGACTGGGTCTGGTATGCGGCGGGGCGCCACTATGGCAGCCGCATCATGCGTCTGGTGTGCCGGGTGTCGCAGTCGCCGGACAGCTGCGTGCTGGAAAGTGAAGGCATGCTGACGCGCTGGGGCGGCGGCTCGCTGGTGCTGGCCAAGTTCATTCCGGGCGTGTCGCTGGTGGCGCCGCCGATGACGGGTGCGATGCGCATGCCGTTCTGGCAGTTCGTGCTGTACGACGCCGTGGCGGCGCTGGTCTGGACGCTGGCCTACCTGGTGCTGGGTCTGGTGTTCCGCCACCAGATCGAGCAGGTGCTGGCGGCGATGGAGCAGGCCACCTGGCTGGCACTCGGCCTGGTTGGCGTGCTGGTCGTGCTGTTTGGCGGCTATCGCATCTGGCAGCGGCACCGCCTGAAGCAGGTGCAGTCCATCGTGCGCATGGCGCCGGAGGAGCTGATGCAGCGCATGCAGCAGGGCTGGCAGCCGCTGGTGCTGGACGTGCGCTCACGGGAGATGACGGCGCTGGAGCCGGACGGCCTGCCGGGTGCGCAGCGCGTGGACATGGCGCAGCTCCGTACACAAATGAGCGACGAGGAGCGCGAGCGCCCGATCGTGGTGTATTGCAACTGCCCGGGCGATGTGTCGGCGGCGCAGGCGGCACGCCGGCTGCGTGGCCTGGGTTTCCGCCAGGTCTGGCCGCTACTGGGCGGGCTGGATGGCTGGCTGGAAGCTGGCCATGGCGTGCAGCCGGTGTCGGAATATCTGCCGGCGCGCTGCAACAAGGCCGATGTCGTGCTGCAGCGTGGCGTATAAACCCCGGTTTATGCGGAATCTGCTGCAAGAACGGTCAGCATGCGGTAATATCAACGGTTTTCCACAATTGCACCAGGAGTCAGAAATGGGCAACAAGATCGTTACCGAAGCCGATCGCAAGGCTACTCCGCCCCTGCCGGGCGCCCCCCGCATCAAGCAGGGCGACGGCCAGCGTCGCAGCCAGGAGCGCGGCTCCCACATCCGCAACAAGAAGCGCCCCGGCAAGCGTCCGCACCAGGGTTGATGGTGGCGTCGGCCTATCCGGTCGCGCGCACCCACCGGCAAAGGCTACCGCAAGGTAGCCTTTTGTCGTTGTGGGCGGCCGGCATCAGGCCAGGTCGAGTTCGAGGTTGTCGATCAGGCGCGTCTTGCCCAGGCGCGAGGCGGCCAGGATCACCAGCGAGCGGTCATCGGCCGTGGCCGGCTGCAGGTCGTGCTGGCGGCTGATGGCGATGTAGTCGGTCTGCCAGCCATGCTGGTCGAGCAGCTGTTGGGCTTCGGCTGACAGGGCAGGGTAGTCGCGGCGGCCTTGCCGGATCGCATCGGCCAGCTGTTCCAGCGTGCGGCGCAGGCGGATCGCTTCGGCGCGTTCGGCATCGCTCAGGTAGCCGTTGCGCGAGGACAGCGCCAGGCCATCCTCGGCACGCTGCGTGTCCACGCCGAGGATCTCGATCGGCATGTTGAGTTCGCGCACCATGCCTTCGATGACCTTGAGCTGCTGGTAGTCCTTCTTGCCGAACACGGCCAGATCGGGCTGCACCAGGTTGAACAGCTTGGTCACGACGGTGGCGACGCCACGGAAATGGCCGGGACGGAACTCGCCGCAGAGCAGGTTCTGGATCGCTGGCGGTTCGACGAAATACTGCTGCTCGCCTTGCGGGTAGAGCTCCGGCACGGACGGGTGGAACACCGCGTCCACGCCGGCTGCCTGCAGTTTTTCGCAATCGGCCTCGAAGGTGCGCGGGTAGTTGTCCAGGTCCTCGCCGGGGCCGAACTGGATCGGGTTGACGAAGATGGAGACGATCACCTTGCCGCCCACGGCGCGCATGCGCTCGACGGCAGTGTGGCAGAGCTGGATATGGCCGGCGTGCAGGTTGCCCATGGTGGGCACGAAGGCAAGGGTGCCAGCCTGCTTGCGCCAGGCGCGCAGGGCTTCGACAGTGGTCAGGATCTGCATGGAATCAGGAAATTCGGGAAATCAGTAGCTGTGTTCGGGTGCCGGGTAGCTGCCATCACGCACGGCCTGCACGTAGTTGGCAAAGGCTTCGTGGATGGAGCTGGCGTCCTGCATGAAGTTGCGTACGAAGCGCGCCTTGCGGCCCGGGAAGACGTCGAGCATGTCGTGCATCACCAGCACCTGGCCGTCGGTGTCCTTGCCGGCACCAATGCCGATGGTGATGGCCGGGATGCTGCGCGTGACCTCGGCGCCGAGTTCGGCCGGCACCATTTCCATCAGCACCATTTGCGCGCCGGCATCGGACAGGGCGCGTGCGTCCTGAAGCAGGCGTTCGGCCTGGTCGCCACGGCCCTGAACCTTGTAGCCGCCCAGCGTGTGCACCGATTGCGGCGTCAGGCCGATGTGGGCGCAGACCGGGATGCCGCGCGCCACCAGGAATTCGACTGTGGGTGCCATGAAGGCGCCGCCTTCGAGCTTGACCATTTCAGCGCCGGCCTGCATCAGGGCGACAGCGCTGTCAAACGCCTGCTCCTTGCTCTGCTGGTAGCTGCCAAAGGACAGGTCGGACAGCACCAGCGCATCGCCGGCGCCGCGCGCCACGCAGCGCGTGTGGTAGACCATGTCGTCCAGCGTGACCGGCAGGGTGGAGTTGCGGCCCTGGCAGACCATGCCGAGCGAATCGCCGACCAGCAGGATGTCCACGCCGGCGCTGGACATGGCACTGGCGAAGCTGGCGTCATAACAGGTGAGCATGGCCATCTTCTGGCCTTCCTGCTTCATTTTCTGCAGGACGGAAATGGTTTTTTTCATGCAGGGCCTCCTTGGCTGGTGCTGCGAACATTCTCGGACGTGCGCGCATTGTAGGATGCCTGCACCAGAATGGCGCAGATTTGCCCCAGATGGAGGGCATCAGGCCGATTGCAAGGCAGGACTGCGCATCATGTCGATGGTGGCGTGCACCATGGCACGCGCCATGCCGGGCAGGTCGTGGCTGTCAGGTGCGCCGAGCCAGTTGGTGAGCAGGCCGAGAAACGTCGCCATCTGCAGGATGCAGGCCTGTTCCACCTGCAGCGTGGCCGGCAGTTGGCCATGGCGCTGGCCCAGGTGCAGCGCCTGGAGCGTCTGCCGGTGCCAGAGGTACTGGTAGCGCTTCAGGATCAGCGTGATGCCTTCCATGTCGCTGGCGTCTTCGCACTTGAGGTGCAGAATGGACAGGAACTGGCGCTCCGGCCCATCCACCGCCAGCTGTTCGAGGAAGCGGATATAGGTTTCCAGCAGCTCGTCCCAGGCCTGTGGGCTGTCATGCTGCAGCACCTGGTTCATCTCGTCGTGCATGCGGTCCAGGTGACGCTCGCACAAGGCCTCGAACAGGTGTTCCTTGTTGCGGAAGTGCCAGTAGACGGCGCCGCGCGTGACGCCGGCGGCGCGCGCGATCTGGTCCAGCGAGGTACGCGCCACGCCGCGCTGGTTGAATACCGTGATGGCGGCATTCAGCAGGTTTTGCCGCGTGTGTTCAGCTTCTTCCTTGGTTCTTCTCACGGCGATTCCTCAGGCTGGGAAAGACATATAAAATGGCGGGGCTTCAGTTTTTTGCGATACTTTGCGCTTGTCCCGATGCCGTCAATATACATACATTCTTGAATGTATGTTGGATCTGTCAGCGGAATGTCCTGTTGCGCCACGCCGATATCGGCTGGTCGCAGGAACATAAAATGTCCGCACGGCCCGGCACGGGCCTGTCCTTGACCAGTGGCTGCTGCATGCAGCCGCTTTGCCGTTGTCTTTCAGAGCCTTGCGCCGCGTGGCGCCCATACAACCCGATTCCAAGATCCAAAGGGAGAACCGCATGATGTCTTTCCATCCCAACCAGCGCGTGCGCGGCATGGCGCTGGCCGCTGCCGTGGCAGCTGCGCTCAGCCTGACCGCCTGTGGCGACAAGCAGGAGGGCGCAGGTGGTCCCGCGGGCGCGGCACAGAACCAACCGCCCACAGTGGGCGTGATCACGGTGCAGCCGAGCACCGTGCTGCAGACGGTGGAATTGCCGGGTCGTCTGGAATCGATGCGCGTGGCTGAAGTGCGTGCGCGTGTGGATGGCGTGGTACAGCGGGTCTACTTTGCCGAAGGCAGTGACGTGCGTGCCGGCCAGCCGCTGTTCCAGATCGACAACGCACCGTATGCGGCCGCGTTGCAAAGCGCCAGGGCCAGCCTGGCACGTGCCCAGGCCAACCTGAGCCAGACCAGCTCCACGGTGAAGCGCTATCGTCCGCTGGTGGCGGCCAATGCCATCAGCAAGCAGGAATTCGATAACGCCGTGGCCGCGGAGCAGGCGGCCCGTGCCGAGGTGCTGGCCGGCCAGGCGGCGGTGCGCAGCGCCCAGATCAATGTCGGTTATGCGCGCGTGACGGCGCCGATCTCCGGCCGTATCGGCCGCAGCTACCCGACCGAAGGTGCGCTGGTGCGTGCCGCCGAAGGCACGCTGCTGGCCACCATCCAGCAGCTGGATACGCTGAAGGTCAACTTCACCCAGTCGGCGACCGAGATCATGAAGCTGCGCCGCTCCTTCAGCGAAGGCACCGCCGGTGGCGTGACCAATCCGGAAGTGAAGGTGATCCTGGAAGATGGCAGCGTCTACGCGCACAACGGCCGCCTGATGTTTGCCGATGTCAGCGTCGATGAGAGTACCGGCCAGGTGACGCTGCGCGCCGAAGTGCCCAACCCCGAGCGCCTGCTGTTCCCGGGCCTGTACGTGCGCGTGCAGCTGGAACAGGCGCGCTTCGAGCATGCGCTGCTGGTGCCGCAACAGGCGGTGACGCGCAACAGCCAGGGCGATACCGTGCTGGTGGTGGCTGCTGACGGCAGCTTTGCCCCGCGTCCGGTACAGGTTGGCCCGAGCCAGGGCAGCAACTGGATCATTACCGGCGGCCTGAATGCCGGTGACCAGGTGATCGTCGATGGCGTGATGAAGCTGCGCCCGGGCGTGACCAAGGTGAATGCCGTGCCGTATACCGAGAAGAGCGGGCCGGGTGCGGCTCCGGCTGCTGCCGCATCCGGCGCTGCGCCGGCCGCCTCTGGCGCTTCTGCAGCGCCGGCCGCCACTGCAGCCAGCCAGCCCGCCTCTGCCGCATCGGCCAACTAAGGAGCGCTCTCCATGCCCAAGTTTTTTATCGAGCGTCCGATTTTCGCGTGGGTGATCGCGATTTTCGTGATGCTGGCGGGAATCGTGTCGATCACGCAACTGCCGATCTCGCAGTACCCCTCGGTGGCACCGCCCACCATCCGTGTGAGCGCGACCTATCCGGGTGCCACGGCGCAGACGCTGGACGAGAACGTGCTCGCCGTGATCGAGCGCGAAATGAACGGTGCCGAAGGCCTGATGTACACTGAGTACACGGCCCAGTCCAACGGCCGTGGCGAGCTGAACGTCACCTTCGAGCCGGGCACTGACCCGAACCTGGCCCAGGTGGACGTACAGAACCGCCTGGCGCGCGTCGAGCCCAAGCTGCCGGCGGTGGTCAAGCAGATTGGCGTACGCGTCGACAAGGCAAGCTCCAACTTCCTGATGATCCTGGCGTTCCAGTCGACCTCGGAGAGCGTGACGCGTGACGACGTGGCCGACTACGTGAACCGCAACGTGCTGCCGGAAGTGCAGCGTATCGAGGGCGTGGGTAGCGCCCAGCTGTTTGCCTCCGGCCGGGCGCTGCGCGTCTGGACCGATCCGGGCAAGCTGCAGGGCTACGGCCTGTCGATGCAGGACGTGAGCAACGCGATCCAGAGCCAGAACATCCAGATTTCCGGTGGTGACCTGGCTGGTCTGCCGGCGACGCCGGGCCAGACCATGACCGCCACCATCGTGGTGCCGGGCCAGATCACGAACGCCGACGAACTGGCGAACATGGTGCTGCGCGCCAATCCGGATGGCTCGACCGTGCGCATGAAGGATGTCGGCCGCGTCGAAGTGGGTATCGAGACCTACAGCTTCTCTTCCAACATGAACGGCAAGCCGTCGGTGGCGATCGGCGTGCAGCTGACCTCGTCGGGCAACGCGCTGGCGACGGCGACAGCGGTGCGCGAACGCATGGCCGAGATGCAGCCGTTCTTACCGCAAGGCGTGGAGTGGAAAATTCCGTATGACACCTCGACTTTCGTCAAGATCTCCATCCAGAAGGTGGTGATGACGCTGCTGGAGGCGATTGGCCTGGTGTTCCTGGTGATGTTCATCTTCCTGCAGAACTTCCGCTACACGCTGATCCCGACCATCGTGGTGCCCGTGGCGCTGCTCGGCACCTTTGCCGTGATGCTGGCTGCCGGCTTCTCGATCAACATCCTGAGCATGTTTGCCATGGTGCTGGTGATCGGTATCGTGGTGGACGACGCCATCGTGGTGGTGGAGAACGTGGAGCGCATCATGGCCGAAGAGGGCTTGCCGCCCATGCAGGCCACGATCAAGGCGATGAGCCAGATTTCCGGCGCTGTGGTCGGTATTACCGTGGTACTGGTGTCGGTGTTCATTCCGCTGGCCTTCTTCAGCGGCGCGACCGGCAACATCTACCGCCAGTTCTCCATCGTGATGGCGGTATCGATCGCGTTCTCGGGCTTCTTTGCGCTGACGCTGACGCCGGCCCTGTGCGGCACCATGCTCAAGCCGATTCCCAAGGGCCATGGCTATGCGCCCAAGACCGGCCTGTTCGGTCCCTTCTTCAACTGGTTCAACCGCAACTTCCGCAAGACCACCAAGGTCTATGAATCGGGCTTGCTGCGCGTGGTGCGCAAGATTGGTGCCTCGGTTGGCGTTTATGTGGCGGTGATTGCCTGCGTGGCACTGCTGTTCATGCGCCTGCCGACCTCCTTCCTGCCGGTGGAAGACCAGGGCGTGGTGATCCTGAACACGCAGCTGCCGCCCGGCGCGACCCAGGAGCGTACGCAGGCCGTGATGGCCCAGGCGGGCGAGTTCGTGATGCAGCAGCCGGAAGTGAGCGACCTGGTGTCGATCCAGGGCTTCAGCTTCTCCGGAGAGGGCCAGAACATGGCGCTGGCGTTTGCCACGCTGAAGGACTGGGGCGAGCGCTCCGGCAAGGGTGAAGATGCGATGTCGCTGTCGGGTCGCATTACAGGCGCGCTGAGCGCGGTGCGCGATGGCTTCATGATTGCCGTGACGCCGCCGGCGATTCCCGAACTGGGCTCGTCGAACGGTTTCGTGTTCCGTCTGCAGGACCGTGCCGCGCTGGGCCATGATGCCCTGCTGCAGGCGCGCAACCAGCTGCTCGGCATGGCCGCACAAAACCCGATGCTGGCCGGTGTGCGCCCTGAAGGCGTGGAAGACGCACCGCAGTGGCAGCTGACGATTGACCGCGACGCTGCCTACGCCCAGGGCGTGAGCGTGGACTCGATTGCCAGCACGTTGTCCTCGTCGCTGGGTTCCAGCTACGTGAATGACTTCCCGAACAAGGGTTTCCTGTCGCGCATCACGATCCAGGCCGATGCTGCCATGCGCATGTCCACCGACGACGTGCTGCGCCTGACGGTGCCGAACAACCGGGGTGAACTGGTGCCGCTGTCCAACCTGGTGAATGCCGAGTGGATTACCGGTCCGATGCAGGTGACGCGCTACAACGGCTATCCGGCGATGAAGATCACCGGCATGGCGGCACCGGGCTACAGCTCGGGCGATGCCATGGCCGAAATGGAAAAGATGGCCGGCCAGCTGCAGCAGGGTATCGGCTTTGAATGGACCGGCCAGTCGCTGGACGAGCAGAAGGCCGGTTCCTCCTCGATGATCCTGTATGCCTTCTCGATCCTGGCGGTGTTCCTGTGCCTGGCAGCGCTGTACGAGAGCTGGACGATCCCGCTGTCGGTGATTCTGGTGGTGCCGCTGGGCGTGCTGGGTACGCTGTTCGGTGTCTGGATGCGTGGCATGCCGAACGACATCTACTTCCAGGTCGGCCTGATCACGGTGATTGGCCTGTCAGCGAAGAACGCGATTCTGATCGTGGAATTCGCCAAGGATCTGGAGGCGTCTGGCAAGAACGTGGTGCAATCGGCCCTGGTGGCGGCGCGCCTGCGCTTCCGCCCGATCCTGATGACCTCGCTGGCCTTTATCCTGGGCGTGGTGCCGCTGTACTTTGCTTCCGGCGCCAGCTCCGCCAGCCAGCGTGCCATTGGCACGGGCGTGGTCTGGGGCATGCTGATCGGTACCTTCCTGTCGATCTTCCTGGTGCCGATCTTCTTCATCGTGGTGCGCAAGCTGTTCAAGGACACATCGCGCAGCGAAACGCTGACGGCGAAGAAGCTGCACACCGTGGGTGAAGCTGAAATCCAGCGCGTGCATGCCCTGGAGGAAGCCTGGACGGCCTCCCATTCCGTCTCCAGGGACAATCCGAACAAGAAGGGTGATTCGCATGACTAAGCTGACTTTCCCCGCGCTGCGCAGCAGCGCCCTGGCCGGCGCGGCCGCCCTGGCCCTGGCTGGCTGCAGCCTGGCGCCGACCTACGAGCGTCCGGCGGCACCGGTGCCGCAGACGATCCAGGGCGCGGCCAGCGCTAACGCCGCGGCGATTGACCAGACCCCGGCTGCCGATGTCGGCTGGCAGAACTACTACGCCGACCCGCGCCTGAAGGCACTGATCGGCATCGCGCTGGAAAACAACCGCGACCTGCGCGTGGCGGCGATGAATATCGAGGCAGCGCGCGCGCAGTATGGCCTGCAGCGAGCCGATCTGCTGCCTGGCGTGGGTGCCGGTGCGGAAATGAACCGCTCGCGCACCTCGGCGGATGTATCGCCGACCGGCGCGGCGGTGACTGGCAGCGTTTACGGCGGCATGCTCACCATCCCGAGCTACGAGCTGGACTTCTTCGGTCGCGTGCGTAACCTGACCTCGTCGGCGCTGAGCAACTACCTGGGCACGCGTGAAGCGCGCGATTCCGCGCATATCGCGCTGGTGGCCGAAGTGGCGCGTGCCTACGTGGCACAGCAGGCGGCGAGCGAGCAGATGCGCATCTCCAACCTGGCGCTGAAGTCGCGCGAGAAGACCTACGAGCTGGCCCAACTGCGCTTCCGTGCTGGCGTCACCTCGGCGATCGACCTGCGCCAGAACGAGACGCTGATCGAGGCCGCCAAGGCCGATTACGCCATGCAGACGCGCTTGCGCGAGCAGGCCGGCAATGCGCTGGCGCTGCTGATCGGCCAGCCGGTTCCGGCCAACCTGCCCAAGGCACTGCCGCTGGGCCAGCAGGTAGCGCGCAATGCGCTGCCGGTCGGTCTGGCGTCCGAGGTGCTGCTGCGCCGACCGGACATCCGCCAGAGCGAGTACCAGCTACTGGCCGCCAACGCCAACATCGGTGCGGCGCGTGCCGCGTTCTTCCCGCGCATCACGCTGACTGGCAATATCGGTGGCGTCAGCCGCGAGGTGGACAACCTGTTTGATGGCCCGAACCGCGCCTGGAGCTTCCTGCCGCAGATCTACCTGCCGATCTTCGACTGGGGCCGCAACCAGTCGAACCTGGATCTGGCCGAGGCACGCAAGCATATCTCCGTGTCACAGTACGAAAAGTCGATCCAGAACGCCTTCCGCGAAGTGGCCGATGGCCTGGTGGCACGCAGCACGCTGGCCGACCAGCTGGCCTCGCAACAGCGCAGCTACCGTGCCGAATCCGAGCGCCTGCGCCTGGTGACGATGCGCTACGAGAACGGCATTTCCAGCTCGCTGGACCTGCTGGACGCACAGCGCCAGAGCTATGCCCAGCAGCAGCAGCTGGTCAACGTGCAGCAGCAGGTGATGAACAACCGCATCGACCTGTACAAGGTGCTGGGTGGCGGCCTGCTGGAGCAGACCGGCGTGCCGTCGAGCACGGCCACCGGTGGCTCGGTGCCGGTAGCGGCACCGGCCGGCAGCAGCGCCAACTGATGCATTCCTGATCCATTTCCGGAGCAGCCAGCCCTGTCAGCAATGACAGGGCTTTTTTGTGTGCGGCGCAGTATAAATCAGCCATGTCATTGATTTGCCTGAAGATAAAGTGAGCTGCGCTGAGGGCTGGTGTGTGGTTGATAAGCCATGCAACATATCAGGGTGATCCCTAGAAATGCATTTTGACCCACGTCAAATCATTGACGTTGACGTTGACGTTAACGTAATCAAAAATCACGGCACCAGTAGCAGACCGGAACTGCCTGGAGGCTGCCCTTGCCGCATCGGCCTGTGGGGGTTGACCGCAAGACAAACCGTCACAGACAACTTGATCAGGAGACTCTTCCCGTGCGACAAATTCATATCAACCAGGTGGCGGACAGCGCCCGCTTCAACGGCTTCCATGCCAATGTCCTGTTCTGGTGTTTTCTGGTCATCGTGATCGATGGCTATGACATCGCTATTTCCGGTGCCGCGCTGCCGTCCATCATGAGCGAGATGGGCGTGGATGCCACCACCGCTGGCTTCATGGCCAGCTGTTCCAGGACGGCCGTGGCCTGACCACCGTGATGTTCTGGATCGCCTTCTTTACCGGCCTGTTCATGGTCTATGCCCTGAGCACCTGGCTGACCAAGCTGATGGCCATGTCCGGTTATTCGCTGGGTTCCGCGCTGACCTTCTTCATGGCGCTGAACCTGGGTGCCATCGTGGGTGCCGTGGGTGGTGGCCGCCTGGCGGACAAGTTCGACATCAAGTGGGTGCTGGTGATCATGTATGCACTGGGTGCCGCCTTCCTGTACGCCATGACCTTCAAGCTGTCGACCAACCTGCTGTACCTGGTGGTGGCTGGTGTCGGTGCCTGTACTACGGGTGCACAGATCGTGGCCTACGCCTACTGCGGCCAGTACTACCCGGCGGCGATCCGCTCCACCGGTATCGGCATGTCCGGCGGTATCGGCCGTCTGGGTGCCATTGCCGCGCCGCTGCTGATCGGCCTGATCGTGTCCATGAACCTGCCGCTGCAGCAGAACTTCCTGGTGATTGGCGCTGCCGGCCTGATTGGTGCGATTGCCCTGGCGCTCACCAACAAGAGCCGCTCTGCCGCCATGATGCCGTGATGTAATCGGCAGACGAAACCGGTTGCGGTGCAGGCAGGTCCTGCACCGGACCCAGACGCCCATGCAGGCACCGCTGGTCCGCATGGGCGTTGCCACGTTGAGACAGGAGCTTTTCAGCATGACCCAGGACAAGCGCCCCGATTCCCAGACCCTGACGATCCCGGCGGTGGACGGCTATCCGCTGCATGCGCGTATCTGGCGGCAGCCGGAGGCAGCAGCACCGGTGGTGATCATCAACCCGGCGACCTCGGTGCTGAGCCGCTATTACAGCCGCTTTGCCAGCTATCTGCATGGCCACGGCTTTCATGTCGTCTGTTATGACTACCGTGGCATTGGCGATTCGCGCCCGCAGCAGTTGCGCCACTTTCAGGCTAACTGGCTGGATTGGGGCGGGCAGGATTTTGAAGGCGTGCTGCGCTACGTGATCGGGGCGTTTCCGGACAGCCCGATCCAGCTGGTGGCGCACAGCGTGGGTGGTCTGCTGGTGGGCCTGGCACCGTCCAGCCACCGGATAGAGCGGGTGTTTGCCATGGGTTCGCAGTTTGCCTATTGGCCGGACTATGCCGCCAACCGGCGCGTACCGATGTACCTGCGCTGGCATATCGTGATGCCGATCATCACTGCGCTGTTTGGCTATTTTCCGGGCAAACGCCTCGGCTGGCTGGAAGACACGCCGACGGGCATCGTGCAGGACTGGAATGCAGCCACCGAGCGGCTGGAGCAGACCTGGAAGAACGATGCGCGCTTGCGCACGCCGGAGCAGCAGCAGGCGCTGGTGGCGCAGTATGGGCGTGTCGCTGCCGACTGGCTGGCGTTCACCGTGACCGATGATCCCTTTGGTACCGAGGTGGCGACGCACCGGCTGCTGGACTATTACCGCGGCAGCAATCGCCAGCATCTGCGGCTGGACCCGGCGCAGCTGGACGGGCAGGGCATTGGGCACTTTGCCTATTTCCATGCGCGCTATGCCGATTCGCTGTGGCCGGTGGCCTTGCAGTGGCTGCAGGAGGGCACGCTGGTGGAAGCGGTGCCGGGGCAGCGCTGGACCTTTCTGGCGGGGCAGGGGGCGCGCTGAGGCGGTCTTGGGAAAAGAAAAAGCCGTTGTTGATCAACGGCTTGCAGGCTGGAGCGGGCGATGGGGATCGAACCCACGTCTTGAGCTTGGGAAGCTCAGGTCCTGCCATTGAACGACGCCCGCACTGGAAGCGGATTGTACGCCTGCCTCAGCGATCCGCATCTCCCAGACAGACATACTTCAGCTCCAGATACTCGTCCAGGCCATGGCGCGAGCCTTCGCGGCCCAGGCCGGATTGCTTGACACCGCCAAACGGGGCCTGTTCGGTGCTGATGATGCCGGTGTTGACGCCGACAATGCCGTATTCCAGCGCCTCGCTGACGCGGAACACGCGACCGATGTCGCGGCTGTAGAAATAGCTGGCCAGGCCAAACTCGGTGGCGTTGGCGAGCTGGATGACTTCATCCTCGGACTCGAAGCGGAACACTGGTGCCAGCGGGCCAAAGGTTTCCTCGCGGGCGCACAGCATGTCGTGCGTGGCGTCGGCGATCAGCGTCGGCTGGAAGAACTGGCCCTGCAGCGCTTCGCCGCCCACCACAATGCGGCCGCCCTTGCTGACGGCATCGGCGATATGCTCGCGCACCTTGTCCAGTGCAGCCGGCTCGATCAGCGGGCCCTGTTGCACGCCTTCGTCGAAGCCGTTGCCGACCTGCAGCGCCTTGACGCGTTCTGCCAGACGCTCGACAAAGCTGTCGTAGATGCCGGACTGTACGTAGATGCGGTTGGCGCAGACGCAGGTCTGGCCGGCGTTGCGGTACTTGCTGGCCATGGCGCCATCGACGGCACTGCCCAGATCGGCATCGTCAAACACGATGAAGGGGGCGTTGCCACCCAGTTCCAGCGCCAGCTTCTTGATGGTGGGGGCGCACTGCTCCATCAGGATGCGGCCGACCTCGGTGGAACCGGTAAAGCTCAGATGGCGCACCACCGGGCTTTCGCACAGCACCTTGCCGATGGCGCTGCTGTCGGAGCTGGGCAGGATGTTGATCACGCCGGCGGGGATGCCAGCACGCTGCGCCAGTTCGACCAGGGCCAGCGCGCTCAGCGGTGTCAGCTCGGCCGGCTTGAGCACCACGGTGCAGCCGGCGGCCAGCGCCGGAGCCAGCTTGCGCGTGATCATGGCGTTGGGGAAGTTCCAGGGCGTGATCGCCGCGCAGACGCCGATTGGCTGGCGCATCACGACCATGCGCTTGTTGGCGTCGAAAGAGGCCAGCAGTTCGCCGTTGATGCGCTTGGCTTCTTCGGCATACCATTCGATGAAGCTGGCCCCGTAGGCGACCTCGCCGCGCGCTTCGGCCAGCGGCTTGCCCTGTTCGGCGGTCATGATGCGGGCCAGATCTTCCTGGTTGGCCAGGATCAGCTCGAACCAGGTGCGCAGCAATTGGGCACGTTTTTTCTCGGAGGTGCTGCGCCAGCCGGGCAGGGCGGCTTCGGCGGCGGCAATCGCCTGCTGCGCGTGCTCCGTGCCAAGATCACTCACGCGCGCCAGGGTGGCGCCGGTAGCGGGATCGGTCACGTCGAAGTGGTGGCTGGTCTCTATCCATTGGCCGCCAATGTGGCCTTGGGTCTTGAGCAGGGAGGGGTCTTTCAGCAGGTCCAGGGGAGATGCAGTCATGGTGTATCGGATAAAAGTGGGGCTGGACAAGGCATGAAGCCGATAGTTCCGGCTGGAGTCTGCTTTTTAGCATGACTTGTTGCAAATGAAGATAATTTGCCGCCAATCCGTCCTATGTCTTACTCCGGAACAGGGTTGCTGTGGCTTGCGGGCAGGACGCGAACCAGGCGTGGTAGTAACTTGCCAGTACGCTGCCCTGGCCATACAGCGCCTCGACCGGTTCGGTGCTGTCGGGCCGGGTGCTGTACGCCAGCACCGGCAGCGGCGTGTCGCAGCGCGAATAGTGAAAGGTGTGGCCGCGCAATATCCCATGGCCCCAGTCCAGCTGCTGGCTGCCCAGTGCCACCAGCCGTGGCTGCAAGGCGACCGATCCCGGCAGCAGGCCCCAGAGCGGGTGCCGGCTGCCATCCTTCAGCGTGACCGATTCCATCAGCAGCAGCATGCCGCCGCATTCGGCCCAGACCGGCTTGCCGGCGGCGATATGCGCGGCCACGCTGTCGCGCGTGCGCGTGGCGCGGGCCAGCGTGTCGGCATGCAGCTCCGGGTAGCCGCCGGGCAGCCAGAGCGCATCGCAGGCGGGCAGGGGCTCGTCAGCCAGCGGGCTGAAGAAGCGCAGCTCTGCGCCCATCGCTTGCAGCGTGTCCAGATTGGCCTGGTAGACAAAGCACAGCGCGGCATCGCGCGCGATGGCGATGGACTGGCCTTGCAGCAGGGGCGGCGCTGCAGGCAGTTGCGGATCGGCAAAGTCGACGGCCCAATCCTGCCAGCTGGGCGAGCCGGCATCGGCTGACCAGGGCAGCTGGCCGAGCCGCGTGCGCGCCAGGGCATCGGCGACGGCATCGAGGCGCTGGTCGGCATCGGCCAGTTCCTGCGCCGGCACCAGGCCCAGGTGGCGCTCCGGCAGGGCAAAGCCGGCATCGCGCGGCAGGTGGCCCCAGAAACTGCCGTCCGGCACGCTATCGGCCAGCATTTGCGCGTGGCGTGTGCTGCCGACATGGTTGGCGATGACGCCGGCCCAGGGCAGCACACTGCCGTCGGAAGCAGGATAGTGCTGCAGGCCATGGGCCAGCGCGCCAAAGGTGCCAGCCATGGCGGCGGCGCTGACGATGCACAGCACCGGAATGCCGAGCAGGCGGGCGATATCGGCGGCACTTGGCTGGCCGTCGTACAGGCCCATCACGCCTTCGATCAGCAGGATGTCGTTGTGCTGTGCGGCGTGATGCAGGCGCGCGCGCACATCGGGCTCGCCATTGATCCACAGGTCCAGCTGGTAGACCGGCTGGCCGCTGGCAAGCTGGTGCCAGTGCGGATCGAGAAAATCCGGTCCGCACTTGAACACCTGCACGTGCCGGCCCTGGCGCCGGTGCAGCCGCGCCAGCGCGGCGGTGAGCGTGGTCTTGCCCTGGCGCGATGCCGGCGCGGCGACCAGCAGGGCGACGCAGCGGCTCATGCCGGATCGTCCTCACCCAGCTCGCAGCCAGTGCCCGGACCCTGGTGGAAGACCAGATCCTGCACTACCTGGCCACCGACCAGATGCTGCTCGATGATGCGGTCCATATTGTCGGAGGTGACGTTGTAATACCAGGTGCCATCGGGTTGCACGCAGACAATCGGACCGCCCTTGCAGGCGGCAAAGCAGCTGACGCGGCTGCGCTTGACGCGCAGCGCGCCGTCCTGGATGCCGGCGGCCTTGAAGCGCTCGCCCAGGCTGTCGTACAGCGCCTGTGACTGGCCATCGGCGGTGCAGCGTGAACCGGTGCAGATCAGCAGGTGGCGATGGTAGTTGCCGATTTTCGGCTGGATGATGTCGCTCATGCTTCGCTCTCCTCGGGGGTGGTGCTGGCGGGTGCCTGCAGCGGCTGCTCCAGCGTCTGGCGGATGTAGTCGGCAGGCAGGCGCCAGTCCTGTGCCAGTTGTTCGATGCTGCTGCCGGCGGCATGCGCCTGTTGCAGCGTGTCCAGCCAGCCGTTCAGGCCACTGCTCAGCGAGCGGCCGGCTTTTTCGCCGGCCAGCGCCTGCTTGCTGCCTTCGACCGCGTACTTGTTGGCGTAGCCGCGCGGCGTCACCATCAGGCCGTGTTGCACAAAGGTGTTGCTGTTGCCGATCAGCACGGTGCTGAGCATGCCGATCTCGCAATCGGTCATCTCGGCCAGCGTGGTGTGGGTGATCTGCTGGCGGCGGCGGTAGCCGGACTTGACGATGGCGACCGGCGTCTCCGGTGCGCGGTGGCGCAGGAACAGGCGCTGCGCTTCCAGGATCTGCTGGGTGCGGCGGCCGCTCTTGGGGTTGTAGAGCGCGACGACGAAATCGGCGGCAGCAGCGGCATCAAGCCGGCGTGCAATCGTCGGCCAGGGCGTGAGCAGATCCGACAGCGAGATCGCGCAGAAATCATGTGTCAACGGCGCGCCGACCAGCGCCGCGCAGGCGTTGATGGCGGAAGCACCGGGAATGATCTCGACCTGGATGCCGTCCTCGTAGCTGCCGTCTTCGCGCTGCGCCGGCGGTACCCAGCCGGCTTGCAGCAGCACTTCAAAGGTCGGACCGGCCATGCCGTAGACGCCGGCATCGCCCGACGACACCAGCGCCACCTTCTTGCCCTGGCGTGCGCGCTCCAGTGCCTCGATGGCGCGGTCCAGCTCCTCGGTCATGCTCTTGCGCACGATCTCCTTGCCCTCGATCAGGTCGGCTACCAGCTTGATGTAGGTGACGTAGCCGATGATGGTGTCGGCTGCCTGAATCGCGGCGCGCGCACGCGCCGTCATGTTGCCGGCATCGCCGGGGCCGATGCCGACCAGCATGATCTTGCCGTTGCCGGCAGCGGAAGAAGTGGGCATGTCCATGAAAAATCTCCAGAAAAAGGGTTAGCGGCTGCCGGGCAGCAGCGCGATCGACACCGTGGCGTTCCTGCCATCGGCGCCGCGGTACTTGTGTTTTTCCACGCACAGCGCGTGCATGGGCAGGGCTTGCGTACGGCCCAGATACAGGCCGCCAGCCAGCAGGGCGGCCGCCTCGCTGACCGAGGGCGTGCCGGTGTACCGGCGCACGGTGTCGCTCGGATTTGGCACCGGCACCGCGGCCAGCTGTGGCGGCGTGAAAAAGCGCATCGGCCAGCCCTGCAGCGCCGCCAGTTGCTGCATGCAGGCCTCATCGGCCTTGAGCGTGATGCTGGCCACGGCAGCGACCTGCGCCCGCGTGTGGCCGGATTGCGCCAGCGCCTGGTCGATGGCCTGCTGCAGCGTCTCCAGCGGCGTGTTGCGGTCACAGCCCAGGCCAAGCGCGATGCGGATCTCAGGCATGGTGGCTCCTGTCGTCCGGCTGCTGGCCGGCCGGCGGGCGATACACCACCAGCCGCTCGGTCCATTGCTGCCAGAAGGCATCGTCCAGCTCGGCATGCGTGACCCAGAGCACCGAGCGGTGGCGCTCCGGCTGTACCTGGTCGAAGCGATCCAGCAGCTCCACGTTGGCTGGCAGCGGCGTGCTGCGCGTCCACCAGTGGCGGCTGCCGGCCTCCTGCACCAGCGCGACCGGCTCGCCATTGACCACATCGGCGGAGACGCGCGTGATGTTGATCTTGGGCGCTTCCACACGCCAGCCGAGGTGCCGGCCCAGGATATCGACCGGAATCGTGCGGCCCACGTCGGACGCCGTGGTCAGCACCGGCGTGGCGCCGAGCAGATCGGCAACGCGCTCGCTCCAGGCATTGGCGCCGCCGACATGGCCGGACAGCACCGGAATCACATACTGGCCGGCATCGTCCACCACGATGATGCCGGGATCCTCGTCCTTGCCTTTCAGGTGCGGTGCGATCAGGCGCACCACGGCACCGAGCGAGATCAGGCAGACCAGCTGGTCGTAACTGGCGAACAGCGGGCCGATCTCGTCCTTGAGCGCGCCGTGGTAGACGTGCACGGTGCTGGCCAGGCCGTCGAATACGGAACCGAACTTGTGGCTGGTGCAGATATGCGGCAACGGTAGCTGCTCTGGCCAGCGTTCGGCCAGTTGGCGCGCCTGCGCGGCACCGTGCTTCGTGATCGCTACCAGGCAGACGCGCACCTGCTCGTCGGGCACGGCGGCGGCAGAGAGCTTGACCTCAGACATGGCTGGCCTCCGGTACCGGGCTGGATTTCTTTAGGCAGCCCTTGATGCGTTCGCCACGGATGCGGTGCGGGTGCTTCACCACCAGCAGTGACAGGTAGCTCACCGTGCTGCCGCGCAGCTGCAGCAGATCCTGGCCGCCCAGCGTGCGCTCGTCCTCGGCACCGACGCGCTCGATGAAATGGCTGCTGGCGAGCAGATCGCGCTGCTGCAGCCAGTCCAGCAGTTCGTCCAGGATTGGCTTGATTTTCATCAGCACCAGCGTGTCGAAGTCGGGCAGCAGCCGGTCGATCGCGCTGACGCCGTAGGCGGCAGGCACGATGGCAATGGTGTCGTCCTGTTCGGACAGCGGCACGCCGACATCGGCGCAGGCGGCGCTGAAGGAGTTGACGCCGGCAATCACCGGCGTGGCGATACGTGCATCGAGGCTGCGCACGGTGCGCGCCAGATGGCCGAAGGTGGCGTAGGTGCTGGCATCGCCTTCGACCAGGAACAGCACGTCCTGGCCGGCCTGCAACCAGGGCAGCACGGTGTCGGCGGCTTTCAGCCAGGCGCGTGCCAGCTTGTCGCCGTCATGCGTCATCGGAAACAGCAGCAGCGCGTGCTGCTCTGGCGGTGTCAGCCCGGCGCGGCGGGTGATATCGAGCGCGTAGCTCGGCGTCTTGCCGCTGCGTGCCGGGTAGGTCCAGACCGCATCGCGGCATTGCAGCGCGTCCCAGGCGGCGCGCGTGATCAGGCCCGGATCGCCGGGGCCGAGGGAGACGCCAATCAGGCGTCCGGTGCGGGTGTTCATGGATGCTCCTTGTTGTGCTGGCGGGCGCAGACCAGCCAGACCGGGTTTTCTGCCGCCATGCGGTGCATGTGCAGGATCGGTTTGCTGCGCGCTGCCTGGAGTTGCAGCACATCCCAGTCG
Organism: Allobrachymonas wangyanguii; assembly: GCF_045055315.1. Lineage (GTDB taxonomy): Bacteria > Pseudomonadota > Gammaproteobacteria > Burkholderiales > Burkholderiaceae_C > Brachymonas > Brachymonas wangyanguii. Next base: position 504,296 of record NZ_CP173677.1, read on the forward strand.
GCCTGCAGTTCGCTCAGGGTGGCGGTGGCCGTGGCCAGGTTTTCCAGCGTGACGAAATTCATCACCAGCCGGCCACCCGGGCGCAGCCGCTGCAGCACGATGCGGATCAGCTGCGGCAGTTCGCCGCCGCTGCCGCCGATGAAGACGGCATCTGGATCAGGCCAGTGCTCCAGCTGTTCCGGTGCCTTGCCGTGGAACAGGCTGTAGTTGCTGATGCCTGCTGCCGAATGATTGGCCTGCGCGATGGCAACATCGGCGGCGTTTTTCTCGATGGCGCAGACATGGCCTTGCCGGCACAGCTGTGCTGCCTCCAGCCCGACCGATCCGCTGCCGGCGCCAATATCCCAGACCACGCTGTCGGCACGCAGCTGCAGCCGAGCCAGCGAGACGGCGCGCACTTCCTGTTTGGTGATCAGGCCCTTGTCCGGCTGGCGCTGCTGGTAGCTGCTGTCGGGCCGGCCGAGCAGCACCGGATTCGGACGCGGCTGGCTGCGCCACAGCAGCACCACGTTGAGTGGCGCAAAGTCCATCGCCGCGGCTTCGGCCGGAGTCAGTTGGGCGTAGACGCGCTCATCGGGCTGCAGCAGGTTTTCTGCCACGGCCAGCTGGAACGCCTCGCCCAGACCTTCGGCCAGCAGCAGCCGGGCAATGCGTGCCGGCGTGTTGGCCGGGCTGGTCAGCAGCAGCAGACGGTCATGTGCGCGCACGGCCTGCGCCAGCGCGTACAGGCCATGGCCGGGCAGGCTGCCGCGTTGCCATTCGCCGGCATCCTTGCTGTGCACCGAGACGATTTTCGCCTCCTGCCAGGCCAGGCCGATGCGGGCACAGGCCAGCTGCAGCGTGCTAAGGTTGGGCAGGATCTCCAGCGCCTCGATGCACAGCTGCTGCGCCAGCCAGGGCGCAATGCCGTGGCAGAGCGGGTCGCCGGTGGCCAGTACCACGCAGCTCTGGTCGGCCTCGCGTGCCTGCGCGATCCAGCCAGGCACTTGTGCCAGTGCGCCAGTCAGGTCATGCTGCACGGCCGTGTCCCTGGCGTGATGCGCCAGCAGGGCCAGCGTGCGTGTGCCGCCGATCAGTACATCGGCGTTGCGGATATAGGCCAGCGCGGTCGCGCTCAGGCTGGCTGCGCCATCATCCAGCACGCCAATGATGCGGCAGGGGTTGGGGTCTTGGCTGTTCATGCTCACTCCGTATCGAAATCTGCCGAATGGGTATGGCCGATGCCGGTGCGGCCGCGTGCCGTCGGGCGCGGCTGGCCGGGCGGCGACAGCACGTCGGCGACCTGCTGGCCGGCAAAGTCGCAGACCAGCACGCGCAGCTGGAAGGCATTGCCGTAGCGCTCCGGCGCGGTCAGCGTGTCAATCGCGGCCTGGGCCAGTGCGGTGTGGAAGGCATCGCCCAGGCCACGTTCCACCATCAGTTCGGCCCCAAAGCGCGCTGTGGGCGATGCCGCCATCGCGGCACAATCGGCGGCGCTGGCACCGATGCGGCGGCCAATCTCGGCCACCAGATCGGTATCGACCACATTGCGATTGGCGTGGGTGATGGTTTCGCCCTGCGCGATCTTGGTCAGCTTGCCGACCATCACGCCCAGTACCACCAGCGGAATGCCTTGCGCCACCACCTCATCGAGTGCATAGCGCAGGAAATCACCCATCTGCACAAAACAGGCCGCCGGCAGATCCGGCTGGTCCTGACGCAAGGTCTGCATGGCAAAGCTCTCGGTGCGGCCGCCGGTGGTCAGTGCCACCACGCCGTGGTCCAGCGTGGCTGCCACCTGGATGCCCTGCACCACGCTGGCACGCCAGGCGCTGGTGGAGTAGGGCTTGACGATGCCGGTCGTGCCCAGAATGCTGATGCCGCCGAGGATGCCGAGTCGCGCATTGGTGGTCTTTTTCGCCATCTGCTCGCCATCCGGCACGCTGATCGTCACGTCCAGCCCGTGCTCCGCCAGCAGCGGCGCGGCCACTTCGCGCAGGTTGTCGGCGATGTTCTGGCGCGGCACCGGATTGATCGCCGGGCCGCCCACGTCCAGGCCCAGGCCGGGCATGGTGACGGTGCCGACACCCGCGCCGGCATGAAAACGCACTTCACCGGCGCAGCCGGGCAGGATGCGCAGATCCACCGTGAGGTGTGCCCGGTCGGTGCAGTCCGGATCGTCGCCGGCAAACTTCTCGACGTAGGCGTGTGCCGTGCGTTGCAGGCCGTCGCCGCCGACCCGGCCATCGCCTACGGCAAAGCGCACGCGATCGCCATTCGGCAGCAGGCTGCAGACCTGGCCCGGCACCTGGCCGTCGAGCAGACCAATGGCGCAGGCGCGCGCTGCGGCCGCCGAGCAGGCGCCGGTGGTAAAGCCGGTACGGGTGCCCTTGGCGGGCTTGTCGGCCATGGCCATCGGTCAGCCTTGCTTTTGTTGCGCTTCGGCCAGCGCCAGCAGCGCATGCAGTGCGGCTACCACCAGCGTCGAGCCACCCTTGCGGCCATCGATCACGATCCAGGGCACGCTATCCAGCCCGGCCATCAGCGCCTTGCTTTCGGCGGCGCTGACAAAACCGACCGGCATGCCGACCACCAGCGCCGGACGCACGCCGTCCTCGCGGATCAGCCGCACCAGCTCGATCAGCGCCGTCGGCGCATTGCCGATGCCGATGATCGCGCCATCCAGCAGGCCGAGCCGCTGCGCCTTGCGCATCGCCTGCACCGCACGCGTCGTGTCCTCGGCGCGCGCCTGCGCGATCACGTCGGCATCGCTGATGAACTGGTGGGTCATCATGCCGAAGTGCGCCAGTCGCGGCTTCGACAGACCGACGCAGATCATCTCCACATCGGCCACGATGGGCGTGCCGCCGCGCAGCATGGCCTGCAGGCCGGCGCGGACCGCATCGGGATGGAAACGCGTCAGGCCGTTGAAATCGAAATCCGCGTTGGCGTGGATCATGCGCCGCACGATCGGCCACTGCTGCGGCGTGTAGCCATGCGGGCCGACTTCCTGGTCGATGATAGCAAAGCTGTCGTGCTCGATCGCCTGGCCGGCGCGCGTCAGCTGTTCGGTGATGGTGTTGACGGTAGACATGGTTCAGTGCGCGGTTTCGGCGTGAGCATGCGCATGCCCGTGGTGGTGATCGTGATGGGCGTGTTCGTGCGCATGGTCGTGCCCGTGATGGTGGTGCGGCACATGGCCGCTGACGTCGTAGCGCACCGTGGCATGCGGTGCACCGCGCTGCCAGCGCTCCACGCGCTGTTCCAGCAGCGCAAAGATCTCCGGCTCGAAGCCCAGGTAATGGCCCAGCGCGAAACGGATCTGCGGGTACTGCACACGCAGGTGCTGCAGCTGGCGCTGGATGCGCTTGACCAGCGTGCCGGTGTAGAGGTAGTAGGGCAGGATCACGACCTGCGTCATGCCCAGAATGACCTGGCGCTGCACCGCACGCTCCAGCCGCGGATGGGTGATGCCGGTAAAGGCCACGTCCACCAGCTCGTGCTGCGCGCTTTCCCAGAGCCAGCGCGCCAGCTTGGCGACCTCGCCGTTGGGCTGGCGGTCGCTGGAGCCGCGTCCCAGCAGGATCACGCCGGTGTTGCGCGGATCCGGCATGTCCAGCCGTTGCATGCATTGGCGCAGCTGGCGCTGCAGCATGGCCAGCGCCGCCTCGCCGGCACCCAGATGCGGTGCGTAATCGAACTGCACCTGTGGATGGCGCAGCCGAGCCTGCTCAATGGCGTAGGGGATATCGCCTTTCACATGGCCGGCGGCGTTGAGGATCAGCGGCAGCACCAGCAGTTTGCCGTTACCGGCCTGTGCCAGCCGGGCCGCGCGGTCCAGCCCGGTGTCCAGCAGCACCTCGGCAAACTCGATAAAGCACAGTTCGATGTGCCAGCCGGGCTGGCGTTGCCGCCACTGTTGTGCAAATTGTTCGATTTCGGCATTGCCATCGGCATCGCGCGAGCCGTGGCCGACCAGCAGCAGGGTGGTTGTCATGTCGGGGTCTCCGGGGAAGCGGGTGCCGGCGCACTGGCGCGGCGAAAACGGTGGCTGAAGCTGGCGTCGTACAGCTTCGACTTGGCCAGTTCCGGCCAGTGGCGCGCACCCAGTGCCGGGCTGGCAATGACCATGCTCTGGCTGACGACACCGGCCTCGCGGCAGATGTCCTTGATCGTGGCCAGCGTACCGCGCAGGATTTTTTCCTCGCCTGGCCAGCTCGCCTTGTGCACCACCAGCATCGGCGCGTCTTCCGGCCAGCCGGCGGCGCGCAGCTCGGATTGCAAGGTGTGCAGCAGCGTGATCGACAGGTAGATGCAAAGCGTGCAGCGGTGCGCCGCCAGCTCGCGCAGGCTTTCGCCCTCGGGCATCGGCGTGCGGCCGGCAATGCGGGTCAGGATCACGGTCTGCGTGACTTCGGGCAGGGTGAAACTCTCCACCGCCGTGGCCGCGCTCGCCATGGCCGAGGTCACGCCCGGTACCACCAGTACCGGCACGCCGGCGGTATCGAGGGGCTGCACCATCTCGATCAGCGTGCCGTAGAGTGAAGGATCGCCGGTCTGCAAGCGCACCACGGTGGCGTGCTGCCGGGCCTGGGCGATCAGCCAGGCGCAGATCTGCTCCAGCGTCATGTCCTTGCTGTCGGCAATCGTGCAGCCGGGCGGTGCCCAGCGCGTGGCAGCTTCGCTGACCAGCGAGCCGGCATAGAGAATGGCGCCGGCCCGGGCGATCAGGTCGCGGCCCTTGATCGTGAGCAGTTCCGGGTCGCCAGGGCCGGCACCGACGAAGCAGACCTGGCCCGGGGTAGGGGGAGTTGGCATGGGAAATATCCGTCAACAGGGCATGCCGCAGCCCGGCCTGTAGCAACAGGCCGGCCAGAAAGCGGCAATCAGGGAATCAGGCGGTAGTGGTGGTGACGCGTTCGTCCAGGCACAGGCGTGCCCAGTTGCTGTCACGGAACAGGCTGGCCAGGCGCAGCACGGCCAGCGTCACCAGCGGCTCCAGCAGCACCAGCGCCATGTAGGAGGCGGCAAACTGCGCCCAGTGGGCGAGCGGCGTGGCTTGCTCGCCCAGCAGCAGCCAGAAGCCGACCATCAGCGTCACGCCGGCGTAGAACAGCGCATCCAGCTTGACGATATTGGCCACGCTGAACTGGCGGCCAATGCGCTGGCCAATGCCGTAGTGCACCACGGCCAGCGGCACCATCAGCGACAGCGCGTTCACTGCCAGGTGCACCAGATCCTGCGGATCAAACAGCAGACCCTGCAGCAGCAGGCCAAAGGCAAAGCCGAACAGCGTCGGCACGAAACCCAGCAGCAGGTAGATCGGCATGGCGCCGACAAAGTGCAACTCGGAGGCCCCGACCGGCATGTGGAACAGCTGCATGAACAGCGAGAAGAAGCTGGCGGCCAGCAGGGTGCGCAGCAGCAGCGTGGGCTGCTTCAGCAGGCGCGGGGCGTAGGCCAGCAGCATGCCGCTGGCGGCAATGGTGGCAAAAGAGAGCTTGGTGGCGGCAAGAATGCCGGGTTCGATGTGCATGGTTTCCTCCTGATGCATCGCCTTGACGAGAGTTGCCAGCGGGGCTGGCAGACTGTCTGTCACAGTCGTGATGAAGGAGGGGAGAGAGGCACGCAAGACGCGGGGACGCGCACGTGCACTGCCGCCCGCATCGCCCACCGCAACGCTGACAAACCTGGATCGCGCAGGCCGGTCTCCGGGCTTGTCAGTGTCGTGTGACGGCCTGCAGCACCTTCCCGGTTCAAGGACCAGTGGCGTGTTGCGGCAGGCTTGGCTGACATACCGTTGCGGGGGCAGCACTGGACTGGGCCGAAGCCGTACCAGTTTCCCGTTTCATCCTGTGGCATTGCAGCCGCAGGACACCTGTGCGTGACTGGCATTATAGGCTGCTCCCGCGGCATGCAACAGAATGCAGCGACACCTATAATCTGGACAGCGATTTTTTCACTTTTACCAGCCGCCCCAGCCGGGTGGCACGCAAGCATGACTTCCCCCCAGAAAATGACGGTTGCGGAAATCCGCAAGAGCTTCCTCGACTTCTTTGCCAGCAAGGGCCACACGGTAGTGCCTTCCAGCCCGCTGGTGCCGGGCAATGACCCGACGCTGATGTTCACCAACTCTGGCATGGTGCAGTTCAAGGAGGTGTTCCTGGGCACGGACAAGCGCCCCTACGTGCGCGCGGCCAGCGTACAGGCCTGCCTGCGTGCCGGTGGCAAGCACAACGACCTGGAAAACGTCGGCTACACCGCACGCCACCACACCTTCTTCGAGATGCTGGGCAACTGGTCGTTTGGCGACTACTTCAAGAAGGAAAGCATCCAGTGGGGCTGGGAGCTGCTGACGCAGGTCTACGGCCTGCCGGCAGAACGCCTGCTGGCCACCGTCTACCAGGACGACGATGAAGCCTACGACATCTGGAAGAACGTCATCGGCCTGCCGGCAGAGCGCATCATCCGCATCGGTGACAACAAGGGTGGCAAGTACAAGTCGGACAACTTCTGGATGATGGCTGATACCGGTCCCTGCGGCCCGTGCTCCGAGATCTTCTACGACCACGGCGACCATATCCCCGGCGGCCCTCCGGGCAGCCCGGACGAGGACGGCGACCGTTTCATCGAGATCTGGAACCACGTGTTCATGCAGTTCGAGATGCACGAGGACGGCAGCCTGACGCCGCTGCCGGCTCCCTGCGTCGATACCGGCATGGGCCTGGAGCGCATCGCCGCCATCATGCAGCACGTGCACAGCAACTACGAGATCGACCTGTTCGATGCCCTGATCCGCGCCGCCGCGCGCGAAACCGGCTGCGCTGACCTGGCCAACCCCTCGCTCAAGGTCATTGCCGACCACATCCGCGCCACCGCCTTCCTGGTCAGCGATGGTGTGCTGCCCGGCAACGAGGGCCGCAGCTACGTGCAGCGCCGCATCATCCGCCGCGCCATCCGCCACGGCTACAAGCTGGGCCAGAAGACGCCGTTCTTCCACAAGCTGGTGCCGGTGCTGGTCGAGCTCATGGGCGATGCCTACCCGCGCCTGCGCGAACAGCAGCAGCTGATCACCGATGCGCTGCGTACCGAGGAAGAGCGCTTCTTCGAGACGCTGGAAAAAGGCATGGAGATCCTGGACGACGCCCTGATCGCCGGCCGCCGCGAACTGCCCGGCCATGTCGCCTTCAAGCTGCACGATACCTACGGCTTCCCGCTGGATCTGACGCAGGACGTCTGCCGCGAGCGCGGCGTCACGGTCGATGAAGCCGGCTTTGACGAAGCCATGCAGGAGCAGAAGGACACTGCTCGCGCTGCCGGCAAGTTCAAGATGGGCAAGCTGCTGGATTACCAGGGTGCGGCCAGCACCTTTACCGGTTACGACACCCTGACGGGCCAGGCCACGGTGCAGGCGCTCTACGCCGATGGCGAACCGGTGCAGCAGCTGGAAGAAGGCCAGGCCGGCGTGGTGGTACTCGACGTCACCCCGTTCTACGCCGAAAGCGGCGGCCAGGTCGGTGACCAGGGCGTGCTCGCTACCGTTAACACCGCTGGCGAAGCCGATTTCCGCGGCGCCTTCCGTGTCGAGGACACGCTGAAGGTCAAGACCGATGTGCCCGGCCACCACGGCGTCATGACCGAAGGCAAGCTGCAGGTTGGCGACCGCGTGCTGGCACAGGTCAACCCGGCGCTGCGTGAAGCCACCATGCGCAACCACAGCGTCACCCACATCATGCACAAGGCGCTGCGCGAAGTGCTGGGCAGCCACGTGCAGCAGAAGGGTTCGCTGGTCAACGCCGAGCGCACCCGCTTCGACTTTGCCCACAACGCGCCGCTGACTGACGAGCAGATCGCCGCTATCGAGGCCAAGGTCAACGCCGAGATCCTGACCAACACCGACACCCAGGCGCGCCTGATGGACATGGACGCTGCACGCGAGACCGGCGCCATGATGCTGTTCGGCGAAAAATATGGCGATGAAGTCCGCGTGCTGGATATCGGCAGCTCGGTCGAGCTGTGCGGCGGCACCCATGTGCACCGCACCGGCGATATCGGCCTGTTCAAGATCGTCGCTGAAGGCGGTGTCGCCTCCGGCGTGCGCCGCGTCGAGGCCGTCACCGGCCAGAACGCGCTGGCCTACCTGCAGGATCTGGAAAGGACTGTCGAACACGCTGCCGGAGCGCTGAAGACGCCGCCGGCCGAGCTGCTGGGCCGCATCAGCCAGGTGCAAGACCAGGTCAAGACGCTGGAGAAGGAAATCGCCGCGCTCAAGGGCAAGCTGGCCTCCAGCCAGGGCGACGAGCTGGCCAACAGCGCGGTCGAGGTCAAGGGCATCCGCGTGCTGGCCGCCCAGCTCGATGGTGCCGATGCCAAGACCCTGCGCGAGACCATGGACAAGCTCAAGGACAAGCTGAAGACCGCCGCCATCGTGCTGGCCGCGGTCGATGGCGACAAGGTGCAGTTGGCGGCCGGTGTCACCAAGGACAGCATCGGCAAGATCAAGGCCGGCGAGCTGGTCAACTTTGTCGCCAGCCAGGTCGGTGGCAAGGGGGGCGGCAAGCCCGACATGGCGATGGCCGGCGGTACCAACCCGGCTGGCCTGCAGGCAGCGCTGGAGAGCGTGGCCGGCTGGGTCGGCGAGCGCGCCTGACCCTGCGGCGTCAGGCACAGGCTGCGGCCTGGTCTGACAGCCTGACTGCGCCGTGCATGGCATGATGCCTGCACACGGGGGCGACCGGTTTCCGGTCGCCTTTTTCGTTTGTCACTCGGGGATCGTGCATGCGCAGCTTTATCGACTTCAGTTCCTGGCAGGGCTTTCTCGGCACCATCATCAGCCTGCTGGTGATGACGCTGCTGATGATCGGCATCCGGCTGGTGTTCATGCAGACCATCCAGCGCAAGCGCGAACGCGAGAACCGCCAGATCAACGAACGCTTGCGCACCCTGATTGCCGCCTACAAGACGCTGGGCGGCTCGTTTACCGGTGACCTGACGGTCGATCCGCGCCACAAGCGCGAACAGGATGCGGTGCAGGCAGCTGCGCCGCAGGCCGTCCGCAGCGAGCTGGATCTGGTCGAGGAGCTGCAAGGCCACGAATGGGGGCCGGTACCGGACACGATTGCCGAACGCCGGCGCCGCACGCGTGATGCGGTCGAGGCGGCGCTGTCCGACATCATCCTGCTGGGCACGGAGGAGCAGGTGCGGCTGGCGGCCAAGGCGGCGCAGGACATGGTCGATGGCCGCCCAGTGCGGCTGGCTGCGCTGGTGCATTCGCTGCGTACCTTTATCCGATCGGCACTGTACCTGGAAGATATTCCGGCCGATGTGCGGGTGCCCGATCAGGGGCCGGTACGTCCGGGCAGTGGCCCGGGTGGCGGTCGCGCTGGTGCCGGAGCGGGCAATGCCCGTGGCGGTGGCGGCGGAGGAGGTGGCGCAGGCGGCGCGGCAGCCGGCGGTGGTGCCGGCATGGGCATGGGGATGGCCATGGGCGGCCGCGAGGACCGCTGAGGCCTCAGCCCGCCAGCAGGGCGCGCACGCGCTCCAGGTCTTCCGGCGTATCGACACCGGTACCGGGTGCATCGGGCGTGATGTGCACGGCAATGCGGTGGCCGTGCCAGAGCGCACGCAGCTGCTCCAGCGATTCGCAGGTCTCGATCGGGGCCTGCGGTAGCGTCGGGAACTGGCGCAGGAAGCCGGCGCGATAGGCGTAGATGCCGATATGGCGCAGCGGCTGCGGCTCGACCGACAGGACGGCCGGTATGTCGCCATCGGCATAGCCATCACGCCACCACGGAATCGGTGCGCGGCTGAAATACAGCGCCAGCTGCTGCGCGTCGCAGACCACCTTGACCACGTTCGGGTTGCGCATGTCGGCCCAGTCGGTGATCGGATGGGCGGCGGTGGACATGCTGGCCTGCGGCGAGGCGGCCAGCAGCGCGGCAATCGCGGCCGGCAAGGCCGGGTCGATCAGCGGCTCATCGCCCTGCACGTTGACGACGATGGCATCGTCAGACAGGTTCAGCAGCGTCACGGCCTCGGCCAGCCGGTCGCTGCCGGAGGGATGGTCATCGCGCGTCAGCAGCGCCTGTACGCCATGCGCCTCGCAGGCCTGCAGCACGCGCACATCGTCGGCGGCAACCACGACCTGCACCTGCTCGCTGATGCCCTGCACACGCTGCGCCACGCGCACCACCATCGGCACGCCGGCAATATCGGCCAGCGGCTTGCCCGGCAGACGCGTGCTCTGCATGCGCGCCGGAATCAGGATGGTGAAGGGCAGAGCGCTCATGCGGCCGTGTCGGGCTGGGGCTTGCGGCCGGCGTCGATCTCGTCGTCGCTCAGGGTGCGCGCCTCGTTCTCCAGCAGCACCGGGATGCCGTCACGCACCGGATAGGCCAGGCGCGCGCTGAGCGATACCAGCTCCTGCGTGGCAGCCTGGTAGGTGAGGGGGCCTTTGGTTACGGGGCAGACCAGCAGTTCCAGCATTTTGGGATCCATGGGATTTCTCTTCTCGGTAGGAATGCAGCCATTGTACGGCTGCCGATTCAGGAGGCAGGCGCGCTGCCGGCTTCTGCCAATGCGGGCTCGGCCGGTGCCGGATGCATCGCCGCCGGATGGCCGTTGAAACGTGCCTGGCGCAGCCACCAGGCCGACAGCGCGGCGTAGTAGGCGCGTTCGGGGGTCAGCACCAGCGGCACCGCCCAGGCCTGCGGCAGCATGTCCCAGAGCTTGACGGCGTCCTTTTCGGTGCACAGCACCGGCATGCGGCGCGACAGCAGCTCGCGTGCCAGGCCGGCCAGGGTGTCGTGGTTGGCGTGATCGGGCAGCGCATGGCGTTCGGCCACGGTCAGGCCCAGGCCTTCGAGCATGCTGAAGAAGCGTTCCGGCTGGGCGATGCCGGCCAGCGCGATCACGGGTTGCTGCAGGCGCACCCACTCGGCCAGGGCATGCTGGCGGCCATCGGCGCGCATGGCGTGGTCGTGCAAGGTACGGCTGGCCTGGTAGGCGGCTTGGCCCGGCGGTATCGTCAGTGGCGGATCAGGCTGGCCGGTGAGCAGCACGATATCGACCGCGCGCGGCCAGGGCTCGCGCAGCGGACCGGCCGGCAGCAGCAGGCCGTTGCCGATGCTGCGCTCGTCGATCACGCAGATCTCGCCATCGCGCAGCAACGCATGGTGCTGCAGGCCGTCATCGCACAGGATCAGCCGCGTCTGCGGGTAGAGCTTGAGCAGCTGTTGCGCCGCACGGGTGCGGTCAGCGCAGACGACTACCGGCACGCCGGTACGCAGGTGAATCAGCACCGGCTCGTCACCACCAATGGCGGCATCGATATCGGGCGTGATGCAGACGCAGTCCGGGGCATCGGCGCTGCGGCCATAGCCGCGCGAAATGACGCCCAGCGGAATGCCGAGCGACTGGAAGTGCTGCACCGTGGCGATGGTGGTCGGTGTCTTGCCGGCCCCGCCGGCCACCACGTTGCCGATCACCAGCACCGGGACCGGCAGCCGGGTGCGGTTGCTGCGCACGGCGCGCCGGCGCTGCCAGCGCCAGACCAGGCCGTACAGCGCCGACAACGGGCGCAACAGCATGGAGGCCAGACCGCGTTGCTGCCAGATACGCGGCAGGGTACGGTGCAGAAAGGCGGAATCAGACCACATGGCAGGGGAGGAGGGCGGGAGTACGGCAGCGGGTAAAAGGTCAACGGCTATTATCACCTGCCCGGCAGCTGGCGGGGCGGCCGGTATCATCCGGGGTTGTAGCGATCTGTGTGTCACGGCGGGGTGTAGCACTGAAGCATTGCCGGCTAAACGCTTCATTTGCAGCGCTCCGCCAGGGCCTGTGGAATTGTCCACGCAAGCTGTGGATAACTTTGTGGATAGTGGCCCAACAAATGCTCCAAACCCGCGATTCATCGTGTGTGTGACAGGTTGACTACATTTTGAGCAGGTTTAATTTCCATAAAAATCAACAAGTTATGACGAACTCATTGGCACTTGCGGGCGGATGTTCAGGCTTCGTGACATCAGGCAACACTGTGGACTACCTGCAGCCGGAGGGGTGCCATGGAGCACGCTGAGACCCCGCGCCAGCGCGTCTGGCAGGTCGGTGCGTTATGCCGTGCGGTGGCCGATACGCTGGAAGCGCGCTTTGGCTATGTCACGGTGCGCGGCGAGCTCAGCGGCTTCAGCCGCGCCGCCAGTGGCCACTGCTACTTCAGCCTGAAGGACAGCACTGGCCAGCTGCGCTGCGCCTTGTTCCGCCGCGCTGCCAGCCAGCTGAGCTGGATGCCGCGCGATGGCGAGCTGGTCGAGGTGCAGGCGCGCATCACGGTGTACGAAGGCCGTGGCGACCTGCAGCTGATCGTCGAGCGCATGCAGCGTGCCGGCCAGGGCGCGTTGTACGAGGACTTCCTGCGACGCAAGGCGGCGCTGGAGGCGCAAGGCCTGTTCGATCCGGCGCGCAAGCGCACGCCGACCGCATTTCCGCGCGGCATCGGCCTGGTCACCTCGCTCGGCGCCGCGGCACTGCGTGACGTGGCAATCGCGCTGCAGCGGCGTGCGCCGCAAGTGCCTGTGCTGCTGGTGCCGGCGCTGGTGCAGGGTGCGGCGGCGCCGGCCACGCTGGTGGACGCGCTGGAATCGCTCTACGCCCTGGTGCGCCGCCAGCAGGCTGGCGAGGCCACGCTGGCACCGCCGATCGACACCATCCTACTGGTGCGCGGCGGCGGTTCGCTGGAAGACCTGTGGGCCTTCAACGACGAGCGGCTGGCGCATACCATCGTGCAAAGCCCGGTGCCGCTGATCAGCGGTATCGGCCACGAAACCGATGTCACGATTGCCGATTTCTGTGCCGATCTGCGCGCGCCCACGCCGACCGCCGCCGCAGAGCTGGCGGCGCTGCCGGCCGAAGACGCCTGGCAGCTGGCGCTGGCACGCAGGCAACGCCTGCAACAGCTGGTGCAGCGCCAGCTCGATGGTGCCGCGCAGCGGCTCGATCGCCTGGGCTGGGGGCTGGCGCGCAGCGGCCAGCGTGCGCATGCGCAGCAGCTGCACCTGCAGGCGCTCGGCCTGCGCCTGCAACAGCAGCGCCAGCGCGGCCAGGAGCAGCGCCGCAGCCGCTTGCAACAGCTGCAGCAGTGCCTGCATCTGGTGGTGCACCGCCAGGGCACGGTGGGCGAACAGTCGGCCCGGCTGCAGCAACTGCAACAGCGGCTACAGGCGCTGGCGCAGCGCGATCTGCGCGATGCCGGCCAGCAGCTGCAAGGCCTGCAGCAGGATCTGCACCAGGGGAGCCAGCAGGCGCTGCAGCAATCCGCCAGCCGGCTGGCCCGCGCCGACCAGGCGCTGCGCCTGCTCGATCCCGCGCTGGTGCTGCAGCGCGGCTACGCCCTGCTGCAGGACGAGGCCGGCCAGGTGCTCGGCAGCGCACAGCAGCTGCGCCAGGCCGACCGCATCCGCGCCACGATGCACGATGGCCAGGTCGAGCTGCGTCCGGCCACTGCCGACTAGGGCAAATCCATATCCCTTGTGCCGGAAATGGAATCCGGCCTTTGTGCGACAATGATCCGGACCACTGACCAGCCGTCTTGCGGCAGGCAGCGGTACCCGGCTGCCAGTCTGGCGTGCCGGCTCCTGCCCCGGCTGCGCGGCAGGAGACAGCGAATACCCACACCACATCTGACAAGGACACTAGCATGGAACACCAACTGCCCGCCCTGCCGTTTGCCATTGACGCCCTGGAGCCTGACTATTCCAAGGAAACCCTGGAATACCACCACGGCAAGCACCACAAGGCCTATGTGGACAACCTGAACAACCTGCAAAAGGGCACCGAGTTCGAGAACATGGAACTCGAAGAGATCGTGAAGAAGTCTTCCGGTGGCATCTACAACAACGCTGCCCAGATCTGGAACCACACCTTCTTCTGGAACTGCCTGACGCCCAACGGCGGCGGCCAGCCGTCCGGCGCCCTGGCGGATGCCATCAACGCCAAGTGGGGCAGCTTCGATGCCTTCAAGGAAGCCTTCACCAAGTCTGCCGTGGGCAACTTCGGTTCCGGCTGGACCTGGCTGGTGAAGAAGGCTGATGGCAGCGTGGACATCGTCAACACCGGCCCGGCCGGCACGCCGCTGACGACCGACGACAAGGCCCTGCTGACGGTTGACGTCTGGGAGCACGCCTACTACATCGACTACCGCAACGCCCGCCCCAAGTTCGTGGAAGCCTTCCTGAACAAGCTGGCCAACTGGAAGTTCGCCGAAGAAAACTTCGCCTGATGCCCTGAGCTGCCTGTTATCTGACAGGCTGGCACCAGCAATAACGGCCTGACCGGAATTTCCGGCAGGCCGTTTTTCATGGGCGCATGAAAAGGATCAGCGCCTGGCGGGTGTCAGCGCGGCATCAAACACCGGGTGCTTCAGCCGCATGCCGGCACGCAGTCCCTGCTGGCGGAACCAGCCCTGGTTCATCTCCAGCACATAGCGCACCGGCTTGGCCGAGCAATGCTGCTGTTCGGATTGCGGCTGCATGTCGGCCAGGTTCACGATGCGGCCGGCATCGTCAAGAAAGGCGGCGGTCAGCGGCAACAGCGTGTTCTTCATCCAGAAGCACTGCACGCCGGGCTGCTCGAACACGAACAGCATGCCCTCGTGCTTCGGCATCTGGCGGCGGTGCATCAGGCCGATCTGGCGCTGCAGCGGTGTTTCCGCCAGCTGTACGCTGATCTGCTGGCGGCCGGCCTGCAGCGTGGCGCGCGGCAGGTCCAGCTGGGGCTGGTTCAGGAACGGGCTTTGCGCCTGTGCCATGGGCAAGGACAGGGGCAGCAGCAGGGCGCAGGACAGCAGCAGGGGACGCAGTTTCATGGTGGCTTTTCTCGGGATGATCCAGTTTGGAATTGTAGGCAGCGCCGAAGTTCCCATGGAAACCCCGCAGGACCTCATGTGTGACATTTGGCCTTAAAATGGAGCCACACACCGTGCAGGCGTGGCATGACCCATGCCCCGACGAACCGGTATGTGTCTCACATTGCGAATAACCAATACGGAGCGACTATGTCTTACCAGCATATCAAGGTGCCCACCGAGGGCGAGAAAATTACCGTCAACGCCGACATGTCCCTGAACGTGCCGGATCAGCCCATCATTCCCTACATCGAGGGCGACGGTACTGGTTTTGACATCACGCCCGTGATGCTGAAGGTGGTTGACGCTGCCGTGGCCAAGGCCTACGGCGGCAAGCGCAAGATCCACTGGATGGAAGTCTACGCCGGTGAAAAGTCCACCAAGGTGTACGGCCCCGACGTCTGGCTGCCGGAAGAAACCCTGCACGCCATCAAGGACTACGTGGTGTCCATCAAGGGCCCGCTGACTACCCCCGTTGGCGGTGGTATCCGCTCCCTGAACGTGGCCCTGCGCCAGGAGCTGGACCTGTACGTCTGCCTGCGCCCGATCCAGTACTTTGAAGGCGTGCCGTCTCCGGTGAAAGAGCCGCAGAAGACCAACATGGTGATCTTCCGCGAGAACAGCGAAGACATCTACGCCGGCATCGAATTCGAAGCCCAGTCCGACAAGGCCAAGAAGCTGATCAAGATCCTGCAGGAAGAATTCGGCGTGACCAAGATCCGCTTCCCGGAAACTTCCGGTATCGGTGTCAAGCCGGTGTCCAAGGAAGGCACGCAGCGTCTGGTGCGCAAGGCCATCCAGTATGCCATCGACAACGACAAGCCCTCCGTCACCATCGTGCACAAGGGCAACATCATGAAGTTCACCGAAGGTGGCTTCCGTGACTGGTCCTACGAACTGGCCCAGACCGAATTCGGCGGCGAGCTGATCGACGGCGGTCCGTGGATGAAGATCAAGAACCCGAAGAACGGCAACGAGATCGTCATCAAGGACAGCATTGCTGACGCCTTCCTGCAGCAGATCCTGCTGCGCCCCGCAGAGTACAGCGTGATCGCCACCCTGAACCTGAACGGCGACTACGTGTCCGACGCCCTGGCAGCCCAGGTCGGCGGTATCGGTATCGCTCCGGGTGCCAACCTGTCTGACAGCGTGGCCATGTTCGAAGCCACCCACGGCACCGCGCCCAAGTACGCCGGCAAGGACTACGTGAACCCCGGTTCCGAAATCCTGTCCGCCGAAATGATGCTGCGCCACATGGGCTGGACCGAAGCCGCCGACCTGATCATCAGCTCCATGGGCAAGTCCATCAAGAGCAAGAAGGTGACCTACGACTTCGCCCGCCTGATGGAAGGTGCAACCCAGGTCAGTTGCTCCGGCTTTGGCCAGGTGATGATCGACAACATGTAATCTGCATCCGGGCCGTCGCTGCGGCCCAGGCAGACAGCATGATGCCCGGCGCTTCTTTGGAGGCGCCGGGTTTTTTGTGCCTGCGGGAATGGATGAGCAGGTCAGTCCCGGTCGACCGACATCAGAACTGCAGCGGTTTCACGCCTTCTTCCACGGGATCGCGCATGGCCGGGCGGTCGCCGGCGGGATCCAGTACCACCGGGCCGCTGTCCTCGCGCGTACTGGCCGGGGGTTCTGGCTGCTCTTCGCCGGGCAGCGGGGCAATGTTCAGGGCGTGCGGCCCCTTGGGACCATCATGCAACTCGTAGCTCACGCGCGAGCCCATGCGCAGGGTGCGAAAGCCCTCCATCTGGATCGCGGAAAAGTGCGCAAAGATATCCTTGCCGGCTTCACCGTCCGGCTCGATAAAGCCGTAGCCCTTGGCGTCGCTAAACCACTTGACTGTCCCTGTTGCCATATGCCTGTCTCCCCGTATCCGGGATGTTGGTTTTCTTGTTACCTGCGTACTATCCGAATGGATGCAGCATTTGGAGCGGAATGTTACGAATAGACAAGCGGCCGTGTCAATGGGTTGTTCTGCCGATGTGCGTCCGGCGCAACTGCAGGCGTCCGCCAGTCCGGCAAAGCCAATCGGATTGACGCGTCTCCGAGTCGACCTGCTGCAAGTCGGCGGCGATTCGGCGACAATCCTCCTATTATGGCCAGCAAGACTCCCAAGCAACCCCATCAGCCTCCCGCCAACCCGCAGCGCCAGGGCGATGCCGTCGTGGCCACGCGTCCGCGCCTGCAGCCGACCAAACCGCCTGCCATGCACCAGGTGGTGCTGCTCAATGACGACTTCACGCCTATGGAGTTCGTCGTGCTGGTGCTGCAGGAGTTCTTCAACAAGGATCGCGAGACGGCTACCAGCATCATGCTGAAGGTGCACATGGAAGGGCGTGGCATCTGCGGTGTCTATACGCGGGATATTGCCCAGACCAAGGTCGAGCAGGTGATGGAGGCAGCGCGCTCCTCCGGACACCCGTTGCAATGTGTGAGCGAACCGGTTGAATAACTGCTGGTAAGCCCCATGTTCTGCCCAAGGCAGCATGGGAGATTCCGGTTAACATGGGGCTTCCGAATGCTGTGTGAAAGGAACCCGAAATGATCGCTCAAGAACTTGAAGTGACACTGCACATGGCGTTTGTCGAGGCCCGGCAACAGCGGCATGAATTTCTCACCGTGGAACATCTGCTGCTGGCGCTGCTGGACAACCCCAGTGCCTCCGAAGTGCTGCACGCCTGCGCCGCCAACGTGGACGACCTGCGCACGTCGCTCGCCAACTTTATCCAGGACCACAGCCCGCAACTGCCGGGCACCGATGAGGTCGATACCCAGCCGACGCTGGGCTTCCAGCGTGTCATCCAGCGCGCCATCATGCATGTGCAGAGCACCGGCAATGGCAAGAAGGAAGTCACCGGGGCCAATGTGCTGGTCGCCATCTTCGGCGAAAAGGATTCCCATGCCGTGTACTACCTGCACCAGCAGGGCGTGACGCGCCTGGATGTGGTCAACTACATTGCCCACGGCATCCGCAAGAGCGGTGAGTCCGAAGAGCCGCACAAGCCCGAGGAGGGCGGCCAGGGCGAAGGCGCTGGCGAGGAACAGGTTTCCAGCGAGCGTGGCGAGAAAGGCTCGCCGCTGGACCAGTTCACCAACAACCTGAACCAGGCAGCCAGGGAAGGCAAGATCGATCCGCTGATCGGCCGCGACTTTGAAGTCGAGCGCGTGATCCAGATCCTGTGCCGCCGCCGCAAGAACAACCCGCTGCTGGTCGGCGAGGCCGGTGTCGGCAAGACGGCCATCGCCGAAGGCCTGGCCTGGCGCATCACCCAGGGCACGGTGCCCGAGGTGCTGGCCACGGGCGAAGTCTACGCACTCGACATGGGCGCGCTGCTGGCCGGTACCAAGTACCGCGGTGATTTCGAGCAGCGCCTCAAGGGCGTGCTCAAGTCGCTGAAGGACAAGCCGGACGCGATCCTGTTCATCGACGAGATCCACACCCTGATCGGTGCCGGTGCCGCTTCCGGTGGCACCATGGATGCGTCCAACCTGCTCAAGCCGGCGTTGTCCAGCGGCCAACTCAAGTGCATTGGCGCGACGACCTTTACCGAGTACCGTGGCATCTTCGAGAAGGATGCCGCCCTGTCACGCCGTTTCCAGAAAGTGGAAGTGGTGGAGCCGACGGTGGAACAGACGGTGGATATCCTCAAGGGCCTGAAGTCCCGGTTCGAGGAGCACCACAGCGTCAAGTACGCGCAGGCGGCGCTGCAGGCTGCGGCCGAGCTGTCGGCCAAGTACATCAACGACCGCCAGCTGCCTGACAAGGCGATCGACGTGATCGATGAAGCCGGTGCGGCCCAGCGTGTGCTGGTGGCCAGCAAGCGCAAGAAGACCATCGGCAAGAACGAGATCGAGGACATCGTGGCCAAGATCGCACGTATCCCGCCAGCCAGTGTCAGCAGCGATGACCGCAGCAAGCTGGCCACGCTGGAGCGTGACCTGAAGAGTGTGGTGTTCGGCCAGGACAAGGCGCTCGAGGTGCTGGCAGCCAGTGTCAAGATGGCGCGCTCCGGCCTGGGCAAGCAGGACAAGCCGATTGGTGCCTTCCTGTTCAGCGGCCCCACCGGTGTCGGCAAGACCGAAGCCGCCAAGCAGCTCGCCTACATCATGGGCGTGGATCTGGTGCGTTTTGACATGTCCGAGTACATGGAGCGCCATGCGGTCAGTCGCCTGATCGGTGCGCCGCCGGGCTACGTCGGCTTTGACCAGGGTGGCCTGCTGACCGAACAGATCAGCAAGAAACCGCACTGCGTGCTGCTACTCGACGAGATCGAGAAGGCACATCCGGACATCTTCAACGTGCTGCTGCAGGTCATGGACCACGGTACGCTGACCGACAACAACGGGCGCAAGGCCGACTTCCGCAACGTGGTGATCATCATGACTACCAACGCCGGCGCCGAGGCCATGAACAAGAGCACCATCGGCTTTACCACCAAGCGCGAAAGCGGGGATGAAATGGCCGACATCAAGCGCCTGTTCACGCCCGAGTTCCGCAACCGCCTGGACGCCATGGTCAGCTTCAAGCCGCTGGACGAGCAGGTCATCCTGCGCGTGGTGGACAAGTTCCTGCTGCAGCTGGAACAGCAGCTGATGGAGAAGAAGGTCGAGGCCACCTTCACCGACGTGCTGCGCAAGCACCTCGCCAAGAAGGGCTTTGATCCGCTGATGGGCGCGCGCCCGATGCAGCGCCTGATCCAGGACACCATCCGCAAGGCGCTGGCTGACGAACTGCTGTTCGGCCGCCTGACCGAAGCTGGCCGCCTGACGGTGGACTACGACGAAAAGCAGGAAGAGAACAGCGGCATCGTGCTGGACATCCAGCCGCCGCTGAAGAAGGAGCCCAAGGCTGGCAAGGCAGAGCCGGCTGAGGCGAACTGATAGCCTGCTAACCAGCGTTTGAACGCGCAGGGGCCAGTCCTGAAAGGGGCTGGCTTTTTTTTCGTCAGCGACTCGTTGATATCTGAAAACAGAATAATAAAAAGGTATTAAAATTATTCTAGTAAAGACATAGAAGAAGGTGACGTGAGCAGCATCTTTCCTCATCCGTAGTCACACAAAGAAGCAAGTGAAAAGGAATGGCTTCTTGTGCACATGTAGCCTCAGGGATACAATCATCCATGTACACCGTCCTGGAAACCGAGGCGTTCGCCAGTTGGGTAGACTCCATTCGCGATATGTCCACACGTATCCGCCTGCGCCGGCGCGTCAACCGTGCCAAGAATGGCAATCTCGGTGACGTGAAACCGGTTGGAGACGGCGTCTGGGAGATGCGCGAATTCTTCGGTCCCGGCTGGCGCATGTACTACACGCAGCGCGGCAACGTGCTGATCATCATGCTGGGCGGTGGTGACAAGTCCAGCCAGGCGCTGGATATCGCCGCGGCACAAGCCATGGCCAGGGAGATCACCTCATGAGCAACAGCAAGACCCGGCCCTTTGACATGGCCAACTACCTCACCAACGATGACGAGGTGGCCGAATACCTGCGACAGGTGCTGGAAGACAATGATCCGCTGGAGCTGGCTGCAGCTTTGGGAGACGTGGCGCGTGCACGCGGAATGACGCAACTGGCCAAGGCAACCGGCTTGTCTCGCGAAAGCCTGTACAAGAGCCTGAGTGGAGAGCGTGCACCCAGCTCCGAGACCCTGTTCAAGGTAATCGCGGCACTGGGGCTCAGATTGACGATTGAACCGGCGCAGCGCGCCAGCTGATCAAGCTTTGCCAGACCAAAAAAACCCCAAGTCCGAAGACTTGGGGTGAATCCACCTGATAAGAGGGTGGAGGAGACAACTATTGCATGAAACTGAATATGCAACGACTCGAGTGTAGCCACAATTGCAGTTTTGTGCACGGGCGTTCGCAAGAAGTTTGCTGCAATGCGTCAAAAAAATCACGATTCGCAGGATTTTGTCTGCAAATGGCAACGTATTGACGCCATGTAACGTTAAAAAGTCGCGTTTTTCACTATTTTGTCATGGCGAATTCATGCGCTTTCGGCTAGCGTCAGGCCGGTCGTAATAGTCGCGGTCTTGCCCAGCATCTGGCTGGCCGAGCAGTACTTGTCGTGGCTCATGGCAATCGCGCGTTCAGCCGCGCTGGCCGGGATGCCCTTGCCGCGAATGGTGAACTGCATGTGGATGCGCGTGAACACCTTGGGATCGGTCTCGGCGCGCTCGGCCTCGATCGCCACGCTGCAGCCTTCCACCTGGTGGCGGCCGCGCTTCAGGATCAGCACCACATCGTAGGCGGCACAGCCGCCCAGGCCGCTCAGCAGCAGCTCCATCGGGCGCGGTGCCAGGTTGCGGCCGCCGTTCTCCGGCTTGGCGGCGTCGGGCGCACCATCCATCATCACCACATGGCCACTGCCGGTTTCGGCCACAAAGCCCATGCTTGAGCGGGTATCGAGTCCGCCGGTCCAGCTGACGGTACATTCCATAGTCTTGCCTCCCCTGGGTAAATCTGGCAGATTGTAGGAGCAGAATACATCTCCTTGCTGCCGGTGCCGGTCTTTCCGGGTGCAGGCACAATGGAAGCCTGTTCCTGCAGCCATACGGAGCCCATCCCCATGCGATTGTTACTGGTAGAAGATGATCAGATGCTGGCCGACGGCATCAAGCAGGGCCTGACCTCGGCTGGCGGCTATGTGGTCGATGCCGTGGGCAGTGCCGAATCGGCGCTGGACGCGCTCACCTCCGATACCTTTGATGCCGCCATCATCGACGTTGGCCTGCCACAGATGGACGGCATGGCGCTGACCGAGCGCATGCGCGAACGCGGCCTGTCGATTCCGGTGCTGATGCTGACGGCGCGTGATTCGCTCGACGACCGGGTGCAGGGCCTGGATGCCGGCGCTGACGACTACATGGTCAAGCCCTTCGAGCTGCCCGAATTGCTGGCGCGCCTGCGCGCACTGCTGCGCCGTTCGCAGGCAGCGACCAGCTCGGTGCTGACACTCGGCCGCATCTCGCTTGACACCGCCGCGCGCCAGGTCATGGCCGACGAGCAGCCGCTCGATGTCGGTCCGCGCGAATGGACCGTGCTGCAGTACCTGATGCTGCACGCCCCCAAGCCCGTCAGCAAGGACAAGCTGCTGCAGGCGCTCACTGGCTGGGACAAGGAAATCACGCTCAACGCGGTCGAGGTCTATATCTCGCGCCTGCGTGCCAAGCTCGATCCCTATGGCATCGCCTTGCGCTCCATCCGCGGCTTTGGCTACCGCATCGAACAGCGCCCTGAATGAACTGGAAAACCCGCTGGCTGCCGGCGCAGGAAGGACTGGTCAAGGTCGATACCGTCCGCATCCAGCGCCGCCTGCTCTACATGCTGATCGTGCCGCTGGTGCTGCTCGGGCTGCTCAACGCCTGGGTCGATTACCGTTCGGCCGACAGCCTGGCCGGCGAGCAGGACCAGCAGCTGCTGCGGCTGGTGCCGCTGCTGGCCGATTCCATCATCGCTGTCGGCGTGCATTCCGATGACCCGCCGGTACTGGTGCTGGCCGCGCCGGTCGAGGAGTTCCTGCGCGAGCGCGAAGGCCTGGTCACCTACAAGATCTTCACGCCGCAGCGTCGGCTGCTGCACGGCAATGACAACCTGCCGTCCGTCATGCCGCTGACGCAGGAGCCCGAGTTCTTCAACCAGGAAGTCAACGGCATCAGCTACCGCATCGTGGCACAGCGTGTGCCCAGCGTGGCCGGCGACGTCATCGTCGAGGTGGCGGATGCCTCCAACCCGCTCCGGCGCTGGCTGTCGCAGGTGTTCTTCAAGGTGGTGTTCCCGAACCTGGTGCTGATCGTGCTGTTCTCGCTGCTGATCAGCTGGGCGGTGCGGCGCGCATTCCGGCCGTTGCGCCTGCTCATCATGGCGGTCGAAAAGCGTTCCCCGCGCGACCTCAGCAGCATCGATGTGCGTAGCACGCCCGAGGAAATCCGCCCACTGGTGAAGGCGCTCAACCGCCTGTTTGGCCTGGTCAACACGCAGGCCGAAACGCAGCGCCGCTTTATCGCCGATGCCGCGCACCAGCTGCGCACGCCGCTGGCCGGCCTGCAGGCGCAAATCGATGCCTGGAGCGAATCGATCAAGCCCTCACCGTCCACCGGCAAGCTACCGGCTGGCGGGCAAAGCGCACCGCAACCGGCCGATGTGCTGTCCGGCAACCACGCGCAGCTGGTCTGGAACGAGGCGCTGCAAAAGGAGATGGTGCAACTGCCCTTGCACGATTTCTACCGCCTGCGCGCCGCCACGCGCCGCACTTCGCAGCTGGTGCACCAGCTGCTGTCGCTGTCGCGTGCCGATTCCGATGCGATGGACGCCAGCCATCTGGCACCGGTGGACCTGCAGGACCTGTGCGAAAGCCTGCTCGAGCAGTACATCGATGCCGCGCTGGATCGGCATATCGATCTGGGGCTGGACCTGCAGCAGCCGGTCACGGTGCAGGCGCATGCGCTCTGGCTGCGCGAGCTGCTGGCCAACCTGATCGGCAATGCGCTGCACTACACGCCGGAAGGCGGCGAGATCACGCTGCGCTGTGGCATCCGCCAGCCGCCACGTCCACGCTGGCCGGCCAGTGGTGCCGATCGGGCCTTGCCACAGGCCTTTGTCGAAGTCGAGGACAACGGCCCCGGTATTGCGCCTGACCATCGTGAGCAGGTGTTCGAGCGCTTCTACCGCATGCCCGGCACCAAGGGCGAGGGCACCGGCCTGGGGCTGGCGATTGCACGCGAAATCGCGCACCGCCACCAGAGCCAGCTGATCCTGTCTGATGGCGTGCCGCATGCCGATGGCCAGGGCTGTGGCCTGCGCGTGACGCTGCTGCTGGCGCCGCAACTGCTGCTGCAACCCGGCAGTGCGCCATCGCCCTGGCGCAGCAGCGCCGTCAGGGACGCTCCCGCACCCGACGTCTCGCTCTGAAGTAGCCTGATCCCTGGAACTGGTGTTATGGGTATGCACCAGTATCTGCACGCACGTTCGGACGTTACCATGCGAGCATCCGGGTCTTGTTACGCTTGTCATCCAGGCGACGCTTATCGGGATTTACCCGGAATCTTTCCCGTTTTATTGAAAAAATAGAACGACCGTTCGATATATTTTGCTATAGTCCGCACCATGTCTGCCACCACCAGCCCATCCTCCGCCAACGCCCCTGCCGGCAAGGGTCGCCGCAACCTGCACAAGGGACAGCACACGCGTGCCGTCCTGCTGGATGCTGGTCTGGGGCTGGCCAGCCGTTTCGGGCTGGAGGGTATCACCATTGGTGCCCTGGCCGACATCGTCAGCATGAGCAAGTCCGGCGTGTTTGCCCATTTCGGCTCGCGTGAAGACCTGCAGATTGCCATCATTGACGAGTACTACCAGCGTTTCGAGCGCGAGGTGTTCCACCCGGCGCTGGCGCAGCCGCGCGGCCTGCCGCGCCTGCGCGCCATGTTCGAAAACTGGATTCGCCGTGTCACCGAAGAGGAAGTCCACTCGGGCTGCATCTTCATCAGTGGCGCGGTCGAATACGACGACCGGGAAGGCCCGGTCAGCGACGCCCTGCGCAAGGCGATCCAGACCTGGATGGCAGCGCTGGAGCGGGCCGTGGAGCAGGCGCGTGCGGAAGGGCATCTCGAGCCCGGCACCGATGCCCACCAGATGATTTTCGAGATCCACGGACTGATCCTGTCCGTGCACTACGAGGCGCGCTTCCTGCACAAGCCGCAGGCGATCGAACGCATCCATACCAGCTTCGAGCGCGTGCTCTCGTTTTACAAGACCCCGTCCGGCAGCACGCCGGGCGCTTCCTGAACCCCCGCCAAACCTTGTGCGGCCCGAGCCGCCGGCAATAACCTAGGAGACGTTTCATGCCCAGCTACACCCCGCCGCTGCGCGACATGCAGTTCGTGCTGCACGAAGTGTTCGATGTGACCAGCGCTTTCAGCCAGATGCCGGCCCATGCCGATGTGGATCGCGCCACCATCGACGCGATCCTGGAAGAGGGCGGCAAGTTCGCCGCCGAGGTGATCCAGCCGCTGAACGTCAGCGGTGATACCGAGGGCTGCACGCTGGACAAGAGCACGCACGAGGTGACCCCGCCCAAGGGCTACAAGGAAGCCTACCAGCAGTACATCGAAGGCGGCTGGCCGGCGCTGAGCTGCGATCCCGAGTTTGGTGGCCAGGGCCTGCCCGCCACCATCAACGGCTGCTTCTACGAAATGCTGAACGCTGCCAACCAGGCCTGGACCATGTACCCCGGCCTGAGCCATGGCGCCTACGAGGCCCTGGCGGCTCACGGCACCGACTGGCAGAAGAAGGTCTATCTGCCCAAGCTGGTGAGCGGTGAATGGACCGGCACCATGTGCCTGACCGAGCCGCACTGCGGTACCGACCTGGGCCTGCTGCGCAGCAAGGCCGAGCCGGACGGCGACAGTTACCTGATCAGCGGCGAGAAGATCTTCATCAGCGCCGGCGAGCACAACATGGTGGACAACATCGTGCACCTGGTGCTGGCACGCCTGCCTGACGCACCGGCCGGCAGCAAGGGCATCAGCCTGTTTGCCGTGCCCAAGTTCAATGTCGATGCCGACGGCAACATTGGCGAGCGCAACGGCATCTACTGCGGTGGCCTCGAGCACAAGATGGGTATCCACTCCAACGCCACCGCCCAGCTGGTGCTGGACAAGGCGCGCGGCACCCTGATCGGCCAGCCGAACAAGGGCCTGCAGGCGATGTTCGTGATGATGAACGCCGCCCGCCTGGGCGTCGGCAACCAGTCGCTCGGCCTGACCGAAGTGGCCTATCAGAACGCGCTGGCCTACGCCAAGGAACGCCTGCAGATGCGCAGCCTGTCCGGCGTCAAGGCCAAGGACAAGCCGGCCGATCCGATCATCGTGCACCCGGACGTGCGCCGCATGCTGCTGACGGCCAAGGCCTATGCCGAAGGCGGTCGCGCGCTGAGCGTCTACGCCGGCCTGCTGCTGGACAAGGAACACAACCACCCGGACGAGCAGGTGCGCAAGGAATCCGGCGAGATCCTGGCGCTGCTGACCCCGATCGTGAAGGCCTTCCTGACCGAAAACGGCTTCAAGGCCACGGTCGAGTGCCAGCAGGTGTTTGGTGGCCACGGCTACATCAAGGAATGGGGCATGGAGCAGTTCGTGCGCGATGCCCGCATCAACATGATCTACGAAGGCACCAACACGGTGCAGGCGCTGGACCTGCTGGGCCGCAAGGTGCTGGGCAACCAGGGTGCCACGCTGAAAAAGTTCGGCAAGGAAATCGCCACCTTCATCGCCGCCGAAGGCGTGAACGAGCAGATGGCCGAATTCATCAACCCGCTGGCGATGCTGGCCGACCAGATGACCAAGTTCACCACCGAACTCGGCTTCCGCGGCTTCCAGAACCCGGATGAAGTCGGCGCTGCCGCCTTCGACTACATGAAGGTCGCCGGCCATCTGGTGTTTGCCTACATGTTCGCCCGCATGGCGCAAGTGGCGCAGCAGAAGATCGCCGAAGGCAGCAATGACCCGTTCTACCTGGGCAAGCTGCAGACCGCGCGCTTCTACTTTGCCAAGCTGTTCCCCGAAACCCTGACGCTGATGAAGACGGCGCGCAACGGTGTCAAGGTCCTGCTGGACACCGACGCCGCCCTGGCCTGATTCCACAACCCCACCTGACGAGGAGACAATCCCATGAACAAGCAACTGAGCATCCTGGGTCTGGGCCTGCTGATGGCGGGCAGCACGCTGGCTGCCAACATGAGCCCGGTAGGTACCTGGCGCAGCATCGACGACGCGACTGGCCAGGCCAAGGCGCAGATCGTCATCAGCGAACGCGGTGGTGCCTTGAACGGCCGCATCGAGAAACTGCTGCGCAAGGGCGCCGATCCGGCCGCCGTCTGCGACAAGTGTTCCGATGACCGCAAGGGCAAGCCGATGGTCGGCCTGGAAATCATCCGTGGTGCCAAGAAGGTGGACGGCAAGGACGTCTGGGAGGGCGGCAAGATTCTCGATCCCGAGAGCGGCCGCAACTACACCTTGCGCCTGACGCCGGTCGCCAACGGCAGCAAGCTGGAAGTGCGCGGTTCTGTCATGGGCATTGGCCGCACCCAGACCTGGGTCCGCGTGCAGTAAGCACATCCTCTCCAACCCGGCTGGCCTGCGGGCCAGCCCTGCATAGAGACCACCATGTCCCGATTCCAAGTGAAAAAAGTCGCCGTGCTGGGCGCTGGCGTCATGGGTGCGCAGATTGCCGCGCATCTGGTGAACGTCAAGGTGCCGGTCGTACTGTTCGACCTGCCGGCGAAAGAAGGCCCCAAGAGCGGTATCGCGCTCAAGGCCATCGACAACCTGAAAAAGCTCAAGCCCTCGCCGCTGGGCACCACGCGTGACGCCGAGCTGATCCAGCCGGCCAACTACGAAGAACACCTGCATCTGCTCAAGGAGTGCGATCTGGTGATCGAGGCCATTGCCGAGCGCATGGACTGGAAATCCGATCTGTACCACAAGATCGCCGCCCACGTGGCACCGCACGCCATCCTGGCCTCCAACACCTCCGGCCTGAGCATCACCAGGCTCAGCGAAGCGCTGCCCGAGCAGCTGCGCCCGCGCTTCTGCGGCATCCACTTCTTCAACCCGCCGCGCTACATGTACCTGGTGGAGCTGATCGCCACGCCGGCCACGCAGCCGCAGATCCTGGACGATCTCGAAACCTTTGCCGTCAGCGTGCTGGGCAAGGGCGTGGTGCGCGCCAAGGACACGCCCAACTTCATCGCCAACCGCATCGGCATTGCCGGCATGCTGGCCACCATGGTCGAAGCCGAGAAGTTCGGCCTCACCTATGACGTGGTGGACGACCTGACCGGCAAGAAGCTGGGCCGTGCCAGCTCCGGCACCTTCCGCACCGCCGATGTGGTGGGCCTGGACACCATGGCCCACGTGATCCGCACCATGCAGGAGAACCTGTCGGTCGAGACCGATCCGTTCTACCCGCACTTTGCCACGCCGCCGGTGGTGGCACGCCTGATCGAGAAAGGTCAACTCGGCCAGAAGACCAAGGCCGGCTTCTACAAGAAGGTGGGCCGCGACATCATGCGCTACGAGCTGGAAAGCGACGAGTACGTGCCGGCCGGCCAGAAGTCCGACGATGTCTATGGCCGCATGCTCAAGCGTCCCGCCGCCGAGCGCCTGCGCCTGCTGCGTGACAGCCAGGGCGCGCAGGGCCGCTTCGTCTGGGCGGTGCTGCGTGACCAGATGCACTATGCTGCCGTCCACCTGAAGGACATTGCCCATACCGCCCGCGACGTGGACTTTGCCATGCGCTGGGGCTACGGCAGCAAGCAGGGCCCGTTCGAGCTGTGGCAGGAAGCCGGCTGGCTCGACGTGGCGAAGATGATCCAGGAAGACATCGACAAGGGCGAAGCCCTGAGCAGCGCACCGCTGCCCGATTGGGTCTTCAACGGCCCGGTGGCCGAAGCCGGTGGCGTGCACACGCCGCAGGGCTCGTTCAACCCGACCACCGGCCAGTTCGAGGCACTGTCCAATCTGCCGGTCTACCAGCGCCAGTACTTCCGCGAGGACGTGCTGGGCAGCCAGGCCCCTGATCCCGCCACCGCTGGCACCACCGTCTACGAAGACGACGGCGTGCGCCTGTGGACGCTGGACAACGAGGTGCTGATCGCCAGCATCAAGACAAAGATGCACACCATCAGCCCGGCCGTGGGTGAGGGCCTGATGCACGCGGTCGATCTGGCCGAGCGCGATTTCCAGGGCCTGGTGATCTGGTCCAATGACGAATGGTTCAGCGCCGGTGCCGATCTGCAGACCGTGATGCAGGGCTATGTGGCCGGCGGTGCCATCACCGTGGGCGGCATGGAAGAAGAGCTGCAGATGCTGATGCTGCGCCTGCGCTATGCCCAGGTGCCCACCATCGCCGCCATCCGTGGCCTGGCGCTGGGCGGCGGCTGCGAGCTGTCGGTCTACTGCAGCGCCCGCGTGGCCGCCATGGAAAGCTATATCGGCCTGGTGGAAATGGGCGTGGGCGTGATCCCCGGTGGCGGTGGCATGACCTACATCGCCCGTCGCGCTGCCGAAAAGGCCTCCTACAGCACCGGCAATGATCTGCTGCCTTTCCTGACCGAAGGCTTTACCGCCGCGGCCATGGCCAAGGTCGGTACCAGCGCCCTCGAAAGCCGCGATCTCGACTACATCCTGCACAGCGACACCATCGTCGCCAACAAGGACGAGCTGCTGTATGTCGCCATGCAGCGCGCCAAGGCCATGTTCCAGTGCGGCTACCGCCCGCCGCTGCGCCGCCTGTTCCCGGTGGCCGGTCGTGACGGCAAGGCCACCATCCAGGGCTCGCTGGTCAACATGCGCGATGGCGGCTTCATCAGTGCACACGACTTCGATATCGCCAGCCATATCGCCCACATCGCCTGTGGCGGTGATGTCGATCCCGGCACGCTGGTCAACGAGGAGTACCTGATGCAGCTGGAGCGCGAGGCCTTCACCGCGCTGGTCGCCCATCCCAAGACGCAGGACCGCCTGCTGCACATGATGAACACCGGCAAGCCGCTGCGCAACTGATCCCGAGGAACGATTTCCATGAGCAAACAACTGCAAGACGCCTATATTGTGGCCGCGACCCGCACCCCCATCGGGCGTTCGCACAAGGGCTTTTTCAAGCACACCCGCCCCGAGACCCTGCTGGTCAAGGCGATCCAGTCCGCCATGGCCCAGGCACCCGGCCTGGACCCGCAAGCCATCGAGGACGTGATTTGTGGCTGCGCCATTCCCGAGGCCCAGCAGGGCCTGAACGTGGCCCGTATCGGTGCCGTGCTGGCCGGCCTGCCCAACAGCGTTGGCGGCATCACCGTCAACCGTTTCTGTGCCTCCGGCCTGAGCGCGGTCGCCATGGCCGCCGACCGCATCCGCGTGGGTGAGGCCGACATCATGATCGCCGCCGGTGTGGAAAGCATGAGCATGGTGCCCATGATGGGCAACAATCCCTCGCTGCACCCCGATATCTTCAGCGGCAACCAGGACGTGGGCATTGCCTACGGCATGGGCCTGACGGCCGAGAAGGTCGCGCAGCAGTGGAAAGTCAGCCGCGAGGCGCAAGATGCTTTCGCCGTCGAATCGCACCGCCGCGCCATTGCCGCCATGCAGGCCGGCGAGTTCAAGGACGAGATCACCCCGGTCGAGATCGAGGAACGTCAGCTGGACCTGGAGACCGGCAAGGTCAATATCAGCAAGCGCATCGTTGATCTGGACGAGGGTGCCCGCCCGGACACCACCATGGAAGGCCTGGCCAGGCTGCGCACCGTGTTTGCCGCGCGTGGCTCCGTCACCGCCGGCAACAGCTCGCAGACCAGTGATGGCGCAGGCGCGCTGATCCTGGCCAGCGAAGCCGCCGTCAAAAAGTACAACCTGCAGCCGCTGGCGCGCTTCGTCAGCTTCGCCAGCAAGGGCGTACCGCCGGCCATCATGGGCATCGGCCCGATCGAGGCGATTCCGGCCGCGCTGCGTTACGCCGGCCTGAAGCAGGAAGATATCGACTGGTACGAGCTGAACGAGGCCTTTGCCGCGCAATCACTCGCCGTGGTCAATACGCTGGGCCTGGACCAGAGCAAGGTCAACCCGATGGGCGGCGCGATTGCACTGGGCCACCCGCTGGGCGCCACCGGTGCCATCCGCTCGGCCACCGTGGTGCATGCGCTGCGCCGCCACAAGCTCAAGTACGGCATGGTCACCATGTGCGTTGGCATGGGGCAGGGCGCCGCGGGCATTTTCGAGCGCGTCTGAGCGATTCGGAACGGCTGCGCCTGTCCAGGCAGGCGTAGCGCGCAAAAACAGAACAGGGGCCATCATGGCCCCTGTTTCACGTCGGTTGTGCGGCAGGGCGCGTCAGATCCGGTGCGCCACCGTGGTCATTACCTTCGCCATCAGGCGCATCAGACCCTGTACCGGCGGCGGCAGCGGCGTGGCACCGGCTTCCAGCGCGTTGTTGGCATGGCGGTCTTCATCTTCCTTCATCTGTGCCACGATCAGGCGCGATGCCTGATCCGCCAGCGGCAGCCGGCCCAGATGCTCTTGCAGGTGCGATTCGACCTGGCGCTCGGTTTCCACCACAAAGCCCAGGCTGTTGCTGTCACTCACGCGGCCCATCGCCAGGCCGAGCGCAAACGAGCCGGCATACCAGAATGGATTGAGCAGCGAGGTACGGTCGCCCAATTCCTTGAGTCGGTCGGCAGTCCAGGCCAGATGGTCGATTTCCTCGCGCGCGGCTTCCTCGAAGTGGGCGCGCAACTCCGGGTTGCGTGTGGCCAGCGCCTGCGACTGGTACAGTGCCTGCGCACAGATCTCGCCCACATGGTTCACGCGCATCAGCGCGCCCGACAGTTTCTTTTCATCATCCGACAGCGCCGCATCGTCCATGGCAATCTGGGCATGGCCCAGGCGATTGGCCGGTGACGGCTGGCTCGCATGCGTGGGCGCAAACAGCGTGCGCAAGGTGTTGTCGGCCGCCTCGATCCAGGCGTCCAGCGGGGAAGGGCTTCGCATTGTTTCTCCTGACAATTGCCCTGCGCCAGACAGCACAGGGCCATGGGGCATTGTAGCCAGCTGCCATTTGCTGGCTTTGCGCCAGCGCAGAAGCGGCGGTCTAGCCAGCACGGTCTGGACCGACGCGATGACGCGCCTGGCATGGCCAGAGTGGCGAGCCTGCAACAGGCTGATCCGGCCTGTATCCGTGGTGCAACAGGCGCCCAACTTCAAGTAGTTTCTTAACTGCCTGCACCAAGCGCTGATGGATGGCCTGTTGCCACTTCGGCAGCAGACCCTCCCCTCAACGACGCAGCTTGGCAACGGCAGAGAGCAGGGCGCCTGTTTTGTGGCCTGATCGCAACAGGTTTGTGGCGGATGCGCTACAAAATCAAGATAAAACCTGCTTTCCCTTTGCAGACCGGTCCAAGCTCTGGTGCAATAGAGACAACTTCCGAAAAGGAGGTTGGCCCGGGGAACCGGGGGCTGGCACAACAAGGCTCAAAGCCGACGCCAACCCACTCACCGGAGCCCCATGTTTAACCTTGGAGAAACTTGCAATGAAAAAATCTCTGATCGCACTGGCCGCTCTGGCTGCTGTGGGTGCTGCTTCCGCTCAATCTTCCGTGACCCTGTACGGTATCGCTGACATCTCCGCTGGTGTTGTTGAGCGTGAAGGCTACGCGGATGTTAAAGATAGCGCTGGCAATATTATCACCAGCTATGGTAATCAGCGCTCTACCGGCTTCAACAAGGCCAACCTGCAGCAATCCCGCGTGGGTATCAAGGGTTCTGAAGACCTGGGCAACGGCCTGAAGGCAGTGTTCAACTACGAGCACGGCTTCAACTCTGCCAACGGCGCTTTCGCCGGTGGTGAAGCTCGCCGCGCCGTGGTGGGTCTGCAGGGTGGCTTCGGCTCCGTGCTGCTGGGCCGCGACAAGCTGCCGCTGTATCGCCTGGCTGAAGATACGTCTGCTGACAGCATCTCCGACTTCTCCACCACCAACCTGCAGGGTGCCAAGCGCACCAATGGTGTGCATTACGCCGGTAACTTCGGCGGCGTGGGCATCTCCGCAGCCGCTGGTTACGACCGTGAAGATTACCCGACCGCCGGTGGGAATGATCAGCAAAAAACCACTTACGGCCTGGGCCTGAGCTACGCTACCGGTCCGTTCATGGTTGGCATCGCTGGTGAGCAAGATCAGGTTGAGAAGACTCCGGCTAACGGCGTGAAGACCAAGGATGTGACCAGCTACGGTATCGGTGGTACCTACGACTTCACCGCTGCCAAGGTGTTCGCCAACTACATGGTGTCTGACAATGACCTGAAGAACTCCAAGGACAAGGAAGCTAACCTGGGCGTGAAGGTGCCGTTCGGTGCTGCTTCCCTGGTGGCTGAAGTTGGCTACAACGACGGCGACAACTACGACGGTATCGACTACAACGTCGGCGCCAACTACGGTTTCAGCAAGCGCACTGACGCCTATGTCCGCGCTGCTCGCGTGAACAGCTTCGACTACGATGCTGGCAATGATGCTGAGACCACCAAGTACGCTGTTGGTCTGCGTCACAAGTTCTAATCCGGCGCTGGCATCTGCCAGTACGGCTTAGTACTTAAGCAAAGCCACCCTTCGGGGTGGCTTTTTTGCGTCTGTTGCACGGAGGCGGGGTGGTGGCAGCACCATTGGCGCATGCTTGTGTTGCTCTACGGCAACAGTGCCTGCATGCAGGCTGTGACAAACAAACGAATTTCAGTGAATGTGATGCAGGAATGCGACAAATAGAACGACCGTTCGGGATTGTCCCTATGTGGGATGCTGAAGCACTTTTTAGAATCAGCAAGAACGTATCGCCCGATGCGCCATTCGCATAATTTCAGGAGACAAGATGAAACGCAAACTGATCAGCACTGCCGTGCTTCTGGCCATGCTGCCGGCCACTGGCGCTTTTGCTGCAGCCCTGGACCGTTCCGGCCAGCCCGTATCGCCCCTGTTTCAGCCAGGCAACCTGGTGGAATTTGGCTATACCTGGATCAGTCCTTCGGTAGAGGGGGTGGAAAATGCTGGCCAGAAGCGTGCCATTCCGGACATGGGCAGCAGCTACAAGTTCCCGAATGCTGCCATCAAGTACCAGGCCAATGAAAAGCTGTCGTTTGCGCTGCTGTATGACCATCCGTTTGGTGCTGCTGCCGCGTATAGTGGCGTGAACAACTTCACCACCACACCCCAAGCCTATGGTACCGTGGCCAAGGCCCTGGCAGGCCAGCAGGCCTTGGCCACTGCTACCGCCAAGGCGACCCAGCAGCTGGCCGGCATGGGCATGAATCAGGCGCAAATTGATGCCATGCTGCCCACTGTGCTGGCTTCGCCGGATGTGCAGGCACAAATGGCCGCAGGTGCAGCAGCCGGGGCGGCGGCCCTGACGCCTCAGGCTGCGGGTTCGCACAACACCAATGTGACGGTCAACACGCAAAGTTTCTCGCTGCTGGCCGCTTACCAGCCCAACGATAACTGGACGGTGTATGGCGGCCCAGTCTATCAGACCATCAAGGGCGATGTACACCTGCGCGGCGCAGCCTATTCGATTTTCAATGGCTATGACGCCAGCTTCAAGACTACTGGGGGCTGGGGTGTGCTGGCAGGTGCAGCCTACGAGATTCCGGATATCGCCTTCCGTGCGGCCATGACCTATCGCTCGGCCATCAGCCATGATGTGGACACCAAGGAAAACTTCGTCAACTTCCCGGGTGCCCCGGTCAATGGCACTACCAAGATCGAGACCCCGCAGTCCATCAACCTGGATGTGCAGAGCGGTATTGCGCCCAATACGCTGGCATTTGCCAACTTGCGCTGGGTGGACTGGTCCAGCTTTGCCATTCGTCCGGGCCAGTTTGGCGCCGTCTCCAAGACCGTGGGTCCGGCCGTGGGCAAGCCCAACGGCTTTGACCTGGTGAGCTATGACAAGGATCAGTACAGCGCTACTGTAGGCGTGGGCCGCAAGTTCAACGACAAGTGGGCTGGCAACGTCTCCCTGGGCTGGGACAGCGGTACCGGCGAATACGCCACCACCCTGGGTCCGGTCGATGGCAACTGGAACATCGGTGCCGGTGTGCAGTACAGCCCGACCAAGAACTTCTACGTGTCCGCTGGTGCCAAGTATCTGTGGCTGGGCGATGCCAAGGCGCAGGTCAGCTCCAAGACCGGCACTCCGGCCTATGACGGCGACTTCAAGGATAACAACGCCGTGGCCGTCGGCGTGAAAGTGGGCTACCGCTTCTGATCGTCAAGTCAGTGTGAGTCAGCAGGGGGCGCTTCGGCGCCCCTTGTTGTTGGGCGACAGGCAATGGGGCCACAAAAAAGGAGCGCCGCAGCGCTCCTAGTCATGTCAGGCCCAGCCCGTCAGCTTACAGCCCAGCCGCCGCACGCAGCACCGCCGCGCGATCGGTCTGCTCCCAGCTGAACTCCGGCTCATTGCGGCCAAAGTGGCCGTAGGCGGCAGTCTTGGCGTAGATCGGGCGCTGCAGGTCCAGCATCTGGATGATGCCGCGCGGACGCAGGTCAAAGTGCTCCTGCACCAGTGCCTCGATGCGGTGGTCGTCGATCACGCCGGTGCCCTTGGTATAGACCGTGATGTTGATCGGGCGTGCCACGCCAATCGCGTAGGACACTTGCACCTCGCAGGTGCTGGCCAGGCCAGCCGCCACGATGTTCTTGGCCACGTAGCGTGCCGCGTAGGCAGCAGAACGGTCCACCTTGGTCGGGTCCTTGCCGCTGAAGGCGCCGCCGCCGTGCGGGCAGGCGCCGCCGTAGGTGTCGACAATGATCTTGCGGCCGGTCAGGCCGCAGTCGCCCTGCGGGCCACCCACGACAAAGCGGCCGGTCGGGTTGATCAGGTACTCGGTGCCCTGCAGCAGCTCGGCCGGAATCACCGGCTTGATGATCTCCTCGATCACCGCCTCGATAAAGGCCGGCTTCATGGTCTTCTCGTCCAGGCTCATCTCGGGGCTGTGCTGGCTGGACACGACCACAGTCTGCACCGTGGTCGGCTTGCCATCCACGTAGCGCATGGTGACCTGGGCCTTGGCGTCCGGACGCAGAAAGGGCAGCTTGCCGCTCTTGCGCAGTTGGGCCTGGCGCTCCATCAGGCGATGTGCGTAATGGATGGGCGCGGGCATCAGCTCGGGCGTTTCGTCGCAGGCAAAGCCGAACATCAGACCCTGGTCACCAGCGCCGATGTTGAGCGGGTCGTCATAGGCGGCATCCACGCCCTGGGCAATGTCCTGGCTCTGCTTGTCGTAGGCGACCAGCACGGCGCAGCCCTTGTGGTCAATGCCGAATTCGGAGTTGTCGTAGCCGATGCGCTTGATGGTTTCGCGTGCCACATCGATATAGTCGACCGTGGCATCGGTGGTGATCTCGCCGGCCAGCACCACCAGACCGGTGTTGGTCAGGGTCTCGGCGGCCACGCGGCTGAGCGGATCCTGCGCCAGGCAGGCGTCCAGGATGGCATCGGAGATCTGGTCGGACACCTTGTCGGGGTGGCCTTCGGAAACGGATTCGGAGGTGAAGAGGTAATCGTTCGCCATGCTTGTAAAAGTCCTTGTAGTGGCACGGAACGCGTTGCCAAAAGAACGATGGCGAACGCTTTAGCAGTGGAGCCGGTGTGCCAGAAAGGCGGCCCGTCCGGGTATTCGTGGTGAATACGCCACATCCATGCGACAATCGCATGAAGGTATCGCCCTGCAAGTTGCTCGTTTAACTCGGCGATCCGTACATTGTAGCAATTCTGTCAAATCTGCCCAAGCCGGGCCGAGAGACACCATTCACCTTGTGTCAATGGCATTCCTGTTCCGAATCCTTTCCTGGTTCCCGCTCTGGCTGCTGCATGGCATGGGTGCCGTGCTGGGCTGGCTGGGCTGGTTCGCTGCTGCGTCCTATCGCCGCCGCGTGCGTGACAACGCTGCGCTGGCCGGTCTGACGCTGGCCGATGTGCGCCCGTCCATCGCCCACAATGGCCGCATGCTGTCCGAGCTGCCACGGCTGTGGCTGGGCAAGCCGGTGCATTGCGAGTGGCGCGGGCTGGAGCACGTGGAGCAGGCTTATGGCGCGGGCAAGGGCATCATCTTCCTGACGCCGCACATGGGCTGTTTCGAGATCACGGCACAGGCCATGGCCGAACGTTTCCACCAGCAGTACGGCAACCTGACCGTGCTCTACCGTCCCGCCAGCCAGCCCTGGCTGGCCGAGATGATGGAGACCGTGCGTGAGCGCCCCGGCCTGCGCTCGGTGCCCACCAATATCAGCGGCATTCGCCAGATGATCAAGGCCTTGCGCAACAACGAGGCCGTTGGCCTGCTGCCCGACCATGTGCCGCCACCGGGGCAGGGCGTCTGGGTGCCATTCTTCGGCAAGGATGCCTACACCATGACGCTGGCGGCCAAGCTGATGCACCAGACGCAAGCCACTGTGATCGTGATCTGGGGTGAGCGCCTGTCCTGGGGCCGCGGCTACCGCTTGCACTGCAGCCCCTTGAGCGCGCCGCTGCCGCAGGAGCTGGAGCCCGCCGTGGCGCAGATCAACCGCGAGATGGAGCGCGTGATCCTGAACTGCCCGCAGCAGTACATGTGGGGCTATGCGCGCTACCGTGAGCCCTATGGCTGGAAGGATTACGTGGCCAAACAGGCGGCACAGGAGGAATCTGCACCGTGAGCGAGAACACCCCGGACAATACGACAGCGCAAGCGGATGAGGCATGGAGTTGGCAGGTGCGCCTGATCAACCTCGTGTTTGGCGTGCTGGCCTGGCTGCCGCTGTGGGTCTGGCGTGGCCTGGGCTGGCTGCTGGGCAAGCTGGCCTGGCAGCTGGTGCCGCGTCGTCGCCATGTGGCGCTGGTCAACCTGCGGCTGTGCTTCCCGGACAAGACCGAGGCCGAGCGCGAGCGCATCGCGCGCCTGCATTTCGTGCGTTTCATGCAGACTTTCCTGGATCGCATCTGGATCTGGCATGGCAGCCCGGCGCTGCTGCGCAAGCGCCTGCGCATGGTGGGCGATGTCGATGCGCTGCGGGACGGCAAGTCGACCATCCTGTTTGCACCGCACTTTGTCGGACTCGATGCCGGCGGCATGGCCTTGTCTGGCCAATTGCTGGAGCGCATCTTCATTTCCATTTACACGCCGCAGAGCAACAAGACGATTGATGCCTGGGTGCGCCGTGGCCGTACGCGCTTTCCGAACGCGCAGGTGGTGTGGCGGCGCGATGGCGTCAAGCCCATCATTGCCAAGCTGCGCAAGCAGGGCCTGCTCTACCTGCTGCCGGACATGAACTTTGGCCCGCAGGAATCGATTTTTGTCACCTTTTTTGGTGTGCCGGCAGCCACCGTGCCCTCGCTGTCACGCTTTGCCCGACTGGGTCGCGCGCAGGTGGTGACCACCATCACCTATATGGAATCGCATGGCTACACCCTGCATGTGGAAGGCCCGTGGCAGGATTTCCCGACCGAGGATGTGGTGGCCGACACCCAGCGCATGAACGACTACCTCGAAGGCTGGGTGGCGCGCCGCCCCGAGGAGTATTTCTGGGTGCACAAGCGCTTCAAGACGCGTCCGGAGGGCTTGCCGGAGGTGTACTGAGGCCGTCGTCTGCCGCTTCGGCATCGTCTGCGGCGCTGTCTTCCTGCGGCGGGTGGGTCCAGTCCCACAGGAGTTGCGCCACCTGTTCCATGCCCTGTTTCTTGAGCGCCGAGAACAGCATGGCTTCGCCGCCGCCGGCATTCAGCCGTGCGATGGACAGCGCCTTGGCGCCTTCGGCGCGCGTCAGCTTGTCGGACTTGGTCAGCAGCAGCAGGAACTCCAGGCCGTCTTCCACGCGTGGGCGGATCGCTTCCAACAGCAGTTCATCCAGCTCGGTGAGGCCGTGGCGCGGATCGCACAGCAGCACCACGCCGACCAGGTTCTCGCGCGTCATCAGGTAGTTGGCCATGACGCGCTGCCAGCGCAGCTTGTCGGCCAGCGGCACCTGGGCGTAGCCGTAGCCGGGCAAGTCGGCCAGCACGGCATCGGTCTGGTTCTGGCGGCCCAGGGCAAACAGGTTGATGTGCTGGGTTCGGCCCGGTGTCTTGGAGGCAAAGGCCAGTTGGCGCTGCTGCGTCAGGGTGTTGATGCAGGTGGACTTGCCGGCGTTGGAGCGGCCGACAAAGGCGATTTCCGGTACGTCCAGCGCCGGCAGCTGGTCGAGCTGGGCGGCGGTGGTCAGAAAGCGGGCGGTGTGCATCCAGCCGAGTGGCGTCGGGGTCTTGGGCGGCTTGGCCGGTGCGGCAGCAGGCTTGCGGGGAGGGCGTTTGGACGCGGCCATGGCGGGTCTCGGGCAGGGGCCGGTTCTTGCCGTGGCAGCAGCCAGTGCAGGGGAAATCCGGCCAATTGTTGACTACGATCCGCGACAGTTACGGTGAATCTGTCAATTTTGGTTACGGGTCGATGTAGAATGGTCAAGTTTACCCGGATTGCACAGCACCGGTTGTCCCGTTCACTCCAGACTGATGCCGACTATGAAGCCTGTATCCACTCTTGCCGCTTCCCTGATTTCCGCTCTGCTGTTCACGGCAGCAGGTTCTGCCGTAGCGGCCACGCCGGCAGCCAAGCCGGTTCCTGACCTGAACAAGGGCAAGGCCATCGTCAACAGCGTGTGTATCGCCTGTCACAATGCCGATGGCAACTCCGTGATCGCCGGTTACCCGGTGGTGGCGCAGCAGCATCCCGAATACATGATCAAGCAGCTCAAGGAGTTCAAGAGCAATGCCCGCAAGGGTACTGTCATGAACGGCTACGCTGCCGCCCTGAGCGACCAGGACATGGTGGACGTTTCCTACTACTTCGCTTCCCAGAAGGCCAACAAGCTGGCCGCTACCAACCAGGAAACCCTGGCGCTGGGCGAGAAGATCTGGCGTGGTGGCATTGCCAGCCGAGCCGTGCCGGCCTGTGCTGCCTGCCACGCACCCAACGGTGCCGGCATGCCGGTCAAGTACCCGCGCCTGGCTGGCCAGAAGGCTGACTACACTGAGCTGCAGCTCAAGGATTTCCGTGACGGCGTCCGCAAGAATGACCTGGTCATGCCGCATGTCGTCAACGGCATGAACGACGCCCAGATCAAGGCCGTGTCTGATTTCATCCAGGGTCTGCGCTGATTCTGCCACCGGGCTGCAGCTTGCCAGTTTGCGCTGCCGCCCGGACGGTACCAGAAAAGGCGGGTTGCGTACCCGCCTTTTTTGTGCGCGTTATGATGGCGCACACCTGTTTCCAGATGCCTGGCCGATCACGCCTCCGCATCAGTCGCCCCTAGGACGGGCACATCCTGCATGACAACAATTTCCACACAAGGTTACGAGGTTCGCCAGGGCAGTCGCTGGTTGCGCTCCGCCATCGAACTGCTGTCTTCCATGCGCTTTGCCATTGCGCTGCTGACAGTCATCTGCATTGCCTCGGTGATCGGCACGGTCATCACCCAGCATCAGCCGTTCAACAACTACGTCAACCAGTTCGGGCCGTTCTGGGCGCGCGTGTTCGAGACGCTGAACCTCTATTCGGTCTACAGTGCCTGGTGGTTTCTGCTGATCTTGGCGTTCCTGGTGATCAGTACCTCGCTGTGCATTGCGCGCCATACACCCAAGATCCTGGCGGACCTGAAAAGCTACAAGGAAAACATCCACGTGCGTGCGCTGCAGGCCTTTGGCTACAAGGCCGAAGCCGTGCTGCCGCAGGAACCGGCACAGGCGGCGCGCAGCCTGGGTGAAAAACTGGCTGGCAAGGGCTGGAAAGTAAAACTGCAGCAGCGCCAAGGCGACCAGGCCGGCTGGATGGTGGCGGCCAAGAAGGGCGGTGCCAACAAGATCGGCTACCTGGCAGCGCACAGCGCCATCGTGCTGATCTGTCTGGGAGGCCTGCTGGATGGCGACCTGATGGTGCGCATGCAGACCTGGTTCAATGGCAAGCAGCCCTTCAATGGCGCCGGCATGATTGCCGACGTGCCGCCGCAGCACCGCCTGAGCACCAGCAACCCGACCTTCCGGGGCAACCTGTTCGTGCCCGAAGGCAGCACGGTCGATACCGCCATCCTGCTGCAGAAGGACGGCGTGCTGATCCAGGAGCTGCCGTTTGCCCTGGAGCTGAAGAAGTTCATCGTCGAGTATTACCCCACCGGCATGCCGCGCGTGTTTGCCAGCGAGGTGGTGATCCACGACCGCGAGACCGGCGAGGCGATTCCGCAGCGCATCGAGGTCAACCATCCGGCCAGCTACAAGGGCATCCAGATCTACCAGTCCAGCTTCGAGGATGGCGGTTCGCCGGTCAAGCTGAAGGCGGTCGGCATGGGCAGCGAGGTGGCGCCGTTCTCGGTCGATACCGCCGTGGGCCGTGCGGTCGAGATCACCAATGGCGAGGACAAGCGCACGCTGGAAGTGACGGATCTGCGCACCATCAACGTCGAAAACTTTGGCAACATGAGCTCCGGCCCGGTCGATGTGCGCAGCGTGGATCTGCGCCAGACGCTGCAGGACAACCTGGGCTCGGCCCAGAACCGCAAGGACCACGAGCTGCGCAACGTCGGTCCGAGCGTGATCTACAAGCTGCGTGACAGTGCCGGACAGGCGCGCGAGTTTTCCAACTACATGCTGCCGGTGATGACTGGCGAAGGCGGCCCGCCCGAATTCCTGTTTGGCGTGCGCAATGACACGGCAGAGAATTTCCGCTACCTGCGCATTCCGGCCGATGACAACAATTCCCTGGAGGAATTCCAGCGCCTGCGCCACGCCCTGAATGATCCGGCGCTGCGCGCCGAGGCGGTACGCCGCTATGTGGCGCAGTCCACCGGCGTGCAGAACCAGCAGGTGCAGGAGCAGCTGGCGCTGTCGGCCAGCCGCGTCATGGACCTGTTTGCCGGTGACCCGGCGAATCTGGACGCCGCGCGCCGCGACAGCAACAGCGAGGCAGCACGCAGCTTCGGCCTGCAGGCCATCGCCCGTTTCATCGAGCAGACGATTCCCGCTGAAGACCAGCAGCGCTTTGGCGATGTGCTGCTGCGCATGCTGAATGGCTCCATGGTCGAGCTGCTGCAGCTGTCGCGCGAGCGCGCCAAGTTGCCGGCACTGGACATGAACGAGCAGAAGCACCGCGCCTGGCTGGCCCAGGCGGTGGTGGCGCTGAGCGATGCACCGCTCTATCCGGAGCCGGTGCTGTTCCAGCTCGAGAATTTCACCCAGGTGCAGGCCAGCGTGTTCCAGGTAACGCGCGCGCCGGGCAAGTGGGTGGTCTACCTGGGCTGCCTGTTCCTGATCCTGGGCGTGTTTGCCATGCTGTACATCACCGAGCGCCGTGTCTGGGTCTGGGTGCGTCCGGCCGCCCAGGATGGACAGGAAGCCGCCTCGGGCGCTACCATGGCGCTTTCGAGCAATCGTCGCAACCTGGACAGCGACAAGGAATTTGACACATTGAAGCAGTACCTGCTGGGAGAGCACCAGTCATGAGCACCTCCATGAGTTCCACCACCAAGCTGCCCCCGCAAGAGGTGCAGACGATTACCCTGAACGGGGGCTTTTTCAGCCGCCGCAACCTGTTTGACTGGCTGTTTGCGCTGCTGGCCGTGGCTGGCGGGATTTACGCCTTCCTGTATTACGACCACGCCATGGACGTCTACGAAAAGGCGATCCTGATCGGCACCATTCCCGCCGTGATCTGGCTGGGCTGGTTCTGGCGACCGGCGGCACGCCTGATGCTGGTGGTGGCAGCGGTATCGCTGCTGGCGCTCTGGCTCTATGGCGGTGACCTGAAGCGCTCGGAAGATGTCTTCCTGCTCAAGTATTTCATCTCGAGCCAGTCGGCCATCCTGTGGATGTGCATGCTGTTCTTCATGAGCACGCTGTTCTACTGGATCGGCATGTTTACCGGCGGCAAGGGCGAGACGGACCGCTACAGCAGCAACGCGCTGGAGCTGCTGGGCTCGCGCATGGCCTGGGCTGGCGTGGCGCTGGCGTTGATCGGCACCATGGTGCGCTGGTACGAGAGCCACCACATTGGCGCTGGCATTGGCCATATCCCGGTCAGCAACCTGTACGAAGTGTTCGTCATGTTCTGCTGGATGACGGCGCTGTTCTACCTCTACTACGAGATGCAGTACCGCACGCGTGCGCTGGGTGCCTTCGTGATGCTGGTGGTGAGCGCGGCAGTCGGCTTCCTGCTCTGGTACACGCTGGTGCGCGAGGCGCAGGCAATCCAGCCGCTGGTGCCGGCGCTGCAGAGCTGGTGGATGAAGCTGCACGTGCCAGCCAACTTCATTGGCTACGGCACGTTTGCGCTGGCGGCGATGGTGGCCTTTGCCTACCTGATCAAGAAGCAGGCTGCCGAGACCAAATGGTACAAGCTGGCGCCGCTGTGGCTGCTGGGCATCGTGCTGTGCTTTGAGCCGATCGTGTTCCGCAGCAGCGTCAGCGGCATGAGCAGCTACTGGGCGGTCTACTTTGGCGTGTCGGCGCTGATCGTGGCGGCCATTATCCTGGGCCGCAAGACGATTGCGGCGCGCCTGCCGGCGCTTGAGGTGCTGGATGACGTGATGTACAAGTCGATCGCTGTCGGCTTTGCCTTCTTTACCATTGCCACCGTGCTGGGCGCGCTGTGGGCGGCCGAGGCCTGGGGTGGCTACTGGAGCTGGGACCCGAAGGAGACCTGGGCGCTGATCGTCTGGCTGAACTATGCGGCCTGGCTGCACATGCGCCTGATGAAGGGCCTGCGCGGCACCGTGTCGGCCTGGTGGGCGCTGGTTGGCCTGGCCATCACCACCTTCGCCTTTATCGGCGTGAACATGTTCCTGAGCGGCCTGCACAGCTACGGCACGCTCTGATCCCCGGCAGATCGGCATCAGAAGGCGCATGGCCCAGCGGCCCTGCGCCTTTTTCGT
Organism: Allobrachymonas wangyanguii; assembly: GCF_045055315.1. GTDB lineage: Bacteria > Pseudomonadota > Gammaproteobacteria > Burkholderiales > Burkholderiaceae_C > Brachymonas > Brachymonas wangyanguii. The sequence goes on from NZ_CP173677.1 coordinate 547,638, forward strand.
GGGTGGCACCTGGCGGGATACGGGTATGCACTTTGCGTTAGGATCGTTGCAGACGCTGGCATTCGCCAGCAGAGACAAGTGCCATGCATTACCACCGCGATCGCGGATACCAGCATCCGACCCCGAGCGAGATCACGCCGCCGCAGGCCTATGCGGCACGGCGGCGCTGGCTGCAGCTGATGGGGTTGGCTGCGGTGGGCGCAGCGGGGGCGGCCGCGCTGCCGCTGTACCGGCGCTGGCAGCAGCCCCCAGCGCCGGCGCAAGCGGGTGTGGCGCTGGCCTCCGTGCCATCCAGCGTGCCCGGTGCCATCAGTAGCGAGACGCTGACGACACAGCACGACGCCACCCATTACAACAACTTCTACGAATTTGGTCCGGGCAAGAGTGATCCGGTCGAGTATGCAGGTGCGCTGCAGACCACGCCGTGGACGGTACGCATTGAAGGCGCGGTACACAAGCCGCTGACGCTGGGACTGGAAGAGCTGCTGCAACTGGCCCCGCTGGAGCAGCGCATCTACCGGCTGCGCTGCGTCGAAGGCTGGAGCATGGTGATTCCGTGGATCGGCTATTCGCTGTCGGCGCTGCTGAAACAGGTGGAGCCGACCGGCAGTGCACGCTTTGTCGAGTTCACGACGCTGGCCGATGCGGAACAGATGCGCGGCGTGCGCAGCCAGATGCTGGACTGGCCCTATGTGGAAGGCCTGCGGCTGGATGAGGCGATGCACCCGCTGACGCTGCTGGCCTTTGGCATGTACGACGAGGTTTTGCCGAAGCAGAACGGCGCACCGCTGCGCCTGGTGGTGCCGTGGAAATACGGCTTCAAGAGCGCCAAGTCACTGGTGCGTATCCGCCTGACCGAAGAGATGCCGGTATCGGCCTGGATGCGGGCAGTGCCGCGCGAATACGGCTTTTATGCCAACGTCAACCCGCAGGTGGCGCACCCGCGCTGGAGCCAGGCGAACGAGCGCCGCATCGGTGACAGCCTGCGCAGCCCGCGTCGTCCGACGGAGCTGTTCAACGGCTATGGCGAACAGGTGGCCAGCCTGTACCAGGGCATGGATCTGGCTACGCATTACTGATAATCCGCCCAGTGGGGCGCAACGGGAAACACGATGGAATCGCTGAAACGACTGCTGGTACAAGCCTGGATGAAACCGCTAGTGTGGCTGTTGTGCCTGTTGCCACTGGCCTGGCTCTGGTGGCAGGCCAGTACCGGCGCGTACGTGAACCCGGAAGAGGCGCTGGTACGCGGCGCCGGAGACTGGTCCTTGCGCATGCTGTGCCTGACGCTGGCGGTGACACCGGTGCGCGTGACCTTCCAATTGCCGCAGCTGCTGCGCTTCCGCCGCGTGTTGGGCCTGTCGGTGTTCCTCTATGCCAGCGTGCACCTGCTGCTCTATGTCTGGCTGCAGATGGGCTTCAACCTGTCCGAGCTGCTGGCCGATGTGGCGGACCGCGCCTTCATCCTGATGGGCGTGCTGGCCTATGCCTTGCTGCTGCCGCTGGCCCTGACCTCGAACAATGCCGCGATCCGCCGCATGCGGGGGGCCAACTGGCAGGCCTTGCACCGGCTGGTGTACCTGGTGGCCGGATTTGCCATCGTGCACTTTCTCTGGATGCGCGGCACCAAGAACGATGTGCTGGAGGTCTGGATCTACGCGCTGATCCTGACCGCGTTGATGGCCTGGCGACTCTGGCACTGGAACCGGGGCTCATCGGGAGGCTCTTGTAGCCACTGAGCGCAGATGCAAAGGGCTGCCCATCGGCAGCCCTTTCCTTTGCCTGGGAGCCAGGCAGGGCGGTGCTTACAGCAGGCGCTCGCGCTGGTAGATCTCCTTGACCGATTCGCGTGGTGCCACCAGGTGCGGCTGGCCGTCGGCGATCAGCACTTCGGCGGCGCGGCCGCGGCTGTTGTAGGTGCTGGACATGCTCATGCAGTAGGCACCGGCAGACAGCACGGCGAGCAGGTCACCGGGCTGCACGGCAAGTTCGCGGTCGCGGCCCAGCCAGTCACCGCTTTCGCAGATCGGGCCGACCACGTCATAGCTGGCCGGGCTGGCATCGGATTGCTGCACCGGTACGATCTGGTGGAAGGCCTCGTACATGGCGGGACGTGGCAGGTCATTCATGGCGGCATCGACGATGCAGAAGTTCTTTTCTTCGCCATCTTTCAGGTAGAGCACCTCGGTCAGGCAGATGCCGGCGTTGCCGACCAGCGAGCGACCCGGTTCGATCATCAGCTTGCGCTGGCCCAGGCCGCGGGCGTCCATGCGCGCCAGCAGCTGCTGCCAGAGCGCATCGGCAGACGGCGGTTGCTCGTCGGTGTAGGTGATGCCCAGGCCACCGCCGAAATCGAAATGCTCCAGCGGGATGCCGGCGGCCTCGATCTGCTGGAACAGGTCCAGCATGCGTTCCATGGCATCCAGGTAGGGATCGATCTCGGTGATCTGCGAGCCGATATGGCAGTCGATGCCGACCACGCGCAGGCCGGGCAGGCTGGCAGCGTGCTGGTAGGCCTGCAGCGCATCTTCGTGCGCGATGCCGAACTTGTTGCCCTTGAGGCCGGTGGAGATGTAGGGGTGGGTTTTGGCATCGACGTTGGGGTTGACGCGGATGCTGATGGGGGCGCGCAGGCCCATGCCGGCGGCAACTTCGGACAGCACGTCCAGCTCGGGCAGGCTTTCGATGTTGAAGCAGCCGATGCCGGCCTGCAGCGCCTGGCGCATCTCGGCGCGTGTCTTGCCGACGCCGGAGAAAATGATTTTGGCCGGATCGCCACCGGCGGCCAGCGCACGCTCCAGCTCGCCACCGGAAACGATGTCGAAGCCGCAGCCGGCCTGGGCAAATACCTGCAGCACGGCCAGCGTGGAGTTGGCCTTCATGGCGTAGCAGATCTGGGCGTTGCGGCCCTCGAAGCCACGCTGGTAGGCGGCCAGCGCGTGCAGCATGGCGGCCCTGGAGTAGATGAACAGCGGGGTCGCGTGTTTGCGTGCCAGCTCGGCCACGGAGACGCCATCGACAGTCAGGGAGCCGGCCGCGTCACGGGCCAGGAAAGGGGATCCGGGGAGGGAGGTCATGGGCAGAAAGGGCAGTGCCGGCCGGTTTACAGGCCGGGGTTGGAGGGAATGGTGTTCTGGATGCGGTCCGCTTCGGTGGGGACTGGTGGCGGTGCGGGTTCCGTATCTGCAACGGCAGCCGGGTTGCCGCGCTTCAGCCCCGGGATGATCAGCTCGTGCAGGCGTGCGCGCTGCGCTGCCCCGGGTTCCGTGGGCAGGTAGAGATCGCCGGTCTGGCCGCAGGCCGATAGCACTGCTGCAGTCAAGGGCAACAGGGCGATGCGTACAATGTTTCGGACTTTCACCATAGCTGGAATTGTAATGACTGACCTGGAATATCTTGAGGCTGCCGAGCAGGTATTGCGCCGCGTCGAGGCCTGCTGCGACCGTATCAATGACGAGACCGATGCCGATATCGACAACCAGCGCGTGGGCGGCATGATCACGCTGGTGTTTCCGAACCGCAGCCAGATCGTGATCAACCTGCAAAAACCCCTGCACGAAATCTGGATGGCGGCCAAGGCGGGTGGTTACCACTATACCTTTGATGGCCAGGTCTGGCAGGACACCAAGGGCCATGGCGAGTTCTTTGCCCACCTGAGCCAGCTGGCCAGCGAGCAGTCCGGTCTGCCACTGCAGTTTGCCTGACCCTGAAAACCGGCAGCGGCAGGGGATGCCTGCCGCTGATGACGTTTAGTTGCCGCCGAACGGATCGGTGGAGTGTGCGCCGACATTGTCGGCAGGTGGCGGAGCGCTGTCGCTGCCGCCGTTCCTGCGTGCTGCCGGTGCCGCGCTGTAGTTGCTGGCCACGCCAATGCGTGCAATGCCGCGACCACCGGCATATTCGGTGTAGACCCAGTCGCCCTGGCGCGTCACGCCTTCCGGCGGGTTGGGCGCCTTGGCCAGCGGCACGCCCTTGAGTGCGACCTTCATGTAATCGATCCAGATCGGCAGGCTCAGGCCGCCACCGGTTTCGCGGTCGCCCAGGTTGCGCGGGTTGTCGAAGCCCATCCAGGCCACGGCGGTGCGGGTCGGCTGGTAGCCGGCGAACCAGGCGTCCTTGGAGTCGTTGGTGGTACCGGTCTTGCCGAACAGGTCACGGCGGCCGAGCTGGCCACTGGCCTTGGCCGCGGTACCGGTGGTGGTGACCTCGTTCAGCAGGCTGTTCATGATGAAGGCGTTGCGCGCCGGGATCACGCGGCGCTGCTCGGTCAGCTCGGCCGGCTGCACCTCGGACAGCACGTTGCCGCGCTGGTCCTTGATCATCGAGATCACGTAGGGGCTGACACCATGACCGCCATTGGCGAACACCGACATGCCGACCGCCATTTCCAGCGGTGTGGTGGAGTTGGCGCCGAGCGCCATCGTCAGATAGGGCGGTGTGCGGTCTGCCGGGAAGCCGAAGCGGCCCACCCAGTCCTGGGTCTTCTGGGTGCCGACCGACTGCAGGATGCGGATCGAGACCATGTTGCGCGACTTGGCCAGGGCCTGGCGTACCGTCAGCGGCGGGCCGAAGCGGCCATCATAGTTTTTCGGCGACCAGGGCTTGCCACCGGTGACGCTGGAATCGAACACCAGCTCGGAGTCGCTCACCACGGTGCTCGGCATGATGCCTTCTTCCAGACCGGCCGAGTAGATGAAGGGCTTGAAGCTGGAGCCCGGCTGGCGGAAGGCCTGCGTCACGTGGTTGAACTTGCTCTTGTTGAAGTCGAAACCGCCGACCAGGGCCTTGATGGCACCGCTTTGCGGATCCAGGGACACCAGCGCGGCTTCCACTTCAGGCAGTTGGCGGATGCTCCAGGCGCCCTTGTTCTCGACCACGCGCACGATGGCACCGGGGCGGATCTTCTGCTTGTCGTTGGCCTTGTTCGACAGCGAGAAGCTGACGAAGCGCAGGCCGTTGCCGGTGATGCTGATGGGATCGTTGTCGCTGCGGCGTACCACGACCTTGCGAGGCGAGGCCTCGGTGACGACGGCGGCCTTCATTTCACCGGCATCCGGGTATTCGATCAGCGCATCGGAAATCGCTTCCTCGAGCAGGTCCGGATCGGTCGGCAGGGTGATGAAGTGCTCGGGGCCACGGTAGCTGCGGCGTGTATCGTAGTTCAGGATGCCGGTGCGCACCGCCTTGTAGGCGGCGTGCTGCTCTTCGGTGGAGATGGTGGTATAGACGTTCAGGCCGCGCGTGTAGGTATCGGCACCGTACTGGTCATAAATCAGCTGGCGCACCATTTCACCCACGTATTCGGCGTGCACGTTGTCACCGTAGGTGGCGCGCTGCAGCACGAGTTCGGTGTTTTTGGCTTCGTCAGCCTGTTGCTGCGTGATGAAGCCGGTCTCGACCATGCGGTCCAGGATGTAGAGCTGGCGCACGCGGGCCCGGCTCGGGTTCACGATCGGGTTGTAGAGCGAGGGGGCCTTGGGCAGGCCGGCCAGCATGGCGGCTTCGGCCAGGTTGATCTGTTGCAGCGGCTTGCCGAAATAGGCTTCGGAGGCGGCGGCAAAGCCATAGGCGCGGTTGCCCAGGAAGATCTGGTTCATGTAGATCTCGAGGATCTGGTCCTTGCTCAGGTTCCGCTCCAGCTTGAACGCCAGCATCATCTCGTAGATCTTGCGCGTGAAGGTCTTTTCGGACGACAGATAGACGTTGCGCGCCACCTGCATGGTGATGGTGGAAGCACCCTGGCTGCGCGCCTTGCTGAAGTTGGCCATGCCGGCGCGCATCACGCCGACATAGTCGATGCCGTTGTGCTCGTAGAAGCGCGCATCCTCGATGGCCAGCACGGCATTCTTCATGATGGCCGGAATTTCGTCGAACGGCACGTAACTGCGGCGTTCTTCACCGAATTCGTTGATCAGATTACCTTCGGACGAATAGATGCGCAGCGGCAGCTTGGGCTGGTAGTTCTGCAGGCTGGAGACGTCTGGCAGATTGGGATAGGCCACCGACAAGGCCACGGCGGCCAGCAGGGCGACGGTGGCGGCACCGGCGACGATCAGGCCGATCAGCCACAGGAACAGGCGGACCAGCCAGTGGCGTTTCTGCCTGGGCGGCTGGGCAGGGGTCTGGGAAGAATCGTTGGATTGGCTCATGGCGTACACGGTTGCGGACATGGACGGACTGCAGGCGCAGCACCCCCTTGCCCCAAAAAAGTCATCCCGCATTGTGCATCAAGGCGGTGCCTGCGGGTACATCCGGTGTGGCAAAGGCTGTAACAAGGCTGTATGGCGGGATCGTGCCATAGGGCGATGGAAATGCATGAATTAATACTAAAATACTCAATCATGCGACATTCCTTTTTCTTTTCCTGGCCTTTGGCAGGTCGTCGTGCAGCGGCTGATGTCGGACTCGACTGGGCCGATGATGGCCTACGGCTGATACAGCTGAGCGCCGATGGAGCGCTAGTTCAGGCGCAGCTGGCGTGGCCGAGCACTGGTGTGCCACTGGACGGTGATGGCGTGCAGCTGCTGGCAGAAAGCCTGCAGCAGCTCTGGCAGCAGGCGGGCGTGAGACAGCGCCGGGTACGTGCTGCCCTGCCGGAGAGCATGTTGCAGCGACGCAGCCTGCGCCTGCCGGCCGGTCTGGATGAGGCCGAACTGGAAGCACTGGTGCAGGCCGAGTGGCAGCGCCAGGCCGGTGCCGATGCGATGGCGCTGCCGGCACTGGATTTCCGCTGCCTGCCGGCGGAGCCGGGTGCGACGCGGCAGGAGGTGCTGGCGGTGGCGGCAGATGGGCAGCGGCTGGAGCAGCTGCAACAGGCGGTGCGTGTGGCGGGATTGCAACTGTTATCGGTCGATGCGGCCTTGCACGCGGCGCACCGGGCGGCCTTGCGCTGCCTGCAGCGGCAGCCAGCCGGGCTGCAATTGCTGGTGCTGCATGCGGGATCGGGCCAGCTATGCCTGCAGATCCTGCAGCAGGGGCGGCCGTGGTGGCGGTATCAGCTGCCGGAAAAGCGTGCGGCGGCTGGCCAGGACTGGCTGGCGCTGGTGCCGGAATTGTTGTCGGCGCTGCCCGATCCGGGTTGGCTGCTGGCGGCGGAGGCCTGGGTCGCAGGCGTGGGAGCGGATGCGGAACTGGTATCGGCGACCTTGCAGGCACAGACTGGCCGGCCATGGCGCTGCCTGGAGCCTGCGCCCGGCATGACGGCCGGCATGCTGGTTGCCTGTGGTCTGGCCTGGCAGCAGGAGGGTGCATGGACGCGCTGAATTTCCTGCCCTGGCGTGCACAGGCACGGCAGCGGCGCTTGCGCCATTGGCAGCTGGGACTGGCGGTGGCCGTGCTGGGCGCGCTGGTGGCGAGTGGCGTGGTGTATCTGGGACTGCAGCAGGAGGTGCAGGCCGAACAGGCGCGTCTGGCGCAAGAGCGGCAACAATTGCAGCAGGCACAGGCGGCGATGCAGCAGCTACGTACCGAGGAGGCGGCGCTGCGGCAGCTGCAGCAGCAATGGCGCTGGAGCCAGGCCTTGCAGCCGTTGCGGGACTGGCCGGCGACGCTGATGCAATGGCTGGCAAGCGGCTTCCCTGCTGGCGTGCAGCTGCAACAGCTGGAATGGCAGGAGGCGGGCTGGACGCTGCAGGGCCAGGCCGCCAGCGCCGATGCCGTAATGGCGTTGACCGATGCCGTGACTGAAGCCGGGCTCGACGGGCGTCTGCTGCAGAAAGAGCATGCGCTGATGCCGGGGCAGGCCGCCACCGGTGCCTTGCTGTTGCGCTGGGAGTGGGGTGCCAGCATGGTGCCTGATCTGCGACCACTGCCGGCGGCGATGCCTGCCGGTGCAGCGGCCTCGGCTGCCGTGGAGGATGCGCCATGAGCCGCCTGAGGGTCATCGATTGGGCCGGCTTGCGCTCGCGTGCGCCACAGGACTGGCCCTGGCAGCTGCGTCTGCTGTCCTGCCTGCTGGCGGCGATGCTGGCGGGTGGACTGGCCTGGCTGCTGCTGTTGCAGCCGCTGGAACAGCAGCGACAGGAAGCGCTGCAGCAGCAGGCCAGCGTGCGGCAGCAGCAGGCGCTCTTGCAGCAGCAATTGCAGCGCCAGCCCGAGCTCGTCCGGATCCGGCAGCAGCTGGCCGGGCTGCAGGAACAGTTGCAGCGCGAGCTGCCGCAGGACTGGCAGGAACCGGTCTGGCAGGCGCGGCTGCAATTTGCCGTGCCGGGGTTGCAGGTGCGGCGCTTCAAGCCGATGAAGCCGAAACGGCTCGAGGGCGGTCTGATGGAACAGCCGGTGGAGCTGGAGTGCAGCGGCAGTTTTGCCGCGATGCAGGCGCTGGCGGTGGCGCTGTCGCAACTGGAGCCGGTCACGCTGGTGCGGCGCTGGCAGCTGACCGCGGAGACGCGCAAGGGGAAATCAGTCACAGGCGAGTTGCGGCTGAAGGCGCGCATTGTCGGCTACCGGCTGGCCAATGCGCAGGAACAGGCACAAGGCAAGCGCGGCAAAGGCAGGCGCAGCCAGGGAGAGGCAGCATGAAAGTGATGCAGACAGGATGGAGTGGGGCGCTGCTGGTGTTGTGCCTGCAGGGCTGTGGCGAACCGGTGGCCGGGGAGTTGCCACAGTTGCCGGCCAGCACAGGCATGGTGGCGGGTGGCTTGGCGGCGCAGGAGCCGGAGCAGCAATATGCCGAATTGCTGCAGGCCGGGCCGGCCACGACGGAGCCGGAGGCCATGCACCCGATAGCCGGGCGCGATCCGTTTCAGCCGCTGGCGGGCAGTGCGGCGGCGCTATCCGTTGATCCGCAACAGATGCCGCTGGAGCAGATGCGCTACCAGGGCTGGATGCAGCAGGAGGCGCAGCGGGTGGCGCTGGTGCAGGCAGGCGGCCAGCTGTTGCTGGTGCACTCAGGCGAAGCGCTGGGCGCGGAGCGGGGCCGGGTGCTGTCCATGGACGATACGCAGCTGTTGCTGCGCCTGCCGGATGCCACTGGCGTACAGCGGCTGGCGTTGCAGGAGGGCCAGCCATGAGCGTGCACCTGATCCGTGGCTGGCTGCTGGCATGGCTGCTCTGGCCGGCGCTGGTGGGGGCACAGGCCCTGCAACCGGCACCGGCCATGCCGCCCCCGCAGACTGGCGCACTGGTAGCGACGGCGGGTGATGCCGTGATTCCGCCGCAGCGTCTGGCCACCGTGCTGCCGGGAACGGCGACAGCAGCAGCGGTGACTTCTGCCGAGTCGTTGAAGCCGACAGCGGTGCAGGCTGGCAGCGGGGCCAGCCGCTACGCCCAGCCGGGAGCGCCTGTCCCGCGCAACCCGGCACGCTACCGGGGCAAGCGCCTGTCGCTGCAGTTCCAGGACATCGAGGTGCGTGCGCTGCTGCAGGTGCTGGCCGATTTCACCGGCATCAATATCGTTGCGGCCGATAGCGTGCAGGGGCGCATGAGCCTGCGGCTGAAGGAGGTGCCCTGGGAGCAGGCGCTGGAGGTGATCCTGCAGACGCGCGGGCTGGCGATGCAGCGCAATGGCCAGGTGATCTGGGTGGCGCCGCAGCAGGAACTGGCCAGTTTGCAACAGCAGGCGCAATCCGCACCGGCTGACGGCGTGCTGGAATCGCGCAGCTACCGGCTCAACTATGCGCGCGCCGGTGAGCTGGCGCAGCAGGTGCATGGCGGGGGTGGCCAGGCCGCGCGCCTGCTGAGTGCGCGTGGTTCGGCCTTTGCCGATGCGCGCACCAACCAGCTGGTGGTGCAGGATGTGGCGGCGGTGCAGGCGCAGATCCAGCAGCTGATCGAACAGCTGGATATCCCGGTGCGGCAGGTGATGATCGAGGCGCGCATTGTCGAGGCGGGCGAGAACTGGGGCCAGTCGCTGGGCGCGCGGCTGTCGGTGCTGGGGCAGCCGAATGGGGCCTCGGGCATGGACCTGGGCGATGGCCGCCGGCTCGGCGTGGCCTCGGTGCCGGGGCAGGCGGCGACACCGCTGTACCAGTTGCCGGCGCTGGGGCAGAACGGCTTTGCCCCGGCCGCGCTGGGCCTGTCGCTGTTCAGTGCCGGTGCCTCGCGTTTTGTCACGCTGGAAATCTCGGCGCTGCAGGCCGATGGCAAGGGTAAGCTGGTGTCCAGCCCGCGCGTGGTGACGGCAGACCAGACGCGCGCGCTGATCGAGCAGGGTACCGAGCTGCCCTACCAGGTGGCGACGGCCAGTGGCGCGACCTCGCTAGCGTTCCGCAAGGCCAACCTGAAGCTGGAGGTGACGCCGCAGATCACGCCCGAAGGCCAGATCGTGCTGGATCTGGACGTGAACAAGGATTCGGTCGGCCGCACCACGCTGAACGGCTTTGCCATTGACACCAAGCATATCCAGACCAATGTGCTGGTGGAAAACGGCGGCACGCTGGTGATTGGCGGGATTTTCGAGATCAGCGAGCGCGAGGATGTGACCAAGGTGCCACTGCTTGGCGACATCCCGTATCTGGGTGGGCTGTTCCGCTCGCGCAGCCAGGTGACGGAAAAGAAGGAGATGCTGGTCTTCATCACGCCTACAATCGTGGAAAGCCAGCGCCTGGCCCGGCGCTGAGCAGACAGGAGACAGCAAGGTGATCGTATTGGTAGGCATGCCCGGTTCGGGCAAATCGTCGGCAGGGCGGCAGGTGGCGCGCCGTTTCGGCTTGCCCTTCGTGGACAGTGACCACGAGATCGAGCAGCAGATCGGCATGAGCATCCGCGAATACTTCGAGACGCAGGGCGAACAGGCCTTCCGTGACCTGGAAACGGCGCTGTTGCGCCGCGTCGCTGAAAGCAGCGAGCAGATCGTGCTCTCGACCGGTGGCGGTGCGCTGCTGCGCGAGGAAAACCGTGACATCTTGCGCCAGCACGGCACCGTGCTCTACCTGCGCGCTTCGCCCGAAGAAATCTACCGCCGCCTGCGCCACGACACCAAGCGCCCGCTGCTGCAGGTGGCCGATCCGCGCCAGAAGCTGCAGGAGCTGTTCCAGGCGCGTGATCCGCTCTACCTGAAAACCGCGCATTACGTGATCGATACCGGCCGTTCCTCGATCCAGATGCTGGTCAGCCATATCGCGATGCAGCTGGAAATGGCCGGTCTGGTGCCGCAGGGCGAAACGCCGCCCAGGCCACCCAGAGCACCGGGGCCGCAGGGTCGACGCTCACGCGGCTGAAACCGGGCCGGCAAGCGGGCCTGCAGCCGGTTCGGGTTTTCGACTTGCGCGACAATAGGGGCATGAACGCCACAGCCCTGACCCGATTCGATATCACCGCTCCCCTGACGCCGTTCGATGCCGTGCCTGCGGCCGGCGAGGAGCGCGTTTCCATTGCGCTAGATACGCGCAGCTACGACATCCATATCGGCAGTGGCTTGCTGGCAAAGGCGGCCAGCTGGCAGGGCCTGCCGGCCGCGCGTAGTGCCGTGATCGTGACCAACACCACGGTGCAGCCGCTGTATGCCGCGCAGTTGCTGCAGGCGCTGCAGCCGCTGTACCCGAAGGTGCATGTGGTGGCCTTGCCCGATGGCGAGGAATACAAGACCTGGGAATCGCTGAACCTGATTTTTGATGGCCTGCTGGGCCAGCAGTGCGACCGCAAGACGGTGCTGTATGCGCTGGGGGGCGGCGTGATCGGTGACATGACCGGTTTTGCCGCGGCCTGCTACATGCGTGGCGTGCCTTTTGTACAGGTGCCGACCACGCTGCTGGCGCAGGTCGACTCCTCGGTCGGCGGCAAGACTGCCATCAACCACCCGCTGGGCAAGAACATGATCGGCGCCTTCTACCAGCCGCGCCGCGTGATTTGCGACATGGACACCTTTGCCACGCTGCCGGATCGCGAACTCAGTGCCGGTCTGGCCGAGGTGATCAAGTACGGTCCGATTGCCGACATGGGCTTTTTTGATTGGCTGGAGCAGCATATCGATGCCTTGCGTGCGCGTGACCCGCAGGCGCTGGCAGTGGCGGTGCGCCGCAGTTGCCAGATCAAGGCCTGGGTGGTGGGCCAGGACGAGCAGGAAAGCGGCATGCGCGCGATCCTGAACTATGGCCATACCTTTGGTCACGCGATTGAGGCTGGCCTGGGCTTTGGCACCTGGCTGCACGGCGAGGCAGTGGGTTGCGGCATGGTGATGGCGTCCGAGCTGTCGGCGCGGCTTGGCCTGGTGGATGCGGCTTTCGTGCAGCGCGTGCGCACGCTGGTGCAGCGCGCCGGCCTGCCGGTGGTGGCACCGCGTCTGGCCGAGGAGGATGCTGCCAACGTCGAGGAATGGCTGCACCATATGCGCGTGGACAAGAAGGCCGAGGCCGGCGAGATCCGTTTTGTCGTGATCGCACAGCCGGGCGAGGCGGCGCTGGCCAAGGCGCCGGACAGCCTGGTGGCCGACGTGATCCACGTCTGCAGCCAGGCCTGAGATGGCGATCTACAGCGCGCCGCTGCCAGGCGTTCCGGACAGCGGCCAGCACAGCCATGCCGCCTGGGCTGCCTTGCCCTGGCAGTCGCGCGGGCGCCGCCATGCAGAAGCCGATGCGCCAACGCGCGGCGCCTTCCAGCGCGACCGTGACCGCATCGTGCACAGCTCGGCGTTCCGCCGGCTGGTCTACAAGACGCAGGTGTTCCTGAACCACGAGGGGGATTTGTACCGCACCCGGCTGACGCATTCGCTGGAAGTGGCGCAGCTCGGTTGCAGCGTGGCGCGTGCGCTGGGGCTGGACGAGGATCTGGTGGAAGCGATTGCGCTGGCGCACGATCTGGGTCACACGCCGTTTGGCCATGCCGGGCAGGATGCGCTCAACGGCTGCATGCAGCAGCATGGCGGTTTCGAGCACAACCTGCAGAGCCTGCGCGTGGTGGATGTGCTGGAGCAGCGTTATCCGGCGTTTGACGGCCTGAACCTGTGTTTCGAGACGCGTGAGGGCATCCTCAAGCACTGTTCGGCGCGCAACGCGCGCTGGCTGGAACAGCAGGAGCCGGGCGGTGTGGGCCAGCGCTTCCTGCTCGGGCAGCAGCCGGGCCTGGAGGCGCAGCTGTGCAATATCGCCGACGAGATTGCCTACAACGCGCACGATATCGATGACGGCTTGCGCTCCGGCCTGCTGCAGTGGGAGCAGGTGCTGAGCGTGCCGCTGGTGGCGCGCCACCATGCCAGCACGCTGCGTGACTGGCCACAGCTCAGCGGCCGCCGCGTGATCTACGAAACCATCCGCCGCATGCTGAGCGAGCAGGTCTACGACGTGATCGCTGCCACGCGCGCCGCGCTGGAACAGCACCGGCCGGACAGCGTGGACGCGGTGCGCCAGTGCCCGCCGCTGGTCGGTTTCAGCGCCACCATGCGCGATGAATCGCTGCAACTCAAGCAGCTGCTGCTGAAGGCGCTCTACCGCCATCCGCAGGTGATGCAGACGATGGACGTGGCGCAGCAGGTGGTACGCGAATTGTTTGCCATCTACCTGCAGCAGCCGCAGCAGATGAAACCCGATTTCGCCACGCGTGCCGATACCGAGCGCGCCGTGGCCGACTATATTGCCGGCATGACCGACCGCTTCGCCTTGCGTGAGCATGTACGCCTGACTGGCCAGCAGGTCTTGATGTGATGGCTCCGGACAAGCAGGGCGGCATGCGCGCCATCTGGGTCGTGCTGGTCACGGGTGTGTGTGCGGCCATGATCATTGGCAAGCTGCCGCCGGCGGTACCCGCGCTGCAGCAGGAGCTGGGCGTGACGCTGGTGCAGGCCGGCTTTCTGCTGTCACTGGTGCAGGTGGCATCGCTCAGTTTGGGCCTGTTTCTCGGGCTGGCGAGCGAGCGTATTGGCCTGCGCCGCTCCATGCTGGCTGGCCTGGCGCTGATGAGTCTGGCCAGTTTTGCCGGCGGCTGGGTCGAGAGCGTGACCGCGCTGCTGGTATTGCGCGCCTTTGAAGGACTCGGCTTCTTGCTGACCTCGCTGTCGGCGCCGGCGGTGCTGCGCCGGCTGGTGCCGCCGCAGCGGGTGACGCAGGTGATGGGCGTCTGGGGGGCTTATGTGCCGTTTGGCACGGCGCTGGCGATGCTGCTCGGGCCGGCCGTGATCCTGGCAGTCGGCTGGGCCGGCTGGTGGTGGTTGATTGGCTTGCTGTGCGCGCTCTGCTTGCTGGCCGTGCGACGCTGGGTGCCGGCCGATCCGCCACGCCCGGCAGCGGCCGTGGCCGGTGGCTGGACCGGCCAGTTGCACCTGACGCTGTCCAGCCGCGGACCCTGGCTGCTGTTCCTGACCTTTTGCGTCTACTCCTCCCAGTGGATGGCGGTGATCGGCTTTCTGCCGACGATTTATGCGCAGGCCGGCGTGAGCGGCTGGACGCTGGGCCTGCTGATGGCGCTGGTGCCGGCGATGAACATCATCGGCAACGTGGTGGCAGGCCAGCGCCTGCACCGCGGCACGGAGCCGGGCACGCTGCTGATCATCGGTTTTGTCGTGATGGCGCTGGGGTCCTGGCTGGCGTTTACCGGATTGGAACTGCCGCCGGCGGTGCGCTATGTCGGCATGCTGCTGTTCTCGCTGTTTGGTGGCCTGATTCCGGGCACGCTGTTTGCGCTGGTGCCGCGGCTGGCGCCGGACAGCAGCCTGATTGCCAGCACCGTGGGCTGGATGTTGCAGGGCTCCTCGCTGGGGCAGTTTGCCGGTCCGCCGGCCGTGGCCTGGCTATCGGGCGTGGTCGGCGGCTGGCACTGGACCTGGGCGGCCACCGGCAGTGCCTGCGTGCTGGGCTGCCTGCTGGCGCTGCAATTTGCGCGCCTGCGCACCCCGCCCGCCGTAGCCCGCTGAGACGCTGCGTGGCACAATGGCGCGCATGACTACCGATCTCCAAAATACCGTTGTGGCCGATACCCGCCACTGGCTGGAACAGGCCGTGATCGGCCTCAACCTGTGCCCGTTTGCCAAGGCGACCTACACCAAGGAACTGGTCCACTATGCGGTGTCCGGTGCGCTGACCGAAGACGAGGCGCTGCAGGCCGTGCATGACGAGCTGGTGGCGCTGGCCGAACTGCCGATGGACGAGCGCGAGACCACGCTGCTGCTGTTCCCGGCGATGTTTGACGATTTCCTCTACTTCAACGATTTTGCCGGTGCCGCGGAGGACATCCTGGCCGACCTGGGCCTGGAAGGCGAGCTGCAGATTGCCAGCTTCCACCCGCGCTACCAGTTTGCCGATACCGAGCCGGACGACATCAGCAATGCCACCAACTGGGCGCCGTACCCGACGCTGCACCTGCTGCGCGAAGCCAGCATCGACCGTGCCGTCGAGAACTACCCGGATGTGGACGATATCCCCGCCAACAACATCGAGCGCCTCGAGGCCATGGGCCGCAGCGGTTGGGAAAAGCTCGGCATCCAGACCCGCGTCAGCGGCGATGACTGGGTGCGTGCCTGCCCGGCGCACGGCCAGCGCAAGCAGCCGCCCGGTGACGGTGACCAGCGTGATGACGAGGGTGGCGATGGCGACGGCGGCGAATAAGCCGCGCAAGCCGGCACGCGGCCCGTCCAAGGCCGAGCTGATGGCACAGCAGGTGCAGGAAGCGATCCGTCCCGGCCAGTCGGTCGAGTTGCTGAAGGAGCTGCATATCCTGACGCGCGATGGCGCACTGAACCAGGATTCGCGCCGCAAGCTCAAGCAGGTCTACCACCTGTTCGGCTTTATCGAGAAGATCCTGCTGGAGCTGGAAGCTGCTGGCAACAGCGCGATCACGCTGGCCGACCACGGTGCCGGCAAGTCCTACCTGGGCTTCATCATCTACGACCTGTTCTTCCAGCAGCGCGAGGGCGGCACGATTTACGGCATCGAGACGCGCGAGGAACTGGTGCAGCGCTCGCGTGCGCTGGCGCAGCAGCTCGGTTTTGCGCGCATGCGCTTTCTGCCGCTGACGGTGCAGCAGTCGGCCAGCAGCACGGAGCTGCCGGAGCGCATCGACGTGGTGACGGCGCTGCACGCCTGCGATACCGCCACCGACGATGCGATCGCCTTTGGCCTGCAGAAGCAGGCCGGCCACATGGTGCTGGTGCCATGCTGCCAGGCCGAGACGGCCAGTTTCCTGCGCCAGAACAAGGCCTTCAACCTGTCGCGCACGCCGCTGGCCGAACTGTGGCGCCACCCGCTGCACACGCGCGAGATGGGCAGCCAGATCACCAACGTGCTGCGCTGCCTGTACCTGGAATCGCAGGGTTACAGTGTGACCGTGACCGAGTTGGTGGGCTGGGAACACAGCATGAAGAACGAGCTGATCCTGGCGCAGTACACCGGCCAGAAGAAGCGCAGCGCGGCCCAGCGCATGCACGCCATGGCCGAGGAGTTTGGCCTGCAGGAGCTGCTGGCGCTGCGCTATCCACTGGTGGCCGATATGGCCGAGCGCGCCGGGTGAGGCCGGTCCGGGTTTAGTCCTACAGACGGGCCCGCTGGCAGACTCGACAATGGGTATTGATGTGCAGGCCTCCCGCTTGCGCCAGACCATAAGGAGAATGCCATGTCCATGTACCCCACTTCCGGCTACACCATGGAGGACCTGTTCAGCCAGCTCGGCCTGCCCAGCGACGAGCAGGCGATCCGGGATTTTGTGCAGAATAACCGTCTGGATGCCAGTTGCGTCAATCTGTGCGATGCACCGTTCTGGAACGAGAGCCAGGCGCGCTTCCTGAAGGAAGAACTGGAGCGCGATGCCAACTGGGCGGTGGTGGTCGATGACCTGGCCGCACGCCTGCAGGGCGAGCCGCCGGAGGTCTGCCCGGTCTCGAACTGATCCCGATCCTGGGCTGAGGGAAGTCAGCCCAGCCTGAAACGGCGTGCCAGCCCGCTGGCACGCAATACCCATTTCTCGATTTCCGCCACCACGAACACCAGCAGGCCGGCCGCCAGCACCTTGAGCCATTCGTACGGGCTCAGACCGGCAGAGCCGAACAGCTCCTGCATCCACGGCAGGTAGGTATAGGCCAGTTGCAGCGGTATGCAGGCCAGCATGGCGGCCGGTACATACCAGTTGCCGGTCAGTCCCTCGCGCGTCAGCACCGGTTTCAGGATATGCCGGCTGTTGAGCAGGTAGAACACCTCGCAGGCGACCACGGTATTGACTGCCATGGTGCGTGCTACTTCCAGGCTGGTGCCCGAGCGCAACTCCCACAGGAACAGGCCGAGCGTGGACAGCATGAACAGCAGCGAGACCAGCAGCAGGCGCCAGATGAAGAAGCCGGACAGCAAGGCTTCATGCGCGCGGCGCGGTGGCCGCTGCATGATGCCGGGCTCGGCCGGCTCGAAGGCCAGGGCCATGCCAAGCGCACTCGAGGTCACCATATTGATCCACAGCACCTGTGCCGGCGTCAGCGGCAGGGCGAGCTGGAACAGGATCGCGGCAATTACTACCAGCGCCTCGCCACCATTGGTCGGCAGCATGAATAGGATGAACTTGCGGATGTTGTCGTAGACGGCGCGGCCTTCGCGCACGGCAGCGGCAATGGTTGCAAAGTGGTCGTCGGCCAGCACCATGTCGGAGGCGTCCTTGGCGGCTTCGGTGCCTTTCAGGCCCATGGCAACGCCGACATCGGCGCGCTTGAGGGCCGGCGCATCGTTGACACCGTCGCCGGTCATGGCCACGACCTCGCCGCAGTCCTGCAGCGCCTGCACCAGGCGCAGCTTGTGTTCCGGGCTGGCGCGCGCAAAGATATCCACTTCCTGCACCACGCGGCGCAGCTCCCGGTCGTCCAGCAGCGCGACCTCGTTGCCGGTGAGCGTGGGCTTGCCGATGCCGATCGCCAGTTGCGCGCCGATGGCGCGGGCGGTTTCGGCATGGTCGCCGGTGATCATCTTGACGCGGATGCCGGCCTGGTGGCATTGCGCCACGGCGCGGATCGCTTCCTCGCGCGGCGGATCGATGATGCCGACCAGCGCCAGCATGACGAAGTCGCCATCGGCCAGATCGGCGTGTGCCAGGCGCTCCTGTCGCGGCCGCTGGCGGCGTACGGCCAGCGCCAGCAGGCGCAGGCCGTGGGCGGCGGTATCGGTGGCCATGCGGCGCCAGTTGTCCACATCCAGCGGCTCCAGGCCTCCGTCCAGCCGCATCTGCTGGCCGCACATGTCGAGAATGCGTTCGGGCGCGCCCTTGACGAAGATCCACGGTTCGCCCTGGGCGTCCTCGTGGTAGCTGGCCATGTAGCGGTGTTCCGATTCAAAGGGGATGGCATCCATGCGCGGCCAGTCGGCGCGTGCGGCCAGCTGCGTGAAGCTGGTCTTGCCGCCCAGTGCCAGCAGTGCGCCCTCGGTCGGGTCGCCGCTGACCAGCCACTGGCCATCCTCCTGGTGCAGGCTGGCATCATTGCACAGCACGCTGGCGCGTATCGCCAGTTGCAGGGCCGGATAGTCCGCCGGCTGCACACGCTCGCGGTTCAGCAGCAGCTCGCCGACCGGGGCATAGCCGATGCCGCTGACCTCGATCACCTCGTGGTTGGCGCAGGCCACGCGCTGCACCGTCATCTCGTTGCGCGTCAGGGTGCCGGTCTTGTCGGAGCAGATCACGCTGACCGCGCCCAGCGCCTCGACCGCCGGCAAGCGGCGCACGATGGCCTTGCGCCGCGCCATGCGCTGCACGCCGAGCGCCAGCGCCACGGTGATGATGGCTGGCAGGCCTTCGGGAATCGCCGAGGCGGTGAGTGCCACCACCATCATGAACATGTCGGCAGCCGGATGGCCGCGCCACAGCGTGCCCATGGCAAAGGTCAGCGCCGAAATCGACAATACGCCGATCGCCAGTGTCTTGCCAAAGCGGTCGATCTGGCGCAGCAGCGGCGTGGTCTGGGCAGTCATGCTGCCCAGCAGCTGGTTGATGCGGCCCAGTTCGGTCTGGCCAGCGGTGGCGACCACCATGCCGGTGGCCTGGCCGTAGAGCACCAGCGTGCCGGCATAGGCCATGCAGAAGCGGTCGCCGAGTGGCGCATCGTGCGCCACCGGATCGATGCCCTTGTCGACTGGCAGCGATTCGCCGGTGAGCGCCGCTTCTTCCACGCGCAGCTCGTGCACTGACAGCAGGCGCAGGTCGGCCGGCACCCGGTCGCCGGAGGCCAGTAGCACCACATCGCCGGGTACCAGCTGGTCGGCATCGAGCTCGCGGTAGCTGCCGTCACGCAACACGATGCAGCGCGGAGACAGCATGTTGCGGATCGCGTCCAGCGCCTTTTCTGCCTTGCCTTCCTGCAGGTAGCCAATGATGGCGTTGATCAGCACGGCCCCCATCAATACGCCGGTATCGACCCAGTAGCCCAGGCTGGCGGTGATCACGGCCGATCCCATCATCACGTAGAGCAGGATGTTGTGGAACTGCAGCAGGAAGCGCTGCAGCGCACTGCGCTTTCGGGCGGCGGCAAGGCGGTTGGGGCCGTACAGCTGCAGGCGCTGATCGGCCTGCTGGCTGTCCAGACCTTGCGTGCTGCTGTCGAGCCGGGTGCCGGTCTGGTCGGTGGAAAGGGTGTGCCAGTGGGCACGGGGAGCGGGGGAGGGGGCCTGGGAGGGTGTCTCTGTCATGCCGGTGCAGGCTGCGCCGCCCGCAGGCGGGAGTCCGCAGCGGGTGGGTACAGGTAGGGGGAATGGCCCGCAGGGGGCGAGGGGATCACTGCATTCTAGCCAGACAGGCCGGCGTGTCCTGCCGGTTGGACAGCCAGATGGGGTTGGCAGGAAATATCCACGTAATCTGACTGCCGCGTGACATTTGAAGTTTTGTTGTAGAATCAAATCATGCAACAGACTGCCGCCCTGGCCATCTTCGAATCGCTCTCGTCTGCCGTGCGCCTGGATATCTACCGGCTGCTGGTCAAGCGTGGCGCAGAAGGCATGGTGGCGGGGGAAATCGCCACGGAGCTGCAGCTGCCGCCAGCCAATCTGTCCTTCCATTTCAAGGCGCTGGTGCAATCGGGCCTGCTGACGGTGGAGCAGGAAGGGCGTTTCCAGCGTTACCGTGCCCATATGCCGCTGATGCTGGACCTGATCGACTACCTTGTGAAAGAATGTTGTGACGGGCATCCGGAACAATGTGCCGGCCTGTGTGACGTGCCTGTGGGTGCGTCACCCGCCGATCAGGCGTGAGCAGCAGGGCGGCTTTTTTTGTGCTGATATTTGAATCATTCATTTAATGTCAAATTAATGACGAACTGGTGACCGTGGTGGCCAGACTGGCCTGATGTTCCCAGCAAACAGGAGGGTAGAACAATGGACAACAACCGTGTTTTCAATGTGCTGGTGCTGTGCACCGGCAACTCGGCCCGCAGCATCATGGGCGAGGCACTGTTCAACTTTATCGGCAAGGGCAAGTTCAAGGCCTACAGCGCCGGCAGCCACCCGGCAGGCCAGGTGAACCCGATCACGCTGGAGTTGCTGCAGGCCGCGCATCTGCCGGTGGACGACTTGCGCAGCAAGAGCTGGGACGAGTTTGCCGGTGCCGATGCACCGAAGATGGATTTCATCATCACCGTATGTGACCAGGCCGCGGGCGAAGTCTGTCCGTACTGGCCCGGTTCGCCGGTGAGCGCCCACTGGGGCTTCCCGGACCCGGCTGCGGTAGAGGGCAGCGATGCCGACAAGCGCCGTGCCTTCAACAACACGCTGCATGGCCTGGCCAACCGCATCCGCGAGTTTTCCAGCCTGCCGCTGGCCTCGCTGGACGCGCTGGCGCTGAAGCACGAGTTGGACAAGATCGGCCAGCAGACGATTGACCCGACAGACCGCCGCGGCCAGGCCTGAATCCGGCCCCTGTCGCGCTGCACCATCAAGGGGGTGGGCAGCGCGATTTTTCATCACTTCACGACAGTACAGAAAGCAGCATCATGGGATTATTTGAACGTTACCTGACGGTATGGGTAGGGCTGGGCATTGCCGCCGGCGTGGCGCTGGGGCTGGCCATGCCCGGCGTGTTCGAGGCAATTGCGGCACTGGAACTGGCGCACGTGAACCTGGTGGTGGCCGTGCTGATCTGGGTGATGATCTACCCGATGATGATCCAGGTGGACTGGAGCTCGGTCAAGGACGTGGGCAAGCGGCCCAGGGGCCTGTTGCTGACGCTGGTGGTGAACTGGCTGATCAAGCCCTTCACCATGGCAGCGCTGGGCGTGCTGTTCTTCCACTACATTTTTGCGCCCTGGGTCGATCCGCAATCGGCCACCGAATACATCGCCGGCATGATCCTGCTCGGCGTGGCACCGTGTACCGCCATGGTGTTTGTCTGGAGCCAGCTGGTCAAGGGCGATGCCAGTTACACGCTGGTGCAGGTGTCTGTGAACGACCTGATCATGATCGTGGCGTTTGCACCGATTGCAGCTTTCCTGCTTGGCGTGACGAATGTGACGGTGCCGTGGGAAACGCTGCTGCTGTCGACCGTGCTGTACGTGGTGCTGCCGCTGATCGCCGGCGTGCTGACGCGCCGTGCGCTGCTGCGCCGCTCGCCTGCCGCGGTGGCGGAATTCACGGCGCGGCTCAAGCCCTGGTCCATGTTCGGCCTGATTGGCACCGTGGTGCTGCTGTTCGGATTCCAGGCGCAGACGATTGTGGCCAAGCCGCTGGTGATCGTGCTGATCGCGATTCCGCTGCTGCTGCAGACCTACGGCATCTTTTTTATCAGCCTGCTGGGTGCGCGCCTGCTCAAGCTGCCGCACAACGTGGCCGGACCGGCCTGCCTGATCGGCACCTCCAACTTCTTCGAACTGGCGGTGGCTGTGGCGATTTCGCTGTTTGGTCTGCAGTCAGGTGCGGCACTGGCCACCGTGGTTGGCGTGCTCGTGGAAGTGCCGGTGATGCTGTCGCTGTGCGCCATGCTGAATCGCATGGAGCAGAAGCGGCTGGCGGCGGCTTGATGGTTTAGCCGTGACGCTGGAACACGCTGCTGCTGCCGTCACGCTGCACCAGCAGCGTGGCGTAGCGGTCGCGGCGGCCGCCATAGACCGGGCCGTCCATGCCCGGGGAGCCGATCGGCATGCCAGGCACGGCCAGGCCGAGCGCCTTCGGCTTGTCGCGCAGCAGGCGGCGGATCTCGTTGGCATGCACATGGCCCTCGATCACGTAGCTGCCGACCACGGCGGTGTGGCAGGAGGCGTAGCGCTGGGCCAGGCCGAGGCGGGCGCGCACCGCGTTGTTGCCGGTGTCGTAGCTGGTAACGCGGAAGCCGTTGGCTTCCATGTGTGCGATCCAGTCCTTGCAGCAGCCGCAGCTGGCGTCTTTCCAGACCGTGACCGGAGTAGCGTTGGCGGCGGGGCGCGCCCATAGCGGGCTGGCCAGGCTGGCGGCAGCGCCGGCAGACAGCAGGCGCAGGAGGTGACGACGGGAGGCTGGTGCGGTCATGGTGGTATCTTCTGGTTCGCAAGGAAGGCGCTATATTGCCATGAGTCGAATAGCCTATCAACTGCGGTATTTTGCAAATGACGGCTGCCGCAGCCACAGGCGCGCTAGGATGGCAGCACCACCGAACTGATCCGAGGAGAAAGCCATGCTGGTGTCCATCGTCACTTTCCGCCTGTCCAAACCCTGGAGCGTGGAGCAGGCCGCTGCCGTGTTCCAGTCTACCGCGCCCAAGTATGTCGGCCTGGCCGGCCTGAAGCGCAAGCACTACTACGTGTCCGAGCAGGGCGATCGCGCCGGTGGCATCTATTTCTGGGACAGCCGCGCCGCGGCCGATGCCTGCTACACCGATGACTGGAAGGCGATGGTCACGGCCAAGTATGGCGCGCCGCCAGAAATCCAGTTCTACGAGGTACCGGTATCGGTCAACAACCTGACTGGGCAGATCGAGACCGACTGAGCCATTGCACGATCAGGCCGCACCCGGCTTGCGCGAGGCCTGCCACAGCCAGGCGGCGGTGATCAGCAGCAGCACGGTCGCCGAGGCATGGCCCCAGGCCAGGGCGTCCCAGCCGAGCCAGCGCTGGTCGCCAATCGCGCGTACCAGCAAGGGGCCGAGGATCTGGCCGGCGGCAAAGGCCACCGTCATGCGCGCCAGCAGCGGCGTCGGATTGTCGGGCGCGTAGGCGCGCGCCAGCTGCAGGCCGCCCATGGTGGTGAGCAGGAAGGTGCCACCCACCAGCACCGCCGATAGCGCCAGCGACCACAGCGCCGGGTTCAGCAGCGGCATCAGCGTGCCGATTGCCATGATGCCTTGTGCCACTGCCCACAGGCGATGCCGGCTCCAGTTGGACATCCACAGCGCGGCTGCCGCCACCGAGACGGCGGCAGCCGCCCCGAATAGCGGCCAGGTCAGGCCGAATACCATGGGATCGCTGATCTGCTGGCGCGCCAGGGTGGGCAGAAAGGTGGCCGGCATGATGTAGCCAAAGCCGAAAATGCCGTAGCAGACGATCAGGCCCAGCGTCCTGGGAGGCGCGTCTGGCTGCTGGCCGGCCGGCGTGCTGCTGGCAGCGGCTGTCGCAGGACCGGGTTGGGCCAGGACATGCAGCAGCAACGCTCCGATCAGCGTCACCACGCCAAACTCCAGCCACAGCGCCTGCGCGCTCTGGTGGCCGCCGATCCAGGCGACCACGCCGGCCAGTGCAATGCCCTTGCCGACGCCGACATAAATCCAGGCACCGCGGTGCGACAGGTGCCGTCGCGCCATTTCACCCAGGCACCAGCTGCTGGTGCAGACCAGCGCCCAGGCGCTGAACACGCCAGCCACGGTGCGCAGCAGCGCGCCAGACCAGACTGGCAGGCCGTCACCGACCCAGGCTACCGCCAGCGTGGTAGCCGCCACGCCATACAGCGCCAGCCGCAGGCCGCGCAAGGGCTGCGCCGAAAACCAGGCCGCCGTCAGCGCGCCCAACAGGTAGCCGACATAGTTGAGCGTGGCCCATTCCGCTCCCTGGGCGGCAGTCAGGGTGCCGTCGCGGAGCATCAGCGGCATCAGCGGGGTAAAGGCGAATCGCCCAATGCCCATGGCCAGCGCCAGCGCCATCGCGCCGAGCACGAGAATAAGCCAATCGGGCAGGGTGGAAGCGGGCCGGGAACTGCGGGGCATGGGGTCTCCTGAAACGGAATCGCAACGATCATGCCAGACGCCAGGGCCGGTATGACAACCCTGATGATCACAGGGGTTTGACCTTGTAGTGACTTCAGGGTTCATCATGACAGACATGAAGCACGATTCCCATTCCCATGATGTTGTTGAAGACGGCCAGAGCCACGGCTGTGCTGCCTCGGTGCCGCAAACGCCGGTGAAGGCAGCGAGTGGCTGCTGCGGTCCGGCGGTAGCGGCTGACAAGGGTAGCTGCTGCGATGCCATCCCTGAGGCGCCAGCGCAGTCTGGAAGTGACTGCTGTGGCGGCTGCATCCCGCAGGAGGAGCCCGAAAGCAGTTGCGGTAGCAGCGCCTGCGCAAGCCCGATGCCGCTGGGCAGTGCAGCCAGCACCTTGCAGCTGCGCATTCCCGATATGGATTGCCCGAGCGAGGAAGCGATGATCCGCCGCGCGCTCGACGGTATGGCGGTGGGTAGCCTGCGCTTTGACCTGGGAGGCCGCACGCTGACGCTGCAGGCCGATGACAGTGCCCATGCGGCCATCGTGCAGGCGATCGAAGCCGCCGGCCTGAAGACCGAGCGCGTGGCGCAAGGCGGTCTCCTGCTGCGTGTACCGGACATGGATTGCCCGAGCGAGGAAGCGATGATCCGCCGCGCGCTCGATGGCATGGCGGTAGGCAGCCTGCGTTTTGACCTGTCGGCACGCACGGTGACGGTGCAGGCCGCAGAAAGCGCCTGGGACGGAATCGAGCAGGCGATTCAGGCGGCTGGCCTGAAGACCGAGCGTCTGAGCCAGGCGATCCCGGCGGCAGATACGCAGCAGCGCCAGCAGCGCGAGATGGTCAAGCTGGGCGCGGCGCTGGTGCTGGCCCTGGGGGCCGAGCTGATCCACTTCTTCGCGCCGGAGACGCTGACCTGGGAGATCGCCAGCATGGCCGTGGCGGCGCTGGCGATTGCGCTGTCCGGCTTTGCCGTCTACCGCAAGGGGCTGGCATCGCTGCTGCGTGGCCAGCTCAACATCACGGCGTTGATGACGGTGGCCGTGACCGGCGCCTTCCTTATCGGCCAGTGGGCGGAAGCCGCGATGGTGATGGCGCTGTATGCGATGGCCGAGCTGATCGAGGTGCGTGCGGTAGACCGGGCGCGCAACGCTATCAAGAGCCTGCTCGAATTGGCGCCCTCGGTGGCCGAGGTGCGCCAGCCGGATGGCAGCTGGCTCAGCCAGCCGGCGGCAGCGATCCGCGTGGGTGCCATCGTGCGCGTGAAGCCGGGCGAGCGGCTGGCACTGGACGGCCGCGTGCAGGCCGGCCACAGCGCCATCGACCAGGCACCGGTGACGGGCGAAAGCGTGCCGGTGGAAAAAGGCCCGGGCGACGAGGTCTTTGCCGGCACCATCAACCAGCACGGCGCGCTGGAATTCGAAGTCACCGCGCCGGCCACCGATACCGTATTGGCGCGCATCATCCACGCCGTGGAAGAGGCACAGGGTTCGCGTGCGCCAACCCAGCGCTTTGTTGATCGCTTTGCCGCGGTCTACACGCCGGCCGTGTTCATCATCGCGATCCTGGTGGCGATTCTCGGCCCCTGGCTGGGCGGCTGGAGCTGGCTGACCGGCCTGTACAAGGCGCTGGTGCTGCTGGTGATTGCCTGCCCGTGTGCGCTGGTGATTTCCACGCCGGTGACGGTGGTGAGTGGTTTGGCGGCAGCGGCAAGGCGAGGCATCCTGATCAAGGGTGGTGCCTACCTGGAAGAAGCGCGCAAGATCACGCAGATGGCGCTGGACAAGACCGGCACCATCACCGAAGGCAAGCCGCGGCTGGTGGCGCAGGAAAGCCTGCGTGCCGATATCCCAGCCGATCAGATCTGGCAACTGGCGGCTGCCATGGCGGCGCGCTCCGACCATCCGGTGTCGAAAGCCATCGTGCAGGGACTGGCCGTGTCCACCAGCTTGCCCGAGGTGGAGGCGTTTGCCGCCGAAGCCGGCCGTGGCACGCTGGGCAGCATCGCCGGACAGGCGCTGGTACTGGGCAACCGCCGCTGGATCGAGGAGCGTGGCCAGCTGACGCCGGCGCTGGCCGAACGCCTGGCCGTGCACGAGCGGCAGGGTCGCAGCATCAGCCTGCTGGCCGATGCGCAGGGCGTGCTCGGCCTGTTTGCCGTGGCCGATGCGATCAAGCCCAGCTCGCAGCAGGCGATCCGGGAACTGCGCGCCCTCGGCATCACCCCGGTGATGCTGACCGGCGACAACCCGGCCACGGCGCAGGCGATTGCCGCCGAAGCCGGCATCAGCGAGGTACAGGCCGGCCTGTTGCCGCAGCAAAAACTGGAAGCGATCCAGGCCATGGCGGCGCAGCCGCAGCAGGCGATCGGCATGGTCGGCGACGGCATCAACGATGCGCCGGCCCTGGCCGCGGCCCAGGTCGGCTTTGCCATGGGCCAGGCCGGCACCCACACCGCCACCGAAGCAGCTGATGTCGTCATCATGAACGACGACCTGCGCCGCGTCCCCGAAACCATCCGCCTGTCACGCCGCGCCCATGGCGTGCTCTGGCAGAACATCAGCCTGGCGCTGGGCATCAAGGCGGTGTTCCTGCTGCTGGCGGTGTTTGGCAACGCCAGCATGTGGATGGCGGTGTTTGCCGATGTCGGGGCGGCGCTGCTGGTGGTGTTTAACGGGTTGCGGATGTTGCGGTGGCGGCCATCTGTCTGATGAGGGGGACAAACAGAGGTTGCTGCAGCATTGGCCCTGCGGTATGATAACCTATCATTTTGATAGATAGATCACGTGCGCCAACCCAGCATTCATCAGCTTGAGAAGCACATCCGGAAGATGGCTGCTGACAGTTCCAACGTGCTGATCACCCGGCATGCCGAAGTACGCATGTGGGGGCGAAAGATCAACCGGCCCATGGTGTTTGATGTCTTGCTGAAAGGAAAGATAGCGATGCCGCCGGAGCCGGATATCCGCCATGGAGGACTGAACTGTCGCATGGGCCGCTACGTGGCTGGCATGAATGTCGCGGTGGTGGTGCATGTGGAATATCCTGAGCCTGACCTGATCGTCGTGACCGTGATTGACATTACGAAGGAGTAGCCATGCTGCAGTACAAGGACGGTGGCCTGCGCAATGTCTGGCTGGCCAATGGATACGAGGTGCGTCAGACGCGCCATGGCGAAGCCGTGTCGATTCGTGATCAGGAAGGTCTGACGCGCGCCATCTGTCTGGCCCTGACGCGCAAGACCGGCCATCTGACAGGCGTGGAGTTCCGCTATATCCGCAGTGCCGGCATGCTGGTTTCGCAGTCTGCACTGGCGACGCAACTCGGCGTAGATGTTCAGACCGTGGCGCGCTGGGAAAAGACCGGCAAGGTGCCGCGCTGGGCAGACAAGCTGATGCGCTTGCTGTACGCCGCGCATGCCGAGGGTAATGTACCGATCCGAAAGGCCATGGAACGCGCCAGCCAGGTGGAGCGGCTGATGCACCAGAAGATCGTCGTGCAGGAATCGCGTGCGGGCTGGGAGAGCACGATCGAGGACTGTGATGCGATGTGTGCGTGAACTGTAGCTGAACTGGATCCATCCAGACAATAAAAAGCCGCTTCTCCAGCAGGAAAGCGGCTTTTCACATAGGTCTAACTGGCCTCCCCGGCAGGAATCGAACCTGCATCTGAGCCTTAGGAGGGCCCCGTTCTATCCATTGAACTACGGAGAGCACCGTCCTGCAGCAGCGCTGCCGCAGGACAAAAAGCGGCCAGCCCACGTGCGCAGGCCAGCCGCTTATTGTAGCCGAGGCGCGGGAATCAGCCCTGGCGTGCCGGCAGGATGGTGGCTTCGCACTCGCCGAAGCCGATGCGGGCCGCGCCATCCTTCTGGCACCATCCGCGCAGCACGATGCTGTCGCCGTCCAGCAGCCAGGTGCGGCTTTCGCCGTTGGCCAGCGTGACCAGGTTCTTGCCGCCGGTGGTCAGCTCGATCAGCGCGCCGGCCTGGTCCAGCGTCGGACCGGACAGGGTGCCGCTGCCGAACAGGTCGCCCGGTTGCAGGTTGCAGCCGTTGACGGTGTGGTGCGTCACCATCTGCTCGATCGTCCAGTAGGCGTGGCGGTAGTTGGTGGTGATCAGCGATTCCGGCGCCTGGCCGGCATCACGCATCTGCTGCGTCTGCACCAGCACTTCCAGCTGCACATCCACTGCGCCCTGGGTCCACAGCGTCGGCGTATCCAGGTAGGGCAGCGGTTGCGGATCAGCTTCGGGACGGGTAAAGGCGGTGCGGTAGGGCGCCAGCGCTTCCATCGTCACGACCCACGGGGAGATCGTGGTGGCGAAGTTCTTCGACAGGAAGGGGCCGAGCGGCTGGTATTCCCAGGGCTGGATGTCGCGCGCCGACCAGTCGTTCAGCAGGCACAGGCCAAACACGTGCTGCGTGGCATCGGCCATGGCGATCGGTTCGCCCTGGGCGTTGCCGCAGCCGATGAAGATGCCCAGTTCCAGCTCGATGTCCAGGCGCTGGCTGGCACCGAAGTTGGGCGTGCTGCTGCCCTCGGACGGGCGCGTCTGGCCTTGTGGACGGCGGAAATCGGTGCCGGAGACGTTCACGCTGGAAGCGCGGCCGTGGTAGCCGATCGGGATCCACTTGTAGTTGGGCAGCAGCGGGTTGTCCGGGCGGAACTGCGCGCCGATATTGGTGGCGTGGTAGACCGAGGTATAGAAGTCGGTGTAGTCGCCGATGCGCGCCGGCACGCTGTATTCGGCGTCCTGTTGCGGCACCAGGCAGGCCTGCAGCGCAGACTGCTGCTCGGAGCCTTCGCGCAGGCCGCGCGACAGCGCCAGGCGCAGCGCCGACCAGGCCGGTTGGCCCAAGCCCATCAGCGTGTTCAGGCGCTCTTCGGCACCGGCCTGGGCGGCTTCGGCGGCGGCGTCGCTGAAAATGCCGGCTTGCGCGACCGCAGCCAGGTCGACGATCTGGTCGCCGATGGCGACACCGCCGCGGAAGGCTTCGGCGCTGCCCTTGCGTCGGAAGGCGGCAAACGGCAGGTTCTGGATGGTGAAATCGGCGCCGGCATCGTTGGCGCTGGCGACCCAGCTGCGCAGCGCCGGATCATGGGTTTCGTTCAGGGTGTACATGGTGGTTCCTTGTGAGACGTACAGCATGCCACTGGGCGGATCGCGCCGGGCGACCCGCTCAAGCGGGAATCCGGCAGGACTTACAGGTCCTGCAGGGCGGAGGCGATATGGCGGCCGAACAGTTCCGGATCCGCCAGCGCGTTGGCGTTCAGCAGTGCCAGCTTGACCAGGAACAGCTCGGTCTTGTCTTCGCCGGCCTGGTCGATGGCCTGGGCCAGTTGATCGTAGACGGTCTCCAGACCGCCGATGGTGAGGGCTTGTTGTTGCGTTGTCATGGAAATCTCTCCTTACTGGGGCAGGGCGGTATCGAGGGCGGCTTGCAGACGGACGGCGTCCAGCGTGACCCAGCGCGCGCACACGTGCTGGTCCGGGCGCAGCAGGTAAGCGCCACCATCGGCGCGCACGCCGTAGCGCTGGCGGAAGTGGCCATCGGCATCGGCCAATGTCAGGTCGGCACCGGCGACCGGCTCGGCAGCGCCGACGGCGATCACGCGCAGCTGGGCACCGCGGGCGCGGAAAGCGGCCACGACCTGCTGCAGCGATTCCGGAATCGCGCTGGCGGTGGTGAAGTAGATCAGGTCAAAGCCGCCGCCCAGATGGTCGAGCAGGAAGTCGTTCGGTGCCAGACGGATGTTGGTCGGCGGCGCGCCATGTGCCGGGCCGGCCTTGAACAGTGCGTTGTCATCGCCCACGCTGTTGAGCATGGAGTGCGTGTACTCGTGCGGGCGAGAGGTACGCCAGTGGTACAGCGGACGCACGAAATCGACTGTCAGCGACATCGACAGCACGGCGTCACGCAGCAGGCGGAAGCCACGGCTGGGCGGCGTCATGAAGCGCGTGCTCTTGCCGGCTTCGTCGATGATCTCGCGCGCGGCACCGACGCGCTCGGCGCTGTAGTTGGCCAGCAGCTGCTGGCTGGACAGGCCCTTGACCACGTGGGCCAGGTGCCAGCCCAGCGATTGCGCATCCTGGAAACCGGTATTGGCACCGCGCACGCCGAAGATCGGCAGCAGGTGGGCAGCATCGCCGGTGAAGATGACGTTGCCGTGCACATAGTCGGCCAGCGTCAGCGTGCGTGCGGAGTAGACCGAGCACCAGTCCATGTCCCACGGCACGCCGGCATGGCCGATCATGGCCAGCTGGGCGTTGATGCGCTCGGTCAGGGAATCGACATGCAGTGCCTGCTCGGGCGTTTCGCCTGGCGGCAGCTGGTAGTCCAGGCGCCAGATGCCGTGCGGTTCGCGGTGCATCAGGATCGTGTTGCCCGGGTTCCATTCGGGGTCGAAGAAGGCCAGGCGCTCGGTCGGCAGCGGCAGGTCGATCTTGATGTCGGCGATGACGAAGAAGCCCTCGTAGGAGGAGCCTTCCATCCACAGGCCCATGTTGTCACGGATGCTGGAACGGCCGCCAGTGGCATCGACCAGCCAGTCGGCTTCGAGCTGGTACTCGCCTTCGGGCGTGTCGATGGTGATGTCGACGTAGCCGTCCTGTTGCGCCACGGCCGCGACCTTGTTGCCCCAGCGGAAATCGATCAGCGGATTCGCCTTGCAGGCATCGTGCAGATACTCTTCCATGTACTGCTGCTGCACGTTGATCATCGGGTAGAAACGGTCGTCCGGATCTTGAACGCTTTCCATGCGGAACACGCGCTGGCCACGGTAGTAGGAGTTGCCGTACAGCCAAGGCAGGCCGCCTTCGGTCATGCGGTCAGCCACGCCAACCTGCTGCAGGATTTCCATCGAGCGGCGCGTGAACACGATGGCGCGGCTGCCCTGCGAGAACTGTAACTCGGAAGTGACGACCACCGAGGGCACGCCGTGACGCGCCAGTTCCAGCGCCGTCACCATGCCGGCCGGGCCGGAGCCGGCGATCACGACCGGCTTGCGCTCCTGCTTCGGGTGCTGGCTGGCGAGCCAGGGCTGGAACACCTCGTAGGTGTAATAGATGGAAGGGCGGGCTTCCGTGGTGGGGGTATGCATGGTGTGTCTCCTGCAATAGAAATGGGTGTGCGGAAATTCGGGGGTAGCGCGGTGCTCGCGGCTGCCGCGCCATGGCTCTGGTCAGAGTTCGGCCTTGCTCTTGATCATCTTGGGGATGGGCAGGAACAGCACGGTAATGGCACCCAGCACCAGCATCACGGCAGACACGATCAGGCCGGAGGTAAAGGTGTTGGTCAGGTCGTTCAGCCAGCCCACCATCAGCGGGTTGGTGGCGGAACCGATATTGCCGATGGCGTTGATCACGGCAATGCCCAGGGCACGTGCCTCGAAGCTCAGCGAAGCGTCAGGCGTGGTCCAGAAGATGGACATGGCGGTGTAGGCGCCGGCGGAGGCCATGCAGACGCCGGCCAGTTTCAGCACGGCGCCGTCGCCATAAGCGGTCAGCAGCCAGCCGGCAGCGGCGAACAGCATTGGGATGATCAGGTGCCAGCGGCGCTCCTGGGTGCGGTCGGAGCGGCGGCCCCAGAACAGCATGGCGATGATGGTGCAGACCGGCGGAATTGCGGCGAGCAGGCCGATGGTGGTGTTGCTGGCGTTGGCGTTGAAGCTCTTCACGATCAGCGGCGTCCACACGGCGACCATGGCCAGGCTGTTCACCAGGAAGAAGTAGGCGGCGCAGAACTTCAGCACGGTGCCGGAGCTCAGCTCCTTCAGCAGGCTGGTCTGCTTGGCGCTGGCCGGCTGGGCCGCCAGGGCCTGGGCGCGCTCGTTGGCCAGGGTGTGGTCCAGCGTCTGCTTTTCCTGGGCAGTCAGCCAGGGTGCCTGCTCAGGGCGATCCTGCAGGTAGTAATAGACGGCGATGCCCAGGAACACGCAAGGCATGCCTTCCAGCAAGAACAGCCACTGCCAGCCCTTCAGGCCCCAGATGCCGTCCATGCCCAGGATCAGGCCGGAGATGGCGGAACCGACACCGGCGGTCACCGGCATGGCGATCATGAACAGCGCGTTGGCGCGGGCGCGGTAGGCGGCCGGGAACCAGTAGGTCATGAACAGCAGCATGCCCGGCAGAAAGCCGGCTTCGGTGATGCCGACCAGGATGCGCAGCCAGTACAGCGAAGTGGCATCGGTGGCAAACATGGTTGCGGTGGAGGCCAGGCCCCAGGCAATCATGATGCTGCCGATCCAGCGGCGTGCGCCCCAGCGTGCAATCGCCAGGTTGCTCGGCACACCACAGGCGATGTAGGCGATGTAGAACAGGAAGGTGGCCATGCCGAACTGGGTGTTGGTCAGGCCCAGGTCGCTCTTCATGGTCAGACCGGCAAAGCCGATGTTGATGCGGTCCAGGAAGGAAAATACGAACAGGATGAACAGGAACCACAGCAGATGCCTGGCCACTTTCTGGGTGACCTGCTGCGAGGCGACGGGATCTACCGGGTGCAGCACGAGGTTGATCTGTGGGATGGAGGAAGCGCTCATATTGTTGTCTCTTGTGCACCCGCACGGGTGCGGCGCGGATCGGGAATATCCGGCAGCAACAACAGCCACTGCCAGACAGGAATCGCCAGCAATGTTTGATCTGAGTCAAGTAAATAGTTGCCAACGCAACGAATGGTAATGCCTGCATGGCCGGCGTGCACTAGGGGAAATTCTAGTTGCGTACGCAACTTAATAGTGTTAAACCCTCAGATACAATGAGACAGGAAGGCTGCGTGATCACGGAGCCCGTTTCCCTGGGCCTTTTGCCGTGAAGTACCCACTCGATCGCTCCTATACCCACCGGCTGCATACCCTGTCCAAGCTGACCGATCGGGCCACGCAGCAGGCCTATCTCGATGGCACCGGATTGCCCCCGGGAGAAGGGCGCTGCCTGGCTGCGATTGGTTCCTTCAGCCCGTTGTCACTCAATGAAGTGGCGCACATGGCCAATGTCAACAAGGGCCAGGCCAGCCGCGCGGTGCAATCGCTGGTGGATCAGGGCCTGGTCAACAAGGTGGTGAATGCCAGCGATGCGCGTGGCGTGGACCTGACACTGACCAAACAGGGCGAGACGATCTGGGACAACCTGATGCACGTGATTGACGAGCGCAACCAGCAGATCGTGGATTGCCTGGATGCCGAACAGCAGGCACAGTTTGACGCTTTGCTGGACCTGCTGGTGCAGCACGCGCGCGACAGCGACAGCCGCGACTGAGGCGGTCGCAGCGCTGATGGGCGGCCGGCGCGCAGCCGCTCAATCAAAACTCATCGTATAGATCAGGTCGATCGCGCTTTCGGCGCCGGTTTCGCCGCGCAGCTTCAGGCGACGGTTGATGTCGTAGAAGAAGTACAGCGTGCCCATGGCCGAGTTGATGCCGTGCTCGTAGGCGACATAGAAGTTGCGCGAGAAGCGCTTGCCCAGCATCACGCTGGAGTTCTCCAGGCCGTCGCCAGCAAAGGACAGCGAATCCAGGCCCAGCGCATCGGCAAGCTGGCCGGTGATGCCGGGGCCGCTGCCAGCCAGCAGCGCCATCGCGGCCTGCTGCAGCAGGGCGGTGTCGGAGGCGCTGGCCGCACTGCGCCCCAGCACCAGCCAGGAGAGCTTTTCCGAATCGGGCATGGCTGGGTCGGAGAACAGCTGCACCAGCGGGCGCTGCGCCGTGCCACGGATATGCACGCCCACGCGCAGGTCACCCAGGTTCGGGCGGATCGCCATGATGTCGAGCAGTGGGTTGTCGGCGCGGCCGGTAAAGCGCATGGTGCCGCGTTCGATGTCCAGCTCCTGGCCGTAGGCACGGTAGGTGCCGCGATCGGTGCGGATGGTGCCGACCAGCAGTGGCAGCGATTGCAGCGTCGGGCCGTTCTGCACCTCCAGCTCGCCGCGCAGGCGCGTGTTCAGGCCAAAGCCGCGCACGCGCAGATCATCACCCATGCTGACCTTGATCTGGATGTCGGGGGTAATGCTGCTGTTGGTGCGCGCCGTGGCCGCCTTGACCTTGGGGTCATTGGCGATCGCCTGCGCTTCGGCGTTCGGCTTGCGCATCGCCAGCGTGGCCTTGGGGTGCTTCTTGCTCGGCAGCACGACCACGTCACTGTCCAGCTGCGGCGTGCTGTCACTCGGAATCTCGATCAGGGCACGATCCACTTTCAGCTCGCCGCGGGCGGTCAGGCGCATGTCGGCCAGCGTGGTGGTGACCATGCCGGACAGCGTGATCTGGCGCTCCGGCATGGAGGACAGTTGCAGGCCCTGCAGCTCGGTGCGCAGCGACATGCGCACCGCCTGCAGCAGCGGACGGCCGCTGCTGGCACCGCTCCAGTCCACCGTGCCGGTGACGCGGGCGCTGCCGCCCGGCTGGCGGTTCACGGTCGGGCCTTGCAGCGTCAGCTCCTCGATCACCATGCGCTCACCGGCTAGCCGCAGCTGCATGCGGCCATGGTCAAACTCGATGCCGTCCACCACCGAGCGCACGCCAAGCTCACGCGCGGCGATCGTGCCGTTGATCAGCGGGCGGCGCAGATTGCCGCCCACCGCCAGATCGGCCTGCAGCGTGCCGCGTATGCGCCAGCCCGGCGGCGCAAACATGCTCCACACGCCCACGCGCGGCATGTCGGCGCGCAGCGTGCCCTGGATCGGGGCCGCCGGCGACAGCGTCCAGCCGCCACCGCTGCGGCTCAGGCGCGTGCTGATCTGTGCGTTGGCGCTGCCGGCCTGGCTGCTGTCCCACAACAGGCGGGTTTGCAGATGGCCGCCGCTGCCTTCGATCTCGAGTCGCGCATCGCGCACGCCGGTGCGCAGCGTGCGGCCATCGACCAGCATCTCCAGGTCGCCGCGGCTGCGTGCCAGCGTGGCACGCACGCGCATGGCGTTGCCCAGCTCCACATCCCAGTTGCCGGCCATGGCCATGTCGCCGCTGAAACCGGCTCCGCTGATAGAGCTGCTGGCGAGCGCATCAAGCCAGCTCAGCGGGATGTCGCTCAGGCGGCCCTTGCTGTATAGGGTGTAGCCGCCGGCGCGCTGCACGAAGCGGATCGGTTCCGCCAGGATCTGCGCCTGGCCCGCGACCGAGGCACCGCTCAGGTTGATGGTGATGGCACTGGTCTGTACTTGCAGCGTACCGTTGCCCTGGGTGATCTGGATCTGTGTCGGGCTGGCCAGTTGCGCCTGCCATTGCTTGTTCTGCAGCTGGTCAGTCACGTTCAGCTCGGTCGCCTGCAGGCGTGCCTGCCAGCCCTGCGCCTGCTTGCCGGCGGTGCCGCTCAGGGCCAGTTGCATGCGGCGCATCTGCTGCTCGATGCGGGTGCGGCCGCTGACCTGGGCCTGCGCCAGCGTGCCCTGCACGGTCAGGCGCGTGCCCAGGATGTGCATCTGCTGTGCCGCCGTCTGGCCGCTGGAGCGCAGCGTGATCGACGGGGCTTCCAGCGTGCCGTCCAGGCGCATGTTGCGGCCCTGGTTGCCCCAGCCGCCGTTCCAGCGTGCGTCCAGCGTGGCCGCGCCGCCGATCGCCTGGCCGGCGCCCAGCGAGCCCATGCCGGGCAGCTGGCGTAGCCAGGCCAGCGTTTGGTCCAGCCGCTGTACGCGTGCCTGGACCGTGCCCTGGCCGCTGGCCTCGGACAGCGTGCCCTGCAGCTGGGCGCTGCCACCGGGCAGGCGCAGTGCGAGCTGGCCGCTGGCGGCCTGCGTGTCCACGGCATAACGCGCCGATCCCTGCAGCGCCGCATCCAGCGTGCGCAGCTGGATCACCGGCAGCTCCACGGTCCGGTCCTTCCACTGGCCCTGCACATCCAGCAGGTCCAGCGCCAGGCCCTGGCCGCGTGCCATGGCGCGGCTGCCACCAGCGGAGCGCAGCTGCGCCGAGAAGCGGATCGGTGCCTGGACGATGGCCTGGCCGGGCTGCAATTCGGAGCGCGCCGTGATCGTGCCGCTGAGCGGCGCGGCGGCAAAACGTGTATCGATCAGGCCCGGGTTCAGGTGGCGGATCTCGAAATCGCCGAGCCAGCCGGTATCGGGCAGGTAGCGGCCTTGCCCCTGCAGTGTGCCGCCGCCTTGGCCCTGGTCCAGCAGCAGCTGCGTGATGTCGAGTGCGCCATGGTCGTAGCGCAGCTCGGCCTGCAGGCGGGCCAGCGGCAGCAACCCCTTGTCGAGTCGGCCGCTGTCATCGTTGCGAATATCGGTGCGCGCCAGCCAGCGCGTGTTGCCGAGGAAACCGAGCATGCCGGGCGCCTCGTTCGTCGTGACGGTGGCCGAAGCCGCGGTGGCCGGTGCACTGGCCACGCGTGCGGTGGAAGCTGCGCCATCGGGCTGGGACGCATCGGGCTCCAGGCTCAGCGAACCCTGCAGCCGGCTGCGCGGCAGCGAGGGCAGGAAGGCCTGCAGGTCCAGCTGCTGCCAGCTGGCCTGGGCGCGCGCCAATGGCTGCGTGCGCCAGGGGTGCACATCGGCCTGCAGCTGCAGGCGCGTGCCCTGGGCCACATCCTGCACCTGGGTGGAGGAGGGCGCTTGTGGCTGGCGCGGCTGCGGCGCGCTGCTGGCGCTGACGTCCGGCTCTACCGCCAATGGCGCCAGTTTGGCTTCCACGTGCAGCAAGGCGTCAAAGCCGGATAGCGTGCCGTGTGCGCTGGCTTCGGCCTGCAGGCGCTGTGCCGGCATGTTCTGGCTGGCCGGCAGTTCCAGCGTGCCGTGCAGCTGCAGCTGGCTGTTCATTGGGGCGCGGCCCTCGATGCGTGCCGTGCCCTGGTAGCGGCCATTGGCCACCTGGATCGAATCCAGCTTCAGATCATGCACTGCCGTGACGCGGTCATAGCGGTACAGGCCGCGCAGGTTGGTGATGACCGTGTCATTCGTCGGTGCGGTGACCAGGTCGCCATCCAGCACGATCTCGTCGCCACGCGCGGCAGAGGCCGCCACTTCCGCCGCCGATGCCGCCAGCTCGGCCACGGCGGCGGCCGGGTCGCTGGCCGATCCGGCGGGCTTTTGCATGCGCTGCTGGCGGGACTCGCGCTGCTGTTGCTGCTGTTCCACCTTGGCCGCCGATGCGGCAGCGGCGGCTTCATCGGGCGACTGGTAGCGGATGTCTTCCTGCTCCTTTGGCTTGCCGACAATGCGCAGGGTATCGACGACAAACGGCAGCTCCACGTTCACCGGCAGCGTGAAGTCCTGCAGCGGCGGTTCGGGTTCGGTGGGCGGGATCTTCTCGCGCGTGTCCTGCAGCGTGGCGGTGTGCACATGCACCAGGCTGAAGCGGGTGGCGCGGTCCCACAGCGTCGCCAGGTCCCACTCCACATCGACCGTGTCCAGCGTTACCACCATTTCGCCACCGGTATGGCCGGTGGCTTCCACACCCTGACTGGTCCAGATCAGGCGTTCCACATGGCCGCCGCGGCGCACCGATCCGCTCACGCCTTCGGCTTCCAGCGTCATGTGCTCGGGCAGGTAGCCGCGGATGATGCGGATCACGGTGGCCAGCGACTGGTCGTTGGCACTCCAGTGCCAGAGTGCGGTACCGCCAATCAGCAGCGCGATGATCAGTGCCAGCAGGCCCCAGGCGCTCCAGCGTGCGCCACGGCGGGCCGCGTGGCCCAGGCGCTGGCGCCGCGTCAGCGTGACCGCCGCCGGGGTGGCCGGGGTGTCAGGCGCGCTGCTGTCGGGGCGGGAAGGATCTGCCGCTGTCATCAGAAGTTGAATCCCAGGTTCAGGTGCAGACGGAACTGCTTGGCGTCCACGCCATAGGCCAGCGCAGCCTGTACCGGGCCGACCGGGCTGTTCCACAGCATGCCGGCACCGACGCCCACCTTCACCTTGCTCAGCTCGCTGGCCTTGTTGGCCACGGTGCCGGCATCGACGAAGGTGACGATGTCGAAATCGGTCGGCTCTCCATCCCGCAGCCAGGGACGGCGGTATTCCAGGCTGCCGGCGAGCAGGAAGCGGCCGGGATCGGTATAGCCTTCGTCATTGGTAATGCCCAGCTCCTGGTAGCCGTAGCCACGCACGGTGGCGTTGCCGCCAGCCAGGAACATCAGGTTGTGCGGAATTACCAGGCCATCGCGCGCGAACACGCCGCCGGCATCGAGCCGCACGACCAGCTCGCCATTGCGGCGGCGTGCGTAGGTCTCGGCCGTGGGAGCCACCACCAGCGGCGCATCGGCAATCGCGGGGGCATCACCGACGGCAGCGGCCTTGATCTGGCTGCCACTCGGCAGCGCTTCGCTGAAGGCCTGGCCGATCGGCCGGTCCAGCGACAGAAAGCCCAGGTAGCGTCCCACCAGACGGCCAAACGGTTCCTGCGTCGGCTGCACCGTCATGCCGGCGCCGGCTTCCAGGCCGATGCCGAAACCGCCGGTCGGCCGCGTGGTGCTGTTGAAGCGGCGGTAGGTCCAGGTGTAATGGCCGCTGAGGGCCTGGGCGCTGACCGGATCGCCGGTTTCATAGGTGGTCTTGCTGTGGTCGTACTGCAGGTAGTAGGAGCGGTCGATGCTGCGGCCGGCCTTGGCGCGGCCAAACTTGAGCTGCTCGGTGCGCTGGATGCGGTCATCCAGATCCTCGCGCACCACGTTGACGCCACCGGTCCAGCGCCACAGCTTCTCGTCCGGAATCGACATCAGGTTGCTGCTGAAGGCCTGCAGCTTCTGGTCCAGCTGCAGCCGGCTGACGCTGCGCAGCCCCAGCAGCGGATCCTTGTTGTGGGTGAAATCGACCGAGGTGCGCGGCCCGCGGTCGGTGCTGAAGCCGACGCCCAGCACCAGCTTCTTCAGCCGCGCCTCGCGCACGCTGACGTTCACCGGAGCGTTGTCGGGATCGCTTTCCGGGCGCGTGTCCAGCGTGACGATGGCGCTGTCGTAGTAGCCGCTGTCCAGCAGCCGTTCCTGCGCCTCCAGCAGGTCCTGCTGGCGGTAGTCCTCGCCGGTACGCACCTGCGCCAGCCGCTCGATGATGACCGGGTCGTAGCGCTGCGTGCCCTCGATGGTGAGCGGCCCGTAACGGTACAAGGGGCCGGATACGTACAGCGCCTGCAGTTTTGCCGTGCTGTGGTCCGGATCGATCTCGGCGCGGCTGCTGTCCAGCCTCGCCGTCGGGAAGCGTTCCGCCTGCAGGCCACGCAGGGTCTGGCTCTTGGACTTGCTCCAGGCGTCCTGGGTAAAGCCTTCGCCTTCCTGCAGTGTCCACAGGTCGCGCGCCTGCGCCAGCTGCGATTGCGCCGGTGCGTAGTCGGTGACCGGGCCGCTGAACTGCAGATCGACGCTGCTGACCTGGGCCTGCTGGCCGGGATCAATCGTGATGACGACCTGCGGCAGCGCGGAACCATCGGCCGGTGCTTCTTCCAGCTGCTGCGTGATGACGGGCGTGAACAGTCCACGCGTGCCAAGCAGCTGGCGGATCTGCGTTTCGGACAAGGCCAGCAGGTCGCGCAGTTCCGGCAAGCTGATGTCGCTGACCTTCTGGTAGCGCTTCAGCTCCAGGTAGCGCTCGACGAACTTGGCGATGTCATCCGGTGCCTCAATGCGGATATCGAAGGACTTGCCCTCGGTGATCGGGGCAAAGCGGTCATCGGCGGCCTCGGCGTCGGCTGGCGGGTCTGTCGCGTCCGTCTCCGCGGGGCTGGCGTCATCGGTGGCCGGTGCGCTGTTGCCAGGCGTCTGCGGTACCGGCTGGCTGCTGGCGGTATCCAGCGCCTGCCAGCCCGGTGCCAGATCGGCCGCGCCGGGCGATCCGGCCGGCGACGCCGCCCAGACGCTGCTGGCGCACAGGATCAGACAGGCCGCCACGACAGGGTGGCTGGGGCCGGACAACAGGGAGAAGGGCAGGAGGGGGTGCTTGGCTTGTGGCAAACGCGGTTACAGCAGGGTGCGGATGCCCTGCTCCAGTCCTTGAAGCGTCAAGGGTACCATTTTTCCCTGGCCCAGCAGCTGCTGCATGATGTCGATGCTCTGGCGATACTGCCACACGCCTTGCGGCTCCGGATTGATCCAGATGTGCTTGGGAAACGCCTGCAGCAGGCGCTGCATCCAGACCGCGCCGGCTTCCTCGTTGTTGTATTCCACGCTGCCGCCCGGCTGCAGGATCTCGTACGGGCTCATGGTGGCATCGCCGACGAACACCAGCTTGTAGTCCTTGTTGTACTTGCGGATGATGTCCCAGGTCGGGAACTTCTCGGCATAGCGGCGGCGGTTGTTCTTCCACATGTAGTCATAGACGCAGTTGTGGAAGTAGTAGAACTCCAGGTGCTTGAACTCGCTCTTGGCGGCGCTGAACAGCTCTTCCACGCGCTGGATATGGTCGTCCATGCTGCCGCCCACGTCCATCAGCAGCAGCACCTTGATCGCGTTGTGGCGTTCCGGCCGCATGCGGATATCGAGCCAGCCGGCGTTGGCGGCCGTGGCGCGGATGGTCTCGTCCAGCGCCAGTTCCTCATGCGCGCCCTGGCGTGCGAACTTGCGCAGCTTGCGCAGCGCGATCTGGATGTTGCGCGTGCCCAGCTCCAGCGAATCGTCATAGTCGCGGAAGGCGCGCTTTTCCCAGACCTTGACCGCGCTGCGGTTGCGTCCGGTGCCGCCGATGCGGATGCCGGCCGGGTTGAAGCCGCCATGGCCGAACGGGCTGGTGCCGCCGGTGCCGATCCACTTGTTGCCACCGGCATGGCGTCCCTGCTGTTCTTCCAGGCGCTTTTTCAGTGTCTCCATCAGCTCGTCCCAGCCCATCGCTTCGAGCTGCGCCTTTTCCTCGGGCGTCAGGAATTTCTCGAAGGTCTGCTTGAGCCAGTCTTCCGGAATCTCCTTCAGGATCTCGCCGACATGCTCGACGCCCTTGAAGTACAGGCCAAAGGCCTGGTCGAACTTGTCAAAATGGCGCTCGTCCTTGACCAGGCAGGTGCGCGCCAGGAAATAGAAATCGTCGATGCTGGCGTGCTCGGTAGCCGGGCCGACCACCTGCGCCTTGAGCGCCTCCAGCAGCGACAGGAATTCACGTACCGATACCGGTACCTTGGCCTTGCGCAAGGCCTGGAAAAAGG
This sequence comes from Allobrachymonas wangyanguii, assembly GCF_045055315.1. GTDB lineage: Bacteria > Pseudomonadota > Gammaproteobacteria > Burkholderiales > Burkholderiaceae_C > Brachymonas > Brachymonas wangyanguii. Next base: position 588,663 of record NZ_CP173677.1, read on the forward strand.
GGATCAGCATGGCTTACTCCGTATACATGGCCAGGCGGTACAGCAGCTGCGCCTTCGCCTCGGGCCATTCGCCAGCCGTCATGCTGTACATGACGGTATCGCGCACGGTGCCGTCACGGCGCAGCGCGTGGTGGCGGATCACGCCATCCTTTTTCGCGCCAAGCCGCTCGATGGCGCGCTGGCTGGCATGGTTGAAGTTGTCGGTGCGCCAGCCCACCACGGCTGCCTTGAGCGTGTCGAAGGCATGCTCCATCAGCATCAGCTTGACGGTGGTGTTCACATGGCTGCGCTGCACGCTGCGCGCATACCAGGTGTGGCCGATGCACAGGCGGCGGATGGGGGCGTCGATGTCGTGGTAGCTGCTGGTGCCGAGCACGCGTTCGCTGGCCTCATCGACCACGGCAAACGGCAGTCGCGTACCGCCCTGCAGCATCTGCAAGGCGGTGTCGATGTAGGCCGCTTCGTCACCTGGAGCCGGCACGCTGGTCACGCGCAGCTTCCAGAGCTCCCCGTCGCGGGCAGCGGCTGCCAGCCCCTCGGCGTGCCGGGGTTCGAGCGGTTCCAGCCGCACGCCGTTGCGGCGCAGCGTGATGGGGAAGGTCCAGGTCGTGGCGTTGTGCATGGCGCGGCTCCGGTGATGGCGAAACGGGTGGCTGGTCAGCGCATCCTGCTCAGCAGCGATGACGGTGCTGTGACGCAGCCATCCACTTCGCCCGCCGGCTCAGCGGTTGCGGTTCTGCATCGCCACCAGCTTGTCGAACAGGGACAGGTCCTGCTCGTTCTTCAGCAGCGCGCCCAGCATCGGCGGGATCTTCATCTTGCCGGATTCAGACGCCTGCAGCGCCGCCGGCGGCACGTCTTCGGCCAGCAGCAGCTTCAGCCAGTCCAGCAGCTCGCTGGTGGAAGGCTTCTTCTTCAGGCCGGGGATAGTGCGCAGCGTGGTGAAGGATTCGATGGCGGCACGCAGCAGCTCTTCCTTCAGGCCGGGGAAATGCACGCCGACAATCTTTTCCAGCGTCTCGGTATCGGGGAACTGGATGTAGTGGAAGAAGCAGCGGCGCAGGAAGGCGTCCGGCAGCTCCTTCTCGTTGTTGGAAGTGATGAACACCAGCGGACGGTGTTTCGCCTTGATCAGCTCGCGCGTCTCGTAGCAGTAGAACTCCATGCGGTCCAGCTCGCGCAGCAAGTCGTTCGGGAATTCGATGTCGGCCTTGTCGATCTCGTCGATCAGCAGCGCCACCGGCTCGTCGGCGGTAAAGGCCTGCCACAGCACGCCCTTGACGATGTAGTTCTGGATGTCCTTGACGCGGTCGTCGCCCAGCTGCGAATCGCGCAGGCGGTTCACCGCATCGTATTCGTACAGGCCTTGCTGCGCCTTGGTGGTGGACTTGATGTGCCACTGCAGCAGCGGCATGCCCAGCTCGCTGGCGACTTCCTCTGCCAGCATGGTCTTGCCGGTGCCGGGCTCGCCCTTGACCAGCAGCGGGCGCTGCAGCGTGATGGCGGCGTTCACGGCCAGTTTCAGGTCATCGGTAGCAACGTATTGGTCGGAACCCTGGAATTTCTGCATGTCGTATCCGGTTGGTCTAATCAAAAACAAGAAAGGGGGATGCCCGGCATCCTACTTGATGGTGACGCCCTTGAGCTCGGGCTTGGGCGGCGGGTAGCGCAGGTCCATCGCCTGCAGGGTATCGCGCACCACGGTGGCGATCATCAGGTTGCGGTGCGTCTTGCTGTCGGCCGGCACCACGGTCCATGGTGCCCAGGGCGTGCTGGTGTGGGTCAGCAACTGCGCATAGGCCTGCTGGTAGTCGTCCCAGTGGCGGCGCACTTCCAGGTCACCGGCTTCGAATTTCCAATGCTTGCTCGGGTCGTCGATGCGCTCCTGCAGGCGCTCGCGCTGCTCGTCCTTGCTGATGTGCAGCATGAACTTTAGGATCACGGTGCCGTTTTCGGTCAGCATGCGCTCAAAATCATTGATCTGGGCGTAACGCTGGCGCGTCTGCTCGGCGCTGATGTTGCGGTTCACCACCGGCACCAGCACGTCCTCGTACTGGCTGCGGTTGAACACCACGATCTCGCCCTTGGCCGGCATGGAGGCATGGATGCGCCACAGGTAGTCGTGGCTGAGCTCCAGCGAAGTGGGCGCCTTCCAGCCGACGGTGCGCACGCCGAGTGGGCTGGTATGGCTGAACACGCCGCGCAGCGTGCCGTCCTTGCCCGATGCGTCCATGCCCTGCAGGATCACTAGCAGCGCATGGCGGCGATCGGCCAGCAGCACGTCCTGCAGCAGGTCGATCTCTTCGGCCAGTGCCTTGACGGCCGCCTTGTTCTCCGGCTTGGTGCCGATCGAGTAGGGCTGGGCACCCGGATCAAAATCGCTGATCTTGACGCTGTGGTCGGCGTTGTAGGCGCCGCTGCCATCGGTAGCATGCACGGAACGCGTGACCGGCGGCTGCCACTGGCGCAGCAGCGGGGTCGGCTTGGCGGGGTGCTTGTCGCGCTTGCTCATGGGTGACTCCTTGTGCTTGTGGTTGTGTGATTTCAATCCTGCGTGGCCAGGCGCTGCACGCTGGCCAGGTAGGCCTCGCCATCCGGCGGGCGGCCGTTGCGCTGGCTTTCCCAGATCATGCGGCCCAGGCAGTCCATGACGGCGTGGTGGGCGGCGTGCAGGTCATGCCGGCGTGCCGCCAGCAGTTCCACCGCCTGGCGGATGCCACGCGGCTGGTCGATGCTGCACTGCTCGCTGATGGTCAGGTGCATGGACAGGTGCAGAAAGGGGTTGGCCTGGCCGGCCAGATCCGGCTTTTGCATGGCCGCCAGGGCGGCATCGACATCGGCCAGATCGGCATGGTATTCAGGGTGCTGCTCCATCCAGCCGGCGATCAGCGTCTCCATGGCGTCCATGGGCTGGTTGGCGCGCCACTTGGCGTAGGTGGCACAGAAATAGCGGCGCACATCGGCCTGGCTGGGTTGCATCAACATGGGATAAAAGTGGTTCCAGATTTATGACGAAAATATGACATACACCGAAAATCAGGTTTCTACAAGCCATTTTGCAGGATTTTGCGGCAAAACCACGGCTAAAACCATGGGCGTGCAAGTTCAAACAGGGTACAGTCTTTCTTTGCCTTGTCCAGGCGTAGCCACTTGCGGCGCGCTGATTTGCCAAAGGAGCTTGTTGCCATGCCCGTAGTTGTCGTCGTCAACCCCAAGGGAGGGGTGGGAAAAACCACCGTCTCTACCAATATCGCGGGCTATTTTGCCGCGCGCGGGGCACGTGTCATGCTGGGAGACGTGGACAAGCAGCAATCCTCGCGCCAGTGGCTGGCTGATCGCCCGGCTGCTGCCGGCAAGATCGTGCCCTGGGAAACCGCCTCCGCCGGCAAGGTCAAGGTGCCCAAGGGCGTCACCCATGTGGTGCTCGACACACCGGCCGGCCTGGACGGCAAGGAACTGAAGGGCGTGCTCAAGATGGCCACCAAGGCGGTGGTGCCGCTGCAGCCCAGCGTGTTTGACATGCGCGCCACAGTCGATTTCATGCGCGAACTGGTCGAGTACAAGAAGCTGGGCCGCATCGATATTGCCCTGCTGGCGATGCGCGTCAAGGAAAACACCCATTCGCTGCAGCACCTGCGCGATTTTTGCGAGCACCTGCCGTTCCCGCTGCTGGGCGTGGTGCGAGACACGCAGAACTATGTGCACCTGGCAGCCCAGGGCCTGACCCTGTTCGACGTCCCCCCCGGTCGCGTGCAGCGCGACCTGCAGCAGTGGGAGCCGATCTGCCGCTGGCTGGATGAGCCGGCACGCCCGCAGCCGCCATCGAAGGTCGATCCTGACGCGCGCTATTGATGGCTTGGGCAGGCTGGTTGCCTGAGGGCCTGGTCCTGATCACCGATTGGCAGTTCTACCTGGTGGCGATCCCGGCGGTGCTGCTGATCGGCATCAGCAAGAGTGGCTTCGGCGCGGGTTTTGGCGCACTGGCGGTGCCACTGATGGCGCTGAGTATCAGCGTGCCGCAGGCGGCGGCCATCATGATGCCGCTGCTGCTGGCGATGGACCTGATGGGCATCCACGCCTTCCGCCGCCATGTCGACTGGGCGCTGTTCAAGCGCCTGTTGCCCTGGGCCTTGCTCGGCACCGTGATCGGTACGCTGCTGTTCCGGTTCCTGAGCGCGCCGGTGGTGGCGGGCATTGTCGGTGTGCTGACGCTGTTGTTCCTGGCGCAGCGTCTGCTGTTTCCGCCGCGTGCCGATGCGGCGCTGCCACCGCGCTGGCTCGGCAGCGTGCTGGCGACCACTTCCGGCTTTACCAGCTTTGTCGCGCACGCCGGCGGCCCGCCGCTGGGCGCCTATGTGATCCCGATGCGCCTGCCGCCGCTGGTCTTCACCGGCACCATGGCCTACCTGTTCTTCTGCATCAACCTGAGCAAGTGGCTGCCCTATGCCTATCTGGGCCTGCTGAACTGGGAAAACCTCGCCACCTCGCTGGTGCTGCTGCCGCTGGCACCGCTGGGTGTCTGCATCGGCGTGCGCATCGCCAGGCGTATTGACCCGACCTGGTTCTACCGCCTGATCTACCTGGGCATGCTGCTGACCGGCATCAAGCTGGTCTGGGACGGGATCAAGACCCAGCTCTGAGTGCCCGCTCAGCTGCTGGCACCGGCAAAGCTGCACTGGCGCCAGGCCTCATAGACCGTCACCGCCACCGCATTCGACAGGTTCAGGCTGCGCTGGGTTGGCAGCATCGGCAGGCGCAGCCGCTGGCTGGCCGGGAAGCTGTCGCGGATCGCTGCCGGCAGGCCGGCAGTCTCGCAGCCAAACACCAGCCAGTCGCCCGGCCGGAAGGCCTGCGCCTGCACCGGGTGGCTGCCGCGCGTGGTCATGGCAAACAGCCGCGCCGGATCCGGTTGCGCACGCTGCAGGAAATCCTGCCAGCTGGCATGCACCTGCAGCGAGGCGTACTCGTGGTAATCCAGCCCAGCGCGGCGCAGCTGCTTGTCGTCCAGGCTGAAGCCGAGCGGCTCGATCAGGTGCAGCGTGCAGCCGGTATTTGCCGCCAGGCGGATCACGTTGCCGGTATTCGGCGGGATTTCGGGGTGGACCAGGACGATGTGAAACATGGTCGCGCATTGTCGCGCCAAACCGGGGCGTCAATCAAACCGGGGTTTTTCGGTGCGCGCCAGCACCACGGCGCTGACGCGGTGGCAGCCTTCGGCCAGCAGCACGCGCGCCGCTTCTTCCAGCGTGGCGCCGGTAGTCATCACGTCGTCCAGCAGCACGGCATGGCGGCCTTCGACCAGCGGCGCCAGTCGCGCTGGTACCTCGAAGGCATCCTGGATATTGTGCTCGCGCTCGGCATGCGGCAGCCGGCTCTGGTGCGGCGTATGGCGGCTGCGCGCCAGCCAGTCATGGCGCAGCACGGCTTTCTGGACCGGCGGGCGGACCAGCCGGCGCAGCTGTTGTGCCAGCAGCCAGGTCTGGCTGAAGCCGCGCTCGGCCAGCCGATGCGGGTGCAAGGGAAGTGGCACCAGCAGATCGCTGTCGCGCACCGTGGCGACCAGCTCCGGACAGGCGGCCATACGTGCCGCCAGCAGCCCGGCCAGCGCCGGCTGGCCATGGAACTTGAAGGCATCGATACTGCCTTGCCAGGGCCAGACGTAGGAGAGGGAGGCATGGCAGCTTTCCAGCAGCGGGGCCGGGTGCTGGCTGCAATCGTGGCACAGGCCATGGCCATCGTCCTCGTCTGGTGGCAGTAGCAGGGCGCAGCCACGGCAGCGTTCCATGGGCTGGGCATGCCGCTGCACGCAATCGGCGCACAGCGGCTGTGCTGGCCAGCTCTGGCAAATGCCGCAGCGTGCCGGAATCAGGCGGGTAAACCAGTTCAAGTTATAAGATAAAAGAATTAATATGTGCATTGTAGCGGAAGGTGTGGCTGCTACGTCAAGCCGTGCAAATCCCGCGTTGGCGCAGGGCTGGGGCGGCGCTATATACTGCCCGCGTGCATACCCAGTCCCAACTCCCCCCCAGCATCGATCCCGTGGCCGCGCGCCGCTGGCAGCAGTTGCCGCTGCCGCACAGCCCCTGGCTGCACGAGGAGATCGCGCGCCGCATGGAAGACCGCCTGTCGCTGATCACGCTGCAGCCGCAGCGCTGGCTGCACTGGCAGCCGCTCAAGGGTGGCCAGCAGGCGCACGCGCTGCTGCGCCAGCGCTATCCGCAGGCGCAGGCCTGGGCCCATGAGCCCGATGCGGCCAGCCAGCAGGCGTTGCAGCAGCTGGGCGCGGAAGAGGGCGGCAGCGGCTGGCTGCGCCGCACGCTGGGTGGCCTGCTGGGCGGTCCAGTGGCGACCCAATTTGGTTTGCCGGAGGCCGGCAGCATGGACATGCTGTGGGCCAATATGGCGCTGCACAACGCCGCTGATCCGCAGGCGCTGCTGGCGCAGTGGCGCGAGGCGCTGGCGGTGAATGGTTTCCTGATGTTCTCGGCGCTTGGCCCGGACACGCTGCGCGAGCTGGACGCGCTCTACCGCACGCTGGGCTGGCCAGCACCGGCGCACCAGTTCACCGACATGCACGACTGGGGCGACATGCTGATTCAGGCCGGTTTTGCCGAGCCGGTGATGGACATGGAGCGCATCACGCTGACCTTTGCCACGCCCGAGCGCCTGCTGCAGGAGCTGCGCGAGCTGGGCCGCAACCTGTCCAGCCAGCGCGATACGTGCACCCATGGCCGCGGCTGGCTGCAGCAGCTGAAACACGGCCTGCGCACGCTGGAGCGCGATGGCAGCATCGCGCTGACCTTCGAGGTGATCTACGGCCACGCGCTGCAGCCCGAACCGCGCCACAAGGTCGAAGGCACGACGGCGATCACGCTGGAGCAGATGCAGCGCATGCTGCGCAAGCAACAGCCCTGAACCCGGACGGTCTTCATGGACCGTTGTGTTGATCGACTTGTAGAATGAGTGCATGACACACACCACGCACGCATTTTCCGGGGCTGTTGGCCTGACGCGCCGCCAGATCGTTTCTTCGCTGATGCTGGGCGGTGCCGCCCTGATGCTGGCCGGCTGTGAAAACGGCAGTTCGGCCGGCAGCAAGTCCAGCCAGTTCAAGGGCCTGGACATCAGCAGTGCCAAGTACGCGCAAGACTTTTCCCTGCCCGACATGAACGGCCAGCAGCGCAGCATGGCCGATTTCCGCGGCAAGGTGGTGGCCATGTTCTTCGGTTTTGTGCAGTGCCCGGACGTCTGCCCGACCACGCTGGCCGAGATGGTGCAGGTCAAGGAAATGCTCGGTGCCGATGGCGACAAGCTGCAGGTGCTGTTCGTCACGGTGGATCCTGAGCGCGATACGGCGCAGATCCTGAAGGAATACCTGGGCAACTTCGACCCGAGCTTCGTGGCCCTGGTGCCCACACCCGAAGAACTGCGCACCAAGGTTGCGCCGGACTTCAAGGTCTACTACAAGAAGGTCGAGGGCAGCACGCCCACCAGCTACACCATGGACCACACCGCCGGTGTGCTGCTGTTTGATCCCAAGGGCAAGATCCGCGTGCACTGCAGCTATGGCACGCCGGCCGATTCGATTGCGGCGGACGTCAAGACGCTGCTGGCCGAAGCCTGATCCTTTCTGTCCAGACGCAAAAAACGCCCCTCGGGGCGTTTTTTGCTGGCGCATGCCGGAGGCGCTTACGCGTACTCGACCAGTGCCGTCTTCATCTTCTTCATCGCGGCCGATTCGATCTGGCGGATGCGCTCGGCGCTGACGCCGTACTCGGCGGCCAGCTCGTGCAGCGTCATGCCGCCGGAACCGTCGTCGTTGACATTGAGCCAGCGCTGCTCGACGATGCGTCGGCTGCGCGCATCCAGCGTATCGAGCGCGGCGGCGATGCCGTCGGTGGCCATGGTGTCGCGCTGGCGCGCTTCCAGCATGGCGGTCGGCTCGTGGCTGGCGTCGGACAGGTAGGCAATCGGGCCAAAGGCCTGCTCGCCATCATCGGACGGAGCCGGATCCAGCAGCACGTCACCACCGGACATGCGCGTTTCCATCTCCATCACTTCTTCGCGCTTGACGTTCAGGTCTTGCGCGATGATGTCAATTTCCTGCTCGGTCAGGCCGTCGCGATGCGCCATCACGTCGTCCAGGTCGGCGGCGGCGCGGAAGCCCTGCTTCTTGCTGCGCAGGTTGAAGAACAGCTTGCGCTGCGCCTTGGTGGTGGCCACCTTGACCATGCGCCAGTTCTTCAGGATGTACTCGTGGATCTCGGCCTTGATCCAGTGCATGGCGTAGCTGACCAGACGCACGCCCTGCGACGGGTCAAAGCGGCGTACCGCCTTCATCAGGCCGACGTTGCCTTCCTGGATCAGGTCGCCATGCGGCAGACCGTAGCCCAGGTACTGGCGCGACACGGCAACCACCAGTCGCAGGTGTGACATGATCAGGCGGCCGGCAGCGTCCAGATCGTTGTTTTCCTTGAGTTTTTTGGCGTAATCCTGCTCCTGCTCGGAAGTGAGCATGGGCATGCGGTTGACCGCAGAAATATAGGCGTCAAGATTGCCCAGCGGGGGCATGGTGGCCACGGCCGACCAGTTGGGGGCCAGGGCCAGGTCAGTCTTGTTGGAAACCACAGCGTTGTCTGCCACGTATCGTTTACTCCTTTAAGGGTTGGAGTCATTCCTGGAAGGAATGTTCCGTTCGTTCCTCAAATATTAGCACTCTGACGTTACGAGTGCTAAGTCAGGGCGTGAAAGACGTAACAAACCGAAGGATTGCCGTCTGCCCGTTGGCAGGCCGCCCTGATGTCCATTATGGAAAGCAGGGCGGGGACGGCGTGTAGGACAGGGGCGGATCAGCCCAGCAGTGCCTGGGCAAATTCGCGCGCGTTGAAGGTTTGCAGGTCTTCCAGCTTTTCGCCGACGCCGACGAAGTAGACCGGCACCGGCTTTTCGCGGGCGATGGCGCAGAGCACGCCACCCTTGGCCGTGCCATCCAGTTTGGTCACGATCAGGCCGGTAAGTTCCAGTGCCTCGTCAAACGCCTTGACTTGGGCCAGCGCGTTCTGGCCGGTATTGCCGTCAATCACCAGCAGCACCTCGTGCGGCGCGGTGACATAGGCCTTGGTGATGGTGCGGCGGATCTTCTTCAGCTCGTCCATCAGGTGCAGCTGGGTCGGCAGACGACCGGCGGTATCGACCAGCACCACGTCCTTCTCGCGCGCACGGCCGGCGGCCACGGCGTCAAAGCTGAGCGCGGCCGGATCGCCACCGGAGCTGCTGACGATTTCCACCGTGTTGCGGTCGGCCCAGATCGCCAGCTGCTCGCGCGCGGCGGCGCGGAAGGTGTCGGCAGCCGCCAGCAGCACTTGCTGCTGGTGGTCGCTCAGGTGCTTGGTCAGCTTGCCGATAGAGGTCGTCTTGCCGGCGCCGTTGACACCGGCGACCATGATCACGGTCGGCGTGTGCTCGCCGATCACCAGCGGCTTCTGCAGGGGTGCCAGCAGGTCGGCAACCGCATCGACCAGCAGCGCCTTGACCTGGGCCGGATCGCTGGCGCGCGCGTTCTTAACGCGCTGCTTCAGGTCTTCCAGCAGGAATTCGGTGGCTTGCACGCCGGCATCGGCCATCAGCAGTGCAGCTTCCAGGTCTTCGTACAGTTCGTCGTCGATGCGGGTGCCGGTGAATACGGTGCTGATATTGCTGCCGGTGCGGCGCAGGCCAGTCTTCAGGCGGCTGTACCAGCCGGCACGATCCGGATCCAGCGACTCGGGCCGCTCCTGGGGCGGGGCGGACAGGGCGTAGCTGTCGCTGGCGATGGCCTCGGCCGGGCTGTCCATAGGTGCCGGAACAGCAGCCACGGGCGCGACGACCGGCGGCACCGGCTCGATGATTTCCGGCGGCAGCTCATGCTCGGTGGCCGCTTCCATGGCGGCGCGCTCCAGCTCTTCCTCGTCGATGGGCGGCAGTTCGGCGGCTGCCGTTTCGCCAGCAGGCGTCTCGGCCTCGACCGTGGATGCAGCCGGCTCCTCGTCGCTGCCGAAACTGCGGCGCAGCCGGTTCAGCCAGCCCTTGGGGGCTTCGGCAGCGGGCTCGGCAGCCACGTCGGCGGCGGGTTCGGGTTCCGGGACGACGGCAGGTGTCGCCTCGGTAACGCTGTCGGGAGCGCTATCGACAGGCAGCTCTGCGTCAGGCGCAGCGGCAGGTTTTTTCTTGAAAAAGCTGAACATGGGGTGTAGGGAGGCCGGTAGGAGGGCAGACAGTGCCCCTGATTGTAAGGACAAGCCCTGTCCGTCCCGTGAATATCCATGCAAGCGGCTGCGCGATGCGCGACTTTGGCGGCCGGCAGGCGGCAAAAAGCCGGCAGATCGCGTTGTCTGGCGGGCTTTTCCCCTATGATCGCGGCATGGGACGCTCTGCCATGTCACTCGAAGCCATCAATGCCAGCCTGCGCGCCAAGCCGGCCGAGGCCGCGCGCCCGGCGGGCAAGCGCCCGGGCAAGGGCGTAGCGGCACAACGCGGTGCCGGCCAGGTCCGCATCATCGGGGGCCAGTGGCGCCGCCGCCTGCTGCCGGTCGCCGCCGGCCCCGGCGTGCCGCCTGGCCTGCGCCCCACGCCGGACCGCGTGCGCGAGACCCTGTTCAACTGGCTCGGCCAGGACCTGGGAGGCTGGCACTGCATCGACCTGTGTGCCGGCACCGGCGCGCTCGGTTTCGAGGCCGCCTCGCGCGGTGCCGCCCGCGTGCTGATGCTGGAATCGCACGCGGCACTGGTGAAGCAGCTGCGCCAGTTGCAGGCCAGCTTGCAGGCCGATGCCGTGCAGGTGCGCCAGGGTGATGCGCTGGCACTGCTGCGCGACCAGGCCCGACAACATCCCGCCAGCCAGGACCTGATCCTGCTGGATCCCCCTTATGACGCCGACTGGTACCAGCAGGCGCTGCAGCTGGCGCTGCCGCTGCTGCGTCCCACTGGCTACCTCTATCTGGAAGCCGGCCAGGCCTGGGACGATGCCGCTCTTCAGCCGCTGGGCTGGCAGTGCTGGCGCCATCTGCAGGCTGGCGCCGTGCACGCCCACCTGCTGCGTCCGCTGCAGGCGGCTGACTGAATCTGTACAGGAGATTTCCGCGCATGAACCCCGTGATCGCCGTCTATCCCGGCACCTTTGATCCGATGACCCTGGGCCACGAGGAACTGGTGCGCCGCGCTTCCCAGCTGTTTGGCCACCTGATCGTGGCGGTCGCGGCTGGCCACCACAAGAAGCCGATGTTCGACCTGGCAGAGCGGCTGGACATGGTGCAGCAGGCGGTGGCGCGTTTCCCCAACGTCACAGTCGAGAGCTATGACGGCCTGCTGCGCGACTTTGTCGTGGCGCGTGGCGCGCGCGCCATGGTGCGCGGCCTGCGCGCGGTGACCGACTTTGACTACGAATTCCAGCTCGCCGGCATGAACCGCCGCCTGATGCCCGATGTCGAGACCGTGTTCCTGACTCCGAGCGACCAGTACCAGTTTGTCAGCAGCACCTATGTGCGCGAGATCGCCACCCTGGGCGGCGAGGTGCACCAGCTGGTATCGCCGGGCGTGTTCGAGCGCCTGATGGCCAAGAGCGGACGTCTATGAACGTCTCGGTCGTCACCCACTTCGAGTGGCTGATCGGCATTTATGTGGCGATGAGCCTGTGCACGCTGCTGGTGTACGGCTGGGACAAGCTGGCGGCCAGGGCCAACAAGCCGCGCATTCCGGAATCGTATCTGCACACGCTGGCACTGCTGTGCGGCTGGCCGGGTGGCTGGCTCGGACAGCGGCTGTTCCGCCACAAGACCGTCAAGCCGGCGTTCCAGACCGTGTTCTGGCTCACGGTGATGCTGAATATGATGGCGCTGGGCGGCTTGCTCTACTGGGACCTGTCGCGCCTGCCCTGAGCGATGTGGTCCGATCCCTGGCTGCTGCAGCGCGGCCACACCCTGCGCTGCGAGCAGCGTGATTTTCCCGAATGGCACCGTGGCCGCCCGTACTACCTGTGCTGGGTGATCGATGCCGATACGCCTGCCGTGCGGGCGCGCTGGCAGCAGGCGCGCACGGCGCTGCAGCAGCTGCTATTGCCTGCTTATGGGCGCCAGCCGCATGTGACGATCGCGCTGGGCGGTTTTCCGCAGACGCAGGCGGAGCCCCAGGCGATCAATGCCGCCGGTTTACTGGCCCAGTTGCAAGGGCTGCGCCAGGCGGCGATTGCGCCGTTCACCTTGCAGATCGGCCGGCTGGACAGCTTTGCCAGCGTGCCGTATCTGCAGGTGCATGCTGATTCCACTGGCTATGCGGATGCGCGCCAGGCGCTGCTGACGCAGGAGGCGCTGGCCGAAGCCCATGTGCCGCACCTGACGCTGGGCCACTATGCCGACGCCTGGCCGCTGGCGACCTTGGTATCATGCCGGGCACGGGTGCCGGAACAGGTGACGGCGTTGCCGGTGCAGCAGCTCTGGCTGGTGGCCTATGCCACGCACGATATCGGTGGCCGGCTGCTGCCGGTGGCAGCATGGGACTTGCAGCAACAGGCGCTGCATTGGCACGACAGCCACCTGCTTGGCCCGATCGCGGCCGGGGTGCTGGCGGCGGCGGGCGTCTAGTCGCCGGCCATGCCTTCCACCACCAGCTGCACGTTGTCGCGGCCCTGCCAGCTGTTCACGTCGAGCCGGTAGGCCAGCGTGGCGCGTGGCGGCAGCGGTTCGCTGCGGCCAAACCAGATGCCGTCTACCAATTCACCGTGGTGGCGCAGCTGTAGTTTGAGGTGGCGCTCGCCCACCAGGCGCTGCTGCACGATGTCCAGCTCCTCGCAGAACACCGGCGGCGCAAAGCCCTGGCCCCAGACCTGCTGTTGCAGCTCGCTGGCGATATCGATGCGGCGGAATTCGGGCGGCAGCGCGCCATCGGTTTCCAGCGTGCGGGTGAGCGTGGCCTCGTCCAGCCATTCCTCCGCGATACGCACCAGCGCCTGCTCGAAGGTCGGGAAATGCGCGCGCGCAATGGTGCAGCCGGCCGCCATGGCGTGGCCGCCAAAGCGCAGGATCACCTCCGGATGGCGCTTGGAGATCAGGTCCAGCGCATCGCGCATGTGAAAGCCCGGAATCGAGCGGCCCGAGCCTTTCAGCTCCTGCTGCTGGCCTGGCGCCGCGCTCGGGGCAAAGACAAAGATCGGCCGGTGCAGCTTGTCTTTCAGGCGTGAGGCGACGATGCCGACTACGCCTTCATGGAAATCCTCGCCAAACACGCTGAGCGCCGAGGGCGGGGCGGCATCGGTGGCAAACAGGGCCTCGGCGCTGGCCTGGGCCTGCTCGCGCATGCCGTCTTCGAGCTCGCGGCGTTCGCGGTTGATGCTGTCGAGCTGGTGCGCCAGCTCCAGCGCGCGCGTGGCATCGTCGGTGGTCAGGCATTCGATGCCCAGCGTCATGTCGGCCAGGCGGCCGGCGGCGTTGATGCGCGGCCCGAGCGCAAAACCCATGTCAAAAGTCGTGGCGGCGCGCCAGTCGCGGCCGGCGACCTGGAACAGCGCGTGCAGGCCGGCCGGCATCGCGCCCTGGCGGATGCGTTTCAGACCTTGCGCCACCATGCGGCGGTTGTTGGCGTCCAGTTTCACCACGTCGGCGACGGTGCCGAGCGCCACCAGCGGCAGCAGCGTGTCCAGCCGCGGCTGGTTCTGCGCCGTGAACTGGCCGCGCTGGCGCAATTCGGCGCGCAGCATCAGCAATACGTAGAACATCACGCCCACGCCAGCCATGGACTTGCCGGGAAAGCTGCAGCCGGGCTGGTTCGGGTTGACGATGACATCGGCGGCCGGCAGGGTGTCGCCGGGCAGGTGGTGGTCGGTCACCAGCACCTGCATGCCGAGCGCATGGGCGGCCTCCACGCCTTCCACGCTGGCGATGCCGTTGTCTACCGTGACCAGCAGGTCGCCGCCGGCAGCGCGTACGCGTTCGGCAATCGGGCCGGTCAGGCCGTAGCCGTCGACCACGCGGTCGGGCACCAGGAACTGCACCTGGGTGGCGCCCAGCATGCGCAAGCCGCGCAATGCCACGGCGCAGGCGGTGGCACCGTCACAGTCGTAATCGGCGACGATGCAGATGTTGCGACCCGCAGCGATGCTGTCGGCCAGCAGCACGGCAGCCTGTTGCGCACCGAGCAGCTGGTCTGGCGGGGTGAGCCGGGCCAGGCCCTCGTCGAGTTCGTCCGGTTGCACGCCGCGTGCGGCATAGAGGCGCGCCAGCAGCGGATGCAGGCCAGCCTGTTCCAGCGCCCAGCAGGCGCGGGGCGGGATGTCACGGGTCAGCAGGCGCATGGCTTACAGGGTTTTCTGCAGCAGTGCAGGCAGCTGGGTCGGACGCATGCTGCGGATCAGCTTGTCGAACAGCGATACCGGCGCGCTGTGCCAGCTGGCGGCGCGCTGCTCGCTGCACAGCGTGAGCTGCAGGCCTTTCAGCGTGCCTTCGCGCTGCTTTTGCAGCAGCGGTGCAAACACGTGCTCGTCCAGCCAGCGCCAGGCGGTCAGCCAGGCGTCCCAGTCCTCGCGCTGGGCGGCGGTGGCGAGCTGGCGCAGCATGTGTGGCTGCAGTGCGTTCTCATCTTCGGGAAACAGCGGGATGTCGGCCGGCAGCACGCCGGTGCCGCTGACCCAGAACGAGTTCACCGGCAGCTTGCCGGCGGCCTGGCGGCGATCGTTGACCGGGTGCGTGTGCAGCAGCATCTGCATCTCGCTCTGCAGGCGCTGCAGCGGCGCGGCGCGGGCAGCGGTCGGGCTGGTGGCGGCCTTGACCTGCGAGGGCATCCAGCTTTCCACATTGCGGCCACAGACGCGATCGAGCGAGGCCGTGCGCAGGCCTTCCAGCAGCGAGCCGCGCGCCAGCCACTGGATGTTGCCGGGCTTGCTGCCCGGTACGGCGACCAGGTACAGGCCTTCTTCGGCAAACCAGGGTTGCATGGCCTGCAGCAGTTCATTGCCTTCTTCCAGCGTCAGCTCCAGCTCCTGCGGATGCGCCATGGTGACGTGATCGGTCTGGATCTGCCAGTGGCAGGGCGTGACCAGGCCCCAGGCGACCGGAATCGCCGTGGCCATGCCATGACTGCGTGCCATGTGTGCGGCCCAGGGCATCTGGCCGTCCTGGCGCAGCGCCTCCGGCCATTGCAGGGCCTCGGCCAGCGCATGCTCGTGCGGCGTGCTGTAGTTGTATTCATCCCAGTGGCGCACCGGCAACGGCTGCAGCCGGTCCAGCAGGGCGGGCAGGTGCTGCAACTGCAGCTGTTGCACGGCCTGCAGACAGCCGGCCGAGCGGGTCAGGGCAAAGGGAATGACGAGATGGTGGGATTGGGTGGACGACATGACAACTTTCTGGTGCTTGCACGTAGGCTTGACTCTATTCTAGAGGGGTGGCACCGGACTGTCCCGGCGTGCGGCATTGGGACTGGTTTCAGGTTGTTGCCTGTCTTGCGGCAATATTACGCGGCTGGCCAGCCCAGATACCCGGCTGCCCGCGCCACGTCCACCGTCTCCAGCCGCGGCACGATGCCGAGGCAGGGCGCTTGCAGGCGCTGCTGCAGCGTGGCGATGTTGTCCTGCTGTACCAGCATCTGCGGGTCGATATGGTTGGCGACCCAGCCGGCCAATGGCAGGCCGCTGGCGGCAATCGCCTGTGCCGTGAGCAGGGCGTGGCTGATGCAGCCCAGACGCAGGCCGACCACCAGCACCACCGGCAACCGCAGCGCTACCGCCAGATCGGCCAGGGTGTGCTTGTCATCCACGGGCACCAGCCAGCCGCCGGCACCTTCGACGACCACGGTTGGGGCGTAGTCGCGCAGCTGCAGGTAGCGCTCGCGCAGCGTGTCCAGGTTGATCTGTACGCCGGCCTGGCGCGCCGCCACATGCGGCGCAATCGGCGGCTCGAACAGGTAGGGGCAGCGCAGCGCCTGCGGCGCGCGGATCGGGCTGGCCTGATCGAGCAGGGCGACGTCGTCGTTGTGCCAGTAGCCGCCGGCGTCGTCCTGGCGCCAGTCGGCACCGGCGGCGACCGGCTTCATGCCGATGCAGGGCTGGCCGCTGGCGTTGTAGCGGTGAATCAGCGCCGCGGCGATCAGGCTCTTGCCGACTTCGGTGTCGGTGCCGGTGACGAATACGCCGTGTGCGAGGGAGGCGGGAATGCTCATGCGGCTGGCTCCAGCACATCCAGCAGGCTGCCCAGCGCGCCATCGGCCAGATGCTGCAGCTCGACTGCGTGCAGCACATAAGGCGGCATCAGGTAGATCGTGTTGCCGATCGGGCGCAGCAGCAGGCCACGCTGGCGTGCCGCCAGATGGTAGCGCTGCGAAAAAGTGCCACCGGCCATGCCGTTGCGCGCATCGTCGGCGGATTGTTCCGGGATGGCGGCGGGATCGATATCGCAGGCCCAGATCATGCCCTGGCGGCGCACCTGGCGCACGGCCGGGTGCTGCGCCAGCGGTTGCAGCGCCTGCGCCATCTGTTCGCCCAGCAGCTGGTTGCGTGCCAGCACGTTTTCGCTCTCGAAAATGTCCAGGCAGGCCAACGCGGCGCGGCAGGCCAGCGGGTTGCCGGTGTAGGAGTGCGAGTGCAGGAAGGCGGTGCGCACATCGTCGTCGTAGAAGGCCTGGTAGATGCTGTCACGCGTCAGCACCAGCGACAAGGGCAGGTAGCCGCCGCTGATGCCCTTGGACAGGGTGATGAAGTCCGGCCAGATGCCGGCCTGCTCACAGGCGAAGAAAGTGCCGGTACGGCCACAGCCAACGGCAATCTCGTCGGCAATCAGGTGTACCTGGTAGCGGTCGCACAGCGCGCGCAGCTGGCGCAGGTAGTCGGGATCGTGCATCGCCATGCCGGTGGCGCACTGCACCAGCGGTTCGACGATGACGGCGGCGATCGTGCTGCCATGCTGTTGCAGCAGCGCCTCCATCGCCTGTGCCGCCTGGTTGGCCGCCTGTTGCGGCGTGGCGGCCAGGCGTGCATCAGGGCTGGGCGCGATATGCGTCTGGCGCACCAGCGGCTGGTAGGCGTGGCGGAAGATGTCGACATCGGTCACGCTGAGCGCGCCCATGGTTTCTCCGTGGTAGCTCTGCGCCAGATAGACATACTGGTGCTTGTCCGGCTGGCCGCTGTTGCGCCAGTAGTGCGCGCTCATCTTCAGCGCAATCTCTACGGCCGATGCGCCATCGGAGGCATAGAAGGCATGGCCGAGTACACCGCCGGTCAGCGCCGACAGCCGCTCGGACAGTTCCACCACCGGCGCGTGGGTGGAGCCGGAAATCATCGCGTGCTCCAGCGTGCCGAGCTGGTCGATCAGCGCCGCATTGATGCGCGGGTTGGCGTGGCCGAACAGGTTGACCCACCAGCTGCTGATGCCGTCCAGGTAGCGATTGCCAGCCTCGTCGTACAGCCAGACGCCCTGGCCGCGCGCGATCGCCAGCGGGGGCAGGCGTTCGTGCTGCTTCATCTGCGTGCAGGGGTGCCAGACGCTGCGCAGGCTGCGCTGGCTCAGGGACAGGGCTGGGTTCGTCATGTCGGCCGGTAAAAAGTCACACACCGCCCAAGTGTAAGCCTTGGCGCAAAGGCACGTGTTGTCACAACCTGGGATACCGTCTGACAGGTCTCTGCAAGCTGGCGTGACACAATAGCTGCTGCCCCGGGGAGACCCGTCACTACAAGAGCTATGCAAAGTCCCTACGAACTCCTGATTGGCTGGCGTTACACACGCGCCGGCCGGTCAACCCGACGCAACGGGTTCATTTCCTTTATTTCGGCAGCTTCCATCATCGGCATCGCGCTGGGCGTGGCAGCACTGATCATCGTGCTCTCGGTCATGAACGGCTTCCAGAAGGAGGTGCGTGACCGTATGCTGGGCGTGGTCTCGCACATCGAGCTGTACAACCCGGACGGCACCGGCTTGCAGGATGTGCAGGCGGTGGTGCAGCAGGCGCGCACCAACTCCGAAGTGATCGGCGCCGCGCCTTTCGTCTCCGGCCAGTCACTGCTGAGCCTGGGTGACACCATGCGCGGCGTGCTGGTGCGCGGCATCGAGCCGGGCCTGGAGCACGAGGTCAGCAATATCAGCGAGCAGCAGGCGGCGACGCTCAAGTCGCTCACGCCGGGCAGCTTCAACGTGGTGCTGGGCGTGCAGCTGGCACGTTCTCTCGGCGTGCTGCCGGGCGACAAGGTGACGATGATCGCGCCCAGCGGCAACGTCACCCCGGCCGGCGTGATGCCACGGCTGAAACAGCTGACCGTGGCCGGCACCTTCGAATCCGGCCATTTCGAATACGACAACGGCATGATGATGCTGAACGTGCAGGACGCCGCGCTGATCTACCAGCTTGAAGGCCCGATGGGCGTGCGCCTGAAGATCCGCGACCTCAACGAGGCACCCACGGTGGCGGCGCAACTGGCCGGCCTGTTCCAGGGCCAGCTGCTGGTGAGTGACTGGACGCAGCAGAACAAGAGCTGGTTTGCCGCCGTGCAGGTGGAGAAGCGCATGATGTTCATCATCCTGACGCTGATCGTGGCAGTGGCCGCCTTCAACCTGGTCAGCACGCTGGTGATGAGCGTGCAGGACAAGCGCGCCGATATCGCCATCCTGCGCACGCTGGGCGCATCGCCGCGCAGCATCATGCGCATCTTCATGGTGCAGGGTGCCACCGCCGGCATCATCGGCACGCTGGCCGGCCTGGCGCTGGGGCTGGCGGTGGCGGTGAATATCGATGTCATCGTGCCTTTCTTCGAGCGCCTGTTCAACACCAGCTTCCTGCCCCAGGACATCTACCTGATCAGCAAGATGCCGAGCGATCCGCAGGCCAGCGATATCGTGCCGATCGTGGTCGTGTCGTTGATCCTGTCCTTCCTGGCAACCCTGTATCCGAGCTGGCGTGCCAGCCGTGTCAACCCGGCGGAGGCCCTGCGCTATGAGTAACATCGTCCTGCAGGCGCAAGGCCTGACCAAGCGATTCCATGAGGGTCGCAATATTGACCTGACCGTGCTGCGTGGCATCGACCTGACGGTGCACGCGGGCGAAACCGTCGCCATCGTCGGTGCCTCCGGCTCCGGCAAGAGCACGCTGCTGCACATGCTGGGCGGGCTGGATGCTCCTACCAGCGGCCGCGTGCAGATCATGGGCCAGGATCTGGCACAGCTCTCGCTGGCGAGACAGGGCGAGCTGCGCAACCAGTATTTGGGCTTTGTCTACCAGTTCCACCACCTGCTGCCCGAGTTCACCGCGGCGCAGAACGTCGCCATGCCGCTCTGGATCCGCCGCCAGGATCGCGCCAGTGCACAGCAGCAGGCGCTGCAGATGCTGGCCCAGGTCGGCCTGTCCGAGCGCGCCGAGCATCGCCCGGCAGAACTCTCCGGCGGCGAGCGCCAACGCGTGGCGATTGCGCGTGCGCTGGTGACGCAGCCGGCCTGCGTGCTGGCCGACGAACCGACCGGCAACCTGGACCGCAGCACCGCCGACCAGGTGTTCCAGCGCATGCTGCAACTGGCGCAGGACAAGGGCACGGCCTTTGTGCTGGTCACGCACGACGAGGAACTGGCCGCCCGCTGCGACCGCCAGTTCCGCATGACGCAGGGCGTGCTCGAGCCCTTGCATACCACCGACCCGACGCCGCCGCTGCCCGTGGCATGAGCCTCTGGATCGACACGCACTGCCACCTGGATGCGGCCGAGTTTGATGTCGACCGTGACGCCATGCGCCAGCGCGCGCGTGGGCAGGGCGTCGGCCTGTGCGTGATTCCGGCGGTGCATGTGCACGCCTCGCATGTGGCGCAGGTGCAGCAGCTGGCGCACCAGTGGGGCGATGCCTATGCGCTTGGCATCCACCCGATGTGCGCCCTAACGGCCGGCGAACGTGAACTGCAGCAGCTGGCCGAGCAGCTCGATGCAGCCCGTGATGATCCGCATCTGGTGGCGGTGGGCGAAATCGGCCTCGACTTTTTTGTGCCGGAACTGTGCACGCCACAGATGCGCGCGCACCAGGACTGGCTGCTGCGTGAACAGCTGCGGCTGGCGCGCCAGCACCAGCTGCCAGTGCTGCTGCATGTGCGCCGCTCGGTCGATGCCGTGCTCAAGGCGCTGCGCCAGCTGCCGCCGGCCAGCGGCATCGCCCATGCCTTTGTCGGTAGCCGGCAGCAGGCCGATGCCTTTCTGGGGCTAAGCTGCAAGCTCGGCTTTGGCGGTGCCATGACGTTTGACCGTGCCACGCGCTTGCGCGCCCTGGCCGCCGAGCTGCCCGACGATGCCATCGTGCTCGAAACCGATGCCCCCGATATCGCCCCGAGCTGGCTCTACGCCACCGCCGCCGAACGCGCCGCCGGCCAGCAACAGGGCCGCAATGCCCCGGAAGAAATCCCGCGCATCGCCCAGGTGCTGGCCGACTTGCGCGGGCAGCCCTTGGCGCAGTTGCAGCAACAGGTGCTGGCGAATACGCTGCAGGTGTTGCCGCGGCTGCAAGCGCTTTTGCCCCAGGGTCAGCCATGAGCCTGCTGTCGGGTCTGGCTCCCATTGCCGATAGCCACACGCGCCTGCTGGTGCTGGGCAGTTTTCCCGGCGTCAAGTCGCTGCAGCTGCAGCAATACTATGCACACCCGCAAAACCAGTTCTGGCGCATTCTCGGTACCTTGTGGGATCAGCCCTTGCAACAGCTCGACTATGCCGGGCGCTGCCAGCAGGCACTGGCGCACGGCCTGGGCATCTGGGATGTCTACGCCAGCTGCGAGCGCGAAGGCAGCCTGGACAGTGCGATCCGCAACGCCACGGTGAATGATTTTGTCGGGCTGACGCAGCGCAGTCCGCAGCTGGAGGCGATCGCGCACAACGGTGGCGAGAGCTGGCGCCACCAGCGCCATACGCGCACGCTGGGTCTGCCGGTATATCGATTGCCATCTACCAGCCCGGCCAACGCCAGCTGGAGCTTCGAACGCAAGCTGCAGGCCTGGCGCGAGGTGCTGGCGGCGCATGGCCTGGCCTGAGTCCCAGATGGCAGCGGCGTTCTACAATGCCGCATGTCCAAGCAACGCACCCCCCAGCCCGAGCCGTACTGGCCTGAAGTGAATTTCTCCGAAGACGGCGTCTGCCGTTACCTGCATCTGGGCACCGAATGGGTGCAGGGCGCGATGCGGCTGAAGGACCCGGTGAAGCTGGAGCTGGAGTACGTGCAGCGCATGATGGCCTGGCTGCTGTTTGTCGATCCCGACAGCGTAGCCGAACGCCATGCCATGCAGCTCGGCCTGGGTGCAGGCAGCCTGACGCGCTTCAGCTACCGCAAGCTCGAGATGCTGACGTCCTGCATCGAGTTCAACCCGCAGGTCTATGCCGCCTGCCGCCAGTGGTTCCGTCTGCCGGACAATAACGAGAAGCTCAACGTGATTCTGGGCGATGCCGCCGAGGAAATCCGCCAGCCCGAATGGCAGGGCGCGATCGATGCGCTGCAGGTGGATTTGTATGACGAAGAGGCGGCCGCCCCGGTGCTGGACCATGCCGATTTCTACCGTGACTGCAAGGCGCTGCTGACGCCCGATGGCTGCATGACGGTCAACCTGTTTGGTCGCGACAGCAGTTTCGATGCCAGCCTGACCAGGATCTGCGAAGCCTTTGGCGAGACGGCGGTCTGGACGTTCAAGCCGACGCGCGAGGGCAATACCGTGGTGCTGGCGCAGGCCACGGCAACGCACCCTGAGCGGGCCGTGCTGGAGCAGCGTGCGCTGGAGATCAAGGAGCGCTGGGGCCTGCCGGCGCACAAGTGGCCGAAGGTGTTGCGACCGGTGGCCGAACTGGCCTGAAGCGGCAGGCTGGGTCAGCTGGCGTTCGGCTGGGTCAGGTCGGCAAACGGATCCTCGGCCTGGAAGCGCTGGTGCAGCAGCTCCTGCGCGGCCGGGATATCGCCGTTGGCGCATTCCAGCTGCTTGTCCAGATGGCGCTCGGACGCTTGCAGCAGCCGGCGGTAGAACTCGCGGCACATGATGCGCGCCTCGTTGCCCGGCCAGTCATGCGGCAGCAGTTCGGCCGGCAGTTCCGGATCGCGCAGCAGCAGGCGGCGGTATTCGTGCACTACCAGCGTGCGCAGCAGAAAGGCCTGTTCGTCGGTGAGCGCATCGGCTGACTGCTGGCGCAAGGCCTCCAGCAGCGGGCGGTAGCTGTTGACAAAGGCGGTATAGGACGCGCCCAGATGTTCCAGATCCCAGGCGTGCAGGATCATGTCCACGTTGCGCGCCGAATTGCCAAAATGGTTTTCTACCGCCAGCAAGGGCATCAGCTTGTGCAGCAGTTCGCCCAGGCCTTCGGAGAGCAGGGCGTCGGAGGCGGCGGTCAGGTCGGCGCTCGGGTGGATGAAGCAATCGCCACCGACCAGGCCAAAGCCCTGCCAGAACATGGCGCGGCGCAGCAGCTCGCGTTCACGGGCGCTGAGCTCGCCCACCGTCAGCATCAGGCGCCAGCGACGATCCCAGGCGGGCGCGCTGGAGGCGTAGATGTGGCGCGCGGCGTCTTCGATGCGCTGCTGACCACCGGGCGTCAGCAGGTAGTCGGCCTTGCGGCCATGCGCCTCGGTGCGCAGCCAGCCTTCCTGTACCAGTCGAAACACGGAAGTGCGGATCAGGCGTTCGCTGATGCCCAGCGGCTTGAGCAGGCGGATCAGGCTGCCCAGCCAGATGCGTCCTCCACGCGGATGGACGGCATCGCCGAATACGGAAATGATGACGGAGCCGGCGCGTACGCGACTTTGCTGGCTGAACGCATCGATATGGGCTTGGGCAAGGGAAACAGGCATGCGGGAGCCGCGTGAAGGGCTACAGGTAAATGGTGGATTATAGGAAGGTATGCGCTCTCCCGGGAGTATGGCAGGCCATCACGTCAGCTGGATGTCAGCCGGGGCTTGCTGGCCATACAGGGTGGAGCCGAGCCGGGTAGACAGGGTGCGTGCCGCCTGCTGCAAGGCCTGCATGGCCGCGCTGTGTTCGCCCAGGTCGCTCATGCCGGCAATGCCGACCACCACCAGCGCCATGGTGATCTCGTTGCGGAAATTGAACACCGGTGCCCCCAGCGCCTGCACGCCGCTGGCAAAGTAGTTCTCGCGCACGCTCACTGCGCCCTGCTGGCGGATCTGCGCCAGCTGCTCGCGCACATCGGCCAGGGTGCGCGGCGGTGCATCGGCTGGCTGGCGGCGCAGTTCGTCCTGGATCATCGGCAGGATGCGCGCCTCGGGTAGCCAGGCGGCAAATACCAGGCCGCTGGCGCTGCTGAGCAGGTCCACCTGCACGCCAGTCACCACGTTGACAGTAATCGGCCGACGCGGTCGTTCCCAGCGCACGATCACCGGCCCGCCCGGTGTCCAGACCGACAGCGCAGTGGTCTCGTTGATGCTGTTGCGCAAGTCCGAGATCGTTTCCAGCCCAAGCCGGACGCGGTCGATGCGGTTGACGGCGGCCATGCCGATGCTGAGGGCGAACGGCCCCAGGTCATAGTGCGAGCTGGCCGGATCCTGCGTGACCAGACCGGCGCGGATCAGGCTGACCAGATAGCGGTGCGCCTTGGCCGGCGGCATGTCGGCCTGCAGGGCGATATCGCGCAGCATCATCGGTCCCTGGCTGTTGACCAGGACCCGCACCACCGCCATGCCGGTTTCGATGGATTGCACGCCGCTGCGGCTGTCTTTCTCCAGCACGCTCATGGCTGGCACTTTCCGTGCAGAGGCCATGCTGGCCGCGCCGTGGGGCAGGGCGCCGGGGCGGAGGTGCCGGCAATCGGGTTGACGTGATACATGTTTCTTGTTTGCTCAGGTGACGAGATGAAGGTGTTGCAAAAACACGGAAAAGCGCGAATTCCGGGCCAGCCTGGGGGCCGTGACAGAACCGTGTGCTTGCGCTAACACCATGATTTTGATGGATGGAAAGCCCGTTTTTACTCCATGCAAAACGAATTACACCAATCGTAAACCCTAGTGTGAGAGCTGGGGAATGATACCTATAATCCGCCACGAAGTGACCATCTGT
This sequence comes from Allobrachymonas wangyanguii, assembly GCF_045055315.1. GTDB lineage: Bacteria > Pseudomonadota > Gammaproteobacteria > Burkholderiales > Burkholderiaceae_C > Brachymonas > Brachymonas wangyanguii. The sequence continues at coordinate 612,682 of NZ_CP173677.1, forward strand.
AGCAAGACCGGGCCTGTTCCGGGCCAGCTGCTGCAGGCGGCAACACCCGGGTCCGGCAGCCCCCTTTCCCCAGCTGCCGGACTGGTCGACCCGACACCATGTGCAACCACGAACCAAGAGGACTCCCCACATGAAATTCGCCTTCAACAGCCTGAAAACAGGTACTTCCCTGGCGGTCACGGCCGTCATGCTGGCTGGCGCTGCCACCCTGCTCACGGCGTGCAACTCCAAGAGCTCCGGCGATACGGCGGCCAGCGGCGCTTCCGGCGCGGCAGCTGCCAACGCCACCGGCCCGATCAAGATCGGCAGCGTGCTGTCGGTAACCGGCCAGGCCTCTTTCCTGGGCGATCCGGAGCTGAAGACGCTGCAGATGTACGTGGAAGACATCAACAAGCAGGGCGGCGTGCTGGGTCGCCAGCTGCAGCTGGTGCACTATGACGATGGCGGCGATGCCAACAAGGCCAACAGCTTCGGCAAGCGCCTGATCGAGGACGACAAGGTGGACGTGATTGTTGGTGGCACCACCACCGGTTCCACCATGGCGATGGCGCCGCTGGTCGACAAGGCCGGTGTGCCGATGATTTCCCTGGCGGGCGCCGTGGTGGTCACCGAGCCGATCAAGAAGTGGATGTTCAAGACGCCGCAGACCGACCGCATGGCCGCTGAAAAAGTCTTTGACGACATGAAGAAGAACGGCATCACCAAGATTGGCCTGCTGTCCGAGACCAGCGGCTTCGGCCAGTCCGGCAAGAAGGAAACCGAGGGTGTGGCCGGCAAGATGGGCATCGAGATCCTGGCCAACGAAACCTACGGTCCCAAGGACACCGACATGAGCGCCCAGCTCACCAAGATCAAGAACACCCCTGGCGTGCAGGCCGTGTTCATCTTCGGCATGGGCCAGGGCCCGGCCGTGGCCACCAAGAACTACCGCCAGCTGGACATCCAGCTGCCGCTGTACCAGTCGCATGGCGTGTCTTCCAACGCCTACCTGCAGCTGGCCGGTGACGCTGCCAACGGCGTGCGCATGCCTGCTTCCCCGCAGCTGGATCCGACCGCGCTGAAGGCAGACGATCCGCAGAAGCCGGTGGTCGAGGCCTACAACAACGCCTATCGTGCCAAGTGGAACCAGGAAACCTCGGCCTTCGGCGGCTATGCCTATGACGGCCTGATGATCGCCGTGGATGCCATCAAGCGTGCCGGTACTACCGACAAGGAAAAAGTGCGCGATGCCATCGAGAGCACCCAGGGCCTGGTCGGTACCAGCGGCATCTTCAACATGTCCCCGACCGACCACAACGGCCTGGACATGCACGCCTTCAACATGCTGGAGGTGAAGGACGGCAAGTGGACGCTGGTTCCGTAATGCCTTCCGGCCTGCCGGTGTCAACCTGACCCGGCGGCCTGTTTTCCCCTTGGTCCTGTCGCCAGGTAGGCGGCAGGATCCTGTTCCCCTCCGGTTGCATTGTCAGGCGGCCAGCGCCAACCTGGCGCATACACCACATAACAAGCACCGCCGCACTGGATCGCCCGGTCTGCATGACCGCCCGCCCCAGTTCATCTGACACCAGGGAGTATTCACCATGGCAGAGTTCCTGCAATTCCTGTTTTCGGGCATTACGGTCGGATCGACCTATGCCCTGGCCGCGCTCGGCTTTACCCTGATCTACAACTCCAGCAACGTGATCAACTTCGCCCAGGGCGAGTTCATCATGCTGGGCGGCATGCTGGCGGTCTATTTCAGCCAGACCGGCCTGCCGATGCCGGTCGCTTTCCTGCTGGCGATCCTGATTCCCGCCGTGGTCGGCATCCTGATGGAAAAGCTCACCATCGAGCCGGTCAAGGGCGCCGAAACCGTGACCCTGATCATCATCACCATCGGTGCCTCGCTGTTCATCCGCGGCCTGATCCAGGTCTGGCTGGGCAAGGGCACCTTCAGCCTGCCGGCGTTTTCAGGAGAGACGCCGATCATCATCCTGGGTGCCGCGATCCAGCCGCAAAGCCTGTGGGTGCTGGGCGTGACCGCCTTGGTGGTGGTGGCGCTCTGGTACTTCTTCAGCCGCACGCTGTCCGGCAAGGCCATGCTGGCGACTTCGTTCAACCAGACCGCGGCGCAGCTGGTCGGTATCAACACCAGCAAGGTGCTGTTCATCAGCTTCGGCCTGTCCGCAGCGCTGGGCGCGCTCGGCGGCATCCTGCTGACGCCGGTGACCATGACCTCCTATGACGTCGGCATCATGCTTGGCCTGAAGGGTTTCGTCGCTGCCGTGGTGGGTGGCCTGGGCAACGGCCTGGGTGCCGTGATCAGCGGCCTGCTGGTCGGCGTGCTTGAATCCATGGGTGCCGGCTACATCTCTTCCGCCTACAAGGATGCGATTCCCTTCATCCTGATCCTGCTGGTGCTGTTCTTCATGCCGCGCGGCCTGTTTGGCGGCAAGTCTACCGACCGGGTGTAAATCATGCGCAAGACAACGACCTGGATTTCCCTGCTGGTGCTGGCGGCCTGCCTGATCGTGGCGCCATTCGTGATCAGCAACGCCTACTACCTGGACCTGCTGATCCGCATTTCCATGAACGCCATCATCGTGCTGGGCCTGAACCTGCTGGTCGGCTTTGCCGGCCAGATCAGCCTGGGCCACGCGGGTTTCCTCGGCATTGGTGCCTACGCCTCGGCGATCCTGCCGACGCATTTTGGCTGGCATCCGCTGCTGGCGCTGATCGCCGGTGCCGCACTGTGTGCAGGGCTGGCGGCGCTGATCGCGCGCCCGATCTTCCGCCTCAAGGGCCAGTACCTGGCCATGGCCACGCTTGGCCTCGGCATTCTGGTCAACATCGTGCTGCGCAACGAGTCGCAGCTGACCGGTGGCCCGGACGGCATCGTAGTGCCGACGATGGAGCTGTTCGGCCTGGCGCTGGATACCGACCGCCACTGGTACTGGGTCGTGGCTGCCTTCCTGGTGGTCAGCGTCTGGGCCTCGCTGAACCTGATCGACTCCCCGTTTGGCCGCGCGCTGCGTGCGCTGCACGGCTCTGAAGTGGCTTCGCGCGTGGTGGGCGTGAACGTGGTGCGCTACAAGGTCGCCATCTTCACCCTGTCGGCCGTGTTCGCCAGCATCATGGGCAGCGTGGCTGCGCATTACGTTGGCATGGTCACGCCGTCGTTTGCCGACTTCTTCCACTCGGTCGAGCTGATCACCATGGTGGTGGTGGGTGGCATGGCCTCGGTCTGGGGCTCGTTGCTGGGCGCCGCGCTGCTGACGGCACTGCCGCAGGCGCTGGCCACGCTGGAAGGCTGGGAGACGGTGATCTTCGGTGCCATCCTGATGATGTTCATGATCTTCCTGCCCAAGGGCATCGTGCCCACCCTGGCCAGCAAGTTCGCCAAGAAGGAGGATTGAGCATGTCCATGCTTGACGTACAGAACCTCTCCATCCAGTTTGGCGGTGTCAAGGCCGTCAACGATGTGTCCTTCAGCATCGATCCCGGCATGATCTATGCCGTGATCGGCCCGAACGGTGCCGGCAAGACCACGCTGTTCAACCTGATCACCGGCGTCTACAAGCCGACCAGCGGCAAGATCCGCCTCAACGGCGAGGAAATCCAGGGCAAGTCCCCGGACGAGCTGGCACGCCGTGGCGTGGCGCGCACCTTCCAGAACCTGCAGATCTGCATGAACATGTCGGCGCTGGAAAACGTGATGGTCGGCGCGCACCTGCGCCTGGACCGCAACCTGATCAAGGGCGCGCTGCACCTGCCCTCGATCACGCGTCGCGATGCCGAATTGCGCGAGGAAGCGGCCGGCCTGATGGAATTTGTCGGCCTTGGCAAGCAGGTCGGCATGCGTGCCGACGCCATGTCCTACGGCGCGCTGAAGCGCCTGGAAATCGCGCGTGCGCTCGCCATGCAGCCCAAGCTGCTGTTCCTGGACGAGCCGGCAGCTGGCCTGAACCATACCGAAACCCACGAGATCGACGAACTGGTGCGCAAGGTGGCCGACAGCGGCGTGACCTGCGTGCTGGTCGAGCACGACATGAAGATGGTGATGAACCTGTCGCAGCGCATCCTGGTGCTGGACTACGGCCGCAAGCTGGCCGAAGGCACGCGCGAAGAAGTCCGCAACAATCCCGACGTGATTGCTGCCTACCTGGGCGTACATGCCTGAGACGCCCGAAGGAAACCCCATGGAAGCCTTGCGCATCATTACCGAAGAACACCAGAACCTGTGGCGCATTGCCGCCACGCTCGAACTGCTGGCCAACGAGATCGGCGAAGGCAAGCCGATCGAGGACGATTTCTTTGTCGTCCTGTTCGATTACCTCGACAAGTACGTGGACGGCAGCCACCACGGCAAGGAAGACGCCCACTTCTTCCCGCTGCTGCGTGAGCGCAGCCCGGAAGCAGCCGCCGTGCTGGACCGCCTCGAAGCCGACCACCGCCACGGTACCGAATCGGTGCGCGAGCTGCGCGCCTCGATGGCGCGCGCCATGCAGGGCGATGCCCAGGGCCGCGCCAGCTTTGTCGCGCACCTGCGCTCCTATGCCGTGCTGCTGAAGGACCATATCCGTACCGAAGAAAAGGACGTGATGGCGCTGGCGCGCAAGAGCTTTACCGAGGACGACTGGACGCACATCAACGCCGTGTTTGCCAACAACGCCGATCCGCTGTTTGGCGATGAGGCGCAGGCCGAGTTTGCCCAGCAGTTCCACCGCCTGAGCAGCCTGGCCCCGGAATCAGTTGGTCTGGGTGCCAGCGAAGGCGGCAAGCTGCCAGTGGCACCGGCGGGTCAGGCGCACAAGCCCGTTGGCGAGCTGCTGCTGTCGGTGCAGGGCATGGAAAGCTGCTACGGCCGCATCAAGGCGCTCAAGGGCCTGGATGTGGAAGTGCACCAGGGCGAGCTGGTGGCGCTGGTCGGTGCCAACGGCGCCGGCAAGACCACCTTCATGCGCACGCTGTCGGGTGTGCAGCCGATGTCGGCCGGCAAGATCATGTTTGCTGGCGAGGACATCTCGCGCCTGCGCGCCGACCTGCGCGTGCGCCGCGGTATCTGCCAGAGCCCCGAAGGGCGCCAGGTGTTCGGTCCGCTGTCGATCGAGGACAACCTGCGTCTGGGCGCCTTTACCCAGTCGCGCGCCACCGTCAACGAGGACATGGAGAAGGTGTTCAGCATGTTCCCCATCCTCAAGGAAAAGCGTGCACTGCCGGCCGGTACCCTGTCCGGCGGCCAGCAGCAGATGCTGGCGATTGGTCGTGCGCTGATGGGCCGTCCCAAGCTGCTGCTGCTCGATGAGCCTTCCATGGGCCTGGCGCCGCTGTTGGTGGAAGAGGTGTTCAACGTCATCAAGGCGCTCAAGGCGCAGGGCATGACGATCCTGCTGGTGGAACAGAACGCTTCCGCCGCGCTCGCCATTGCCGATCGCGGCTATGTGCTGGAAACCGGCTCCGTCACGCTGACCGGGCCGGGGCAGGAACTGCTGCAGAACGAGGATGTGCGGGCGGCGTATTTGGGGATGTAAGCTGCATCAAACTCAACAATAACGCCTGGTGATCAGACCAGGCGTTGTTGTTTTCAGCGCCGCGACGACACCACAATCCCGCCCACGATCAGCAGGAACGCCACGCCGTGGTACCAGGCCGGCATGTCGCCCAGCAGCAGCACTGACAGCACGGCGGCGAACAGCGGCGTCAGGTTGGTGAAGAAGCCGCCAATCGTCGGGCCCACGTGCTGGATGCCGATGCCCCAGCAGGCGTAGGCCAGCAGCGCCGGGCCGAGCACGACAAAGGCCAGGCCGATGATCAGCGTCGGGTTCTGCCAGTCCACATGCAGATCGGGCATCACTGCCCATTCCAGGCCGGTGAAGAAGATCGACCAGAGCACGCCAAAGCACAGCTGCGCCATCAGCATGCCTTTCCAGTCGCTGCGGATCTCGACCGGCTCACGCGTGTAGAGCAGCATCCAGCTGTACATGGACCAGCAGGCGGTGGCGGCCAGCATGTAGAGGTCGCCCACCACCAGCTGCAGCTGCAGCAGGTTGGCCAGCGAGCCGCGCGACAGCACGAACAGCACGCCGGCCAGCGACAGCCCGGCACCGAACAGTTTCGGCAGCGTGATCGGCACCTTGTAGATCAGCCGGCCGATGATCATCATCCACAGCGGCATGCTGGCCGCCACCAGCGTGACGTTGACCGGGGTGGAGGTGTGCAGCGCCATGTACTGGAACATGTTGTAGCAGCCAATGCCGAGCAGGCCGACGATGGCGTAGCGCTTCCAGTGCGCCCAGAGCGGGCTCGATGGTGCAATCGTGCGCCAGGAAAACGGCAGGAATACCAGCAGCGCCAGCGACCAGCGCACCAGGTTCAGCGTGACCGGGGGAATCAGGTCGGCCAGCAGGCGGCCGACCACGGCATTGCCGGCCCACATCATCGGGGCCAGCGTCAACAGGAAAATGGCCGTCAGCGGAATGCGCCCGGCAGGAGTGGTGGAAACAGACATGGGGAGCCACTGTAGCAAGAAAATCCCTGCGCTGCAGACAGGGACAACAGGCTCTCGGGTAGCATCGCCTTGTTGCTATTCATCGCATTGCTTGCCAGGAGACTCTACATGACCGCCATTTCCAGCCGCGCCATCCAGATCGATGCCACCGGTGGCCCCGAGACCATGCAACTGCGCCAGATCGAGGTGCCGGCACCCGGTCCCGGCGAGTTGCGCATCCAGCACAAGGCGGTCGGACTGAACTATATCGATGTCTATTTCCGGACCGGCCTGTACCCGATGGGGCTGCCGGCCACGCTGGGCATGGAAGCGGCTGGCGTGGTCGAATCGGTGGGCGAGGGCGTGAGCGGCTTCCAGCCGGGCGATCGTGTCGCCTATGTGGCCGCCGCACCGGGCAGCTACGCCGACCTGCGCACGCTGTCGGCCGATACCGTCTGCCAGCTGCCGGACGACATCAGCTTTGAAACTGGTGCGGCCATGATGCTCAAGGGCCTGACGGCGCAATACCTGCTGCGCCGCGTGCGTGGCCAGCATGAGCTGGTGGCCGGTGACCACATCCTGTTCCATGCCGCCGCTGGCGGCGTCGGCCTGATCGCCTGCCAGTGGGCCAGGGCGCTCGGCCTGCAGGTGATTGCTACCGCTGGCAGCGCCGAGAAGTGCGCGCTGGCACTGGCCAATGGGGCTGCCCATGCCATCAACTACCGCGAAGAGAATTTTGCCGAGCGCGTGCGCGAGATCACGGGCGGCGCTGGCGTCAAGGTGGTGTACGACTCGGTCGGCAAGGACACTTTCGAAGGTTCGCTGGCCAGCCTGGCACTGTTTGGCTTGATGGTCAGCTTCGGCAATGCCAGTGGCCCGGTACCGCCGGTGGCACCGCTGGCACTGGCCCAGGCCGGCTGTGCCTACCTGACGCGCCAGACCCTGTTCACGCACCTGAAGCAGGGCCGCGCCACGGTGGATGCGATGGCGGGCGACCTGTTCGACGTGATACGCAGTGGTCAGGTCAAGATCCATATCGACCAGCGTTTCGCGCTGGAAGACGTGCAGCAGGCGCACCGCGCGCTGGAAGCCCGCCAGACCACCGGTTCCAGCGTGCTGACGCTCTGAGCCTGTGCCGGTCCGCAGGCCATGCCTGCGGCACAATGGGGCCATCAGCACGGATGATGGACAGAGCGTGACAGAGACAGATCCCATGAGCCAGGCCGGAATCGCGCAGCCGCACTTCAGCGAGTTGCACGGCCGTGCCGTGACGGACGCCGAGGCCAGTGGTGGCGGCAGCCTGCCAGCGCTGCTGGCGGCACCGGGTGGCCTGGCGCCGTACTGGCAGACCTTTTTTGCCAGCCAGCCGCACACGCCGGCCAGCCTGGACGAGCGTGTGCAGGCGCTGCAGCGCCATATCCGCGACAACGACGTCAGCTACAACGTCCACTCCCACGATGGCCAGGTGCAGCGGCCCTGGTCGCTCGACCTGTTTCCGCTGCTGCTGCCCACGGCCGACTGGCAGCAGATCGAGCAAGGCGTGCTGCAGCGTACGCGCCTGCTGGACCGGGTGATGGCCGACGTCTACGGTCCGCAGCACCTGCTGCACGAAGGCCTGCTGCCGCCGGCGCTCGTACTGGGCCATCCCGATTACATCCCGGGCATGCATGGCGTGCAACCGGCTGGCGGCATGCATGTGCACACCGCGGCCTTCGACCTGTCCCGTGATGAGAACGGTGCCTGGTGGGTGGTGTCGCAGCGGCTGCAGGCGCCGGCCGGCCTGGGCTATATGCTGGAAAACCGCCATGTGGTGGCGCAGCAGTTTCCGCAGGCGCTGGACCGCATGCGCGTGCAGCGCCTGCCCACGGTCTACCGCGCCATGGTGGCCAGCCTGCGCCGGCGCAGCCCGGCTGGCGAGCGCGCCCATATCGCCCTGCTGACACCTGGGCCGTTGAATGAAACCTATTTCGAGCAGGCCTATCTGGCGCGCTATCTGGGCATTACGCTGGTCGAGGGCAGCGACCTGACGGTGCGCGAGCGCAAGCTCTATCTCAAGACCCTGCACGGGCTGGAGCAGGTCGATGTGCTGCTCAAGCGCGTCGACGACCAGTATCTGGATCCGCTGGAGCTGCGCTCCGATTCGCAGCTGGGCGTGCCGGGCCTGCTGCAGGCGATCCGCGCTGGCAGCGTGATCGTGTCGAACCTGCCGGGCAGCGGCTTTCTCGAATCCAGCGCCATGCTCGGCTTTTTGCCGGCGCTGGGGCCGCGGCTGCTGGGCGAGGAGCTGCAGCTGCCGGCGCTGCACACCTGGTGGTGTGGCGAGCAGGCGGTGCTGCCCGAAGCGCTGGCACAGATCGATGACTGCGTGATCAAGGCGACCTATCCGGCTGCGCATCCTGGTGGCGTGCCGCAGCGCAAGGCTTTTGATCCGGTCCTGTCGCGCCTGCTGACGCCGGAACAGCGCCAGCAATGGGTGCAGCGCATCCTGGCGCGGGGCGAGGATTACACCATCCAGCGCTACCTGCAGCCGTCCAGCATGCCGGTCTGGCACGCGGGTGCGCCGGGGCAGGACGGTCAAGCCGGCTTCCGACCGGCGCTGCTGCGCGTGTTCTGCGTGGCCGATGCGCCGGGAGAATGGCGCGTGGTGCCGGGCGGTCTGGTGCGGCTGGTGGGCGAGAGCAGCGGCCTGTCGGCGATGCGCTCCGGCGGTTCCAGTGCCGACGTCTGGGTGCAGGCGCCGGATGATGCGACCGAGACTGGCCATCCGCCGGGCATCCTGCAGCCGGTCGCCAGCGGCATGCCGACCTCGCTGCGCGGTTGGCTGGTGACCAGCCGTGCCGCCGACAACCTGTTCTGGATGGGGCGCTATACCGAGCGTGTCGAGAACAGCGTGGCCACCGTGCAGCTGGTGCTCAACCTGCTGTCAGGCGAGGAGCGTGCCTCGCCCGCACTGCTGCACTGGCTCGATGGCCTGTTGCGCGACCAGGGGCTGCTGCCGGAATCTGCTGCGCCGCTGCTGGCGGACGATCCGGCCGGCTGCCTGCGCAGCCTGATCGATGGCCTGGCTGGTGCAGATGGGCAGGGCATGATCCGCCAGCAGCTGGCCTGGCTGCACGGCACGGCATCGCGCGTGCGTGACCGGCTGGCGAATGAGCACTGGCAGGAGCTGCGTGCGGCCGAGCAGGGCTTTGTCGAGGACGGTGACCGGCTGCTGCGCGAGCAGGATTACCGCTTGGATAGCGCACAGCACATGCTGCGCCGACTGAGCCAGCGCATGACGGCGATCACCGGTTCGCAGCTCGACCGCATGACGCGCGATGACGGCTGGATCGTGTTGTCGAGCGGCCGCATGATCGAGCGCCTGGTGTTCCTGGCGCATGCGCTGGACCAGGCCTTTGCCGCGCGCGTGGTGCAGGAAGAGGACGGTTTTGAAGCGGTGCTGGCGCTGTTTGACAGCACCATCACCTTCCACGCCTACTACCAGCACAGCCACGACCTGACTGACCTGCTGCAGCTGCTGGTACACAGCCGGGAAAACCCGCGCGCGCTCGGCTGGGTCGCCTACACGCTGGAGCGACGCATGGAGCGGTTGCAGCGTGGTAGGCGCGATGCCGACATGGCCGATCTGCGCCTGCTACTGCCCAAGCCCGGCGAAGTGCCGCTGGCGCAGCTGTCCCAGGCCGATAGCGATGGCCACCACGGCGCGCTGCATGTGCTGCTGCAGCAGTGCATGCAAGGCGGGCTGGCCTTGTCGGCCGCACTGTCGCAGCGCTATTTCACCCACACCAGCGTGGTGACGCACCAGACCCTGCACGGCCTGCGCGAAGGGAGGCTGGCATGAAGCTGCATGTCACGCACGAGACGCACTACCGCTATGGCGACATGGTCGACAATGCCTTGCATCAAGTGTTCCTGCGCCCGGCCGATACGCCGGCGCAGCAGTGCCTGCAGCACCAGCTGCTGATAGCTCCTGATCCGGGCGACATCGAGACGCAGCAGGATATTTTTGGCAACACCACCTCCTGGTTTGCACTCACGGCACCGCACGATGTGCTTTCGGTGACATCGCAGGCCGTGGTGGAGACGCAGCCGTCACGCGCCGCCCGCAGCCAGCTGCCATGGGAGCAGGTGCGAGAGCGCTTTGTCTACCGCAGCGGCGGTCCCTACGATCCGGCGCATATCTTCGTGTTTGCCTCGCAGTATGCGGCGGCCGATGCGCTGGCCGCCGAATATGCCCGACCCTCGTTTGCGGCAGGCCGTTCCTTGCACGATGCCGCCATCGAGTTGATGCAGCGCATCTACCAGGATTTCATCTACCGCAGCGGCAGCACCGGCACCGGCACCACTGCCAGCGAGGTGCTGCAGCAGCGCGCCGGCGTCTGCCAGGACTTTGCCCATGTGCTGCTGTCCTGCCTGCGCGCGCAGGGGCTGGCGGCGCGCTATGTGAGCGGCTACCTGCTGACGCAGCCGCCACCGGGCCAGCCGCGCCTGCGCGGTGCCGATGCCTCGCACGCCTGGGCTTCGGTCTGGCTGCCGGACCTGCAACCGGCCGATGCCGATCCGGATCATCCACCCGGCGGCTGGCTGGATCTGGATCCGACCAACAATCGCTGGGGCTGGGACACGCCGGGCGAGGACTATGTGCGTGTGGCGCTGGGCCGCGATTTCAGCGATGTGTCACCGCTGCGCGGCGTTATCAACGGCAGCCGTGGCGGCGCGCTGGAGGTGGCGGTCACGGTCGAGCCGGAGCACGAACGGAATCGCTCAGAGGCGTGATTTCGCCTCGGCGCTGGCAGCGGCCTTCTTGGCGAATTCGGCACGCAAGGCCTTCAGCTTCTCGCGCGGATCTTCCTTGACGGTGGCGCTGTCCAGCGCCATTTCCTTGATGAAGCGGCTCGGTTGCGCGCTGATGATGTCGCGCCCCTTCTTGCGCCGGCGCGTCCAGCTCACCGCCAGCGAGCGCTGCGCGCGCGTGATGCCCACATACATCAGCCGGCGCTCCTCCTGGATGCGCTGCAGCAGGCCTTCGGCTTCGGCACCGCTGGCCTCATCATCCACGCGGAACGGCAACAGTCCCTCGACCACGCCAATCATCATCACGTGCGGCCACTCCAGGCCCTTGGAGGCATGCAGCGTGGACAGCGTGACCACGTTCTGGTCTTCCTCGCGCTCGGAAATGGTGGAGAGCAGCGCAATCGTCTGCGCCACTTCCAGCACGCTCCTGATCTCGCTCTGGGTGGTGACGCCGGCGGTGTCGTCCAGCGTGCCACCGGCGCGTCCCGCCATCCAGTCGATGAATTCGAGCACGTTGTTCCAGCGTGCGGCGGCCACCTTCTCGCTGTCCTCGCTGTCGTAGAGGTATTTCTCGAACTGGATCTCGCGCAGCCAGTCGCTCAGGAAAGTGCGCGCCGCTTCGGCACCGTTGGTGTGGCGTGCACGATATTCCAGGTCATTCAGGTAGCGGCCAAACTCGTGCAGGCTGTCCACCGCCCGCTTGGGCAGGGCGGCCGGCAGCGAGGGGCTGAACAGTGCCTCGAACATGCTGATGCGGTACTTGCCGGCAAACTCGCCGAGCTGCTGCATGGTGGTGTGGCCAATGCCGCGTTTCGGGCTGGTGATGGCGCGCAGGAAGGCCGGATCGTCATCGTTGTTGGCCAGCAGGCGGAACCAGGCGCACAAGTCCTTGATCTCGGCGCGGTCAAAAAAGCTGGTGCCACCCGAGACCTTGTACGGGATCTGCGCACGGCGCAGCGCGGTTTCCAGCAGACGGCTCTGGTGGTTGGCTCGGTACAGGATGGCAAAGTCGCGGAATTCCTTGTAGCTGGAGGTGGAGCGCAGGCTCTGGATGCGCGCCACCACGCGATCGGCTTCATGCTCCTCGTTGTCGGCGTCGATCACGCGCACCGGCTCGCCATCGCCGAGCGCGCTCCACAGCGTCTTGGGAAACAGCTTGGGGTTGGGGCCGATCACGTTGTTGGCGGCCTGCAGGATGGTGCTGGTGGAGCGGTAGTTCTGCTCCAGCTTGATCACCTTCAGCTTGGGAAAGTCTTCCGGCAGCTTGCGCAGGTTGTCCAGCGTGGCACCGCGCCAGCCGTAAATGCTCTGGTCGTCGTCGCCCACCGCGGTAAAGCGCGCATCAGGCCGGTCCGGCCCCACCAGCAGCCGCAGCAGCTCGTACTGGGTGGCGTTGGTGTCCTGGTACTCGTCCACCAGCACGTGGCCGAGCTGCTTTTGCCATTTCTCGCGTACTTCGGGATGCTGTTGCAATAGCTTGAGCGGCAGCTGGATCAGGTCGTCAAAGTCCACGCTCTGGTAGGCCTGCAGGCGCTCGTGGTAGAGCTGCATCACCATCGCGGCGCTGCGCTGCTCCTCGTTGCCCTTGGCCTGCTCCAAGGCTTGCGCGTGTGTCAGGCCCTGGTTTTTCCACAGGCTGATGGTCCACTGCCACTGACGTGCCACGGCGGCATCGGTGGTCTTGCCGCAGTCCTTCAGCAGCGAGAGCACGTCATCGCTGTCCAGGATGCTGAACTGCTCCTTCAGGCCAATCGTCTGGCCGTCCTCGCGCAGCATGCGCACGCCGAGCGCGTGGAAGGTGCAGATCACCACCTCGCGCGCGGCTTTCGCACCGATCAGGCCCTTGGCGCGCTCGCGCATTTCGGCGGCGGCCTTGTTGGTAAAGGTGATGGCGGCAATGCGCTTCGGCTCCAGCCCGGCCTGGATCAGCCGTGCGATCTTGTGCGTGATCACGCGCGTCTTGCCCGAGCCCGCTCCCGCCAGCACCAGGCAGGGGCCGTGCAGGTAGTTGACCGCTTCCTGCTGCGCGATATTCAGGCCATCAGACGACATGGAACTCCAGAAAGACAAATGCAAAGACCCGCCGCAGCGGGTCGATCAGGGATGGCCCATTATCGCCCAAAGCGGGAAAGCCGGGGGCAGGGCGGCATCGGCACTCTGGCAGAATGGAACGCTTCCCGGGTGCTGTCCATGCTGTCGATTCTTGCCGTTACCTTTCCGTTCTTTGCGCTGGTGTTGTGCGGCTATCTGGCGGCACGTCGCCAGCTGTTGCCGCTGGCCGCGATTCCGGGTCTGAACAGCTTTGTGCTGTTTTTTGCCCTGCCGGCGCTGCTGTTCCAGCTGGCGGCACGCACGCCGCTGCAGCAGCTGCTGGATGGCGTACTGCTGGCCTGTTATCTGCTGGTGGCCGCGGTGCTGGTCACGCTGGCCGTGGCCATCGCCCGGCGCCAGGGCCGCAACTGGAACGATGCCGCCATGGGGGCACTGGTGGCGGTGTTCCCGAACAGCGGCTTCATGGGCGTGCCCTTGCTGGTGGCCTTGCTGGGCGAAGCTGCCGGCGGCCCGATCATCCTGCTGGTGGCGGCCGACATGGTAGTCACCTCATCGATCTGCATTGCGCTGTCGCGGCTGGATGGCGCCGAAGGCAGCGGCCTGCAGGCGATGCGCCAGGCGCTGGGCAAGGCCTTGCGCGGCGTACTCGGTAATCCGATGGCCTGGGCGATCCTGCTGGGCGCCGGGTTCACGGCGCAGCAATGGGTGCTGCCAGAGGTGCTGGACAAGACGGTCGGCCTGCTGGCCAACGCCGCTACGCCTGTCGCCTTGTTCACGATTGGTGCGGTGCTGGCACGCGCCAATATGGCGCCGCAGTCCGGCCAGCATGCCGACACTGGCTGGCGAGATCCGGCTGGTATCGCCGCGATCAAGCTGCTGCTGCATCCGCTGCTGGTGTTCGTGGCCTGCGTGCTGGCGCGTCAAGCCGGATTGCCATTGTCCGATCTGGCGATGCAAGTGCTGGTGATGGCGGCGGCGCTGCCAAGCGCCAGCAATGTCTCGCTGCTGGCCGAGCGTCTGGGCGCGGACAACACGCGCGTAGCGCGCGTCATCCTGCTCAGTACGCTGGCCTCGTTTGTCAGCTTTGCGCTGGTGACGCAGTGGATGCGCCCCTGAACGCAGCGCTTACTGCGCCGGAACGATGATGACTTCGCTGCTGCGCAGGATGCCGCCGGCAGCCACGCTGCCAGTCGCTTCACCATTGCCGCTCACGCGATCCAGGCAGGCCTGCTTGTACAGCTCCGGCAGGCGATCGCAGCGCTTCTGGGCGTTGATCTGGTACTGGGTCAGCGGCTTGGATTCCAGCTGGCCCGGGGCGCCGCGGGCGGCTGCGGCTTCATGCGCTTGTGCCGTCGGGTAGCCTTTCTGCGCGCCGCTCGGGGACGGAGCGGACGGAGCCGTCTGTGCCGACACGGCAGCTGCCATGCCGAGGGAGGCGGCGAACAGGGTGGCACGGGTCAGGATGGTGGTTTTCATGGGATTCTCCTTGAGGGGTGGAATGATCCCAGTATCGACCCGGTGCCGTCCGCTCGCATGTAGGAATTTCGCTGAAGCGCCTGTCTGCCTCAGCCGGCAGCAAAGCGGTCAGTCGCCCCAATCAGCTGGTCCAGGATGCCGGGTTCGTTGTAGGCATGGCCGGCATTGCCGACCCAGTGCAGCTCCACCGGCGCTTCCACGCTGCGCAGCACCTGGTACAGGTCCCAGGCGCTGGTGGCCGGCGTGCACATATCGTAGCGGCCCTGCACGATCACGGTCGGGATCTCACGCAGGCGGTCGGCGTGCACCAGCAGCTGCGCTTCGTCCAGAAAGCCGCCGTGGGTGAAATAGTGGTTCTCGATGCGGGCAAAGGCCAGCGCGTGGTGCGGATCCTCCGCCTGCGGGCGCGGCAGCAGCGCAATCGTGCGGTTCTCCCAATTGGTCCAGGCCAGCGCGCAACGCAGCTGCTCCTCGGCATCGTCGCCGGTCAGGCGGCGGTGGTAGGCGGCAACCAGGTCATCCTGCTCGTCTTCCGGGATCGGCGCCAGGTAGTCCTGCCACAGGTCGGGGAACACATAGGAGGCACCGGCCTGATAGAACCAGGCGATTTCCGATTCGCGCAGCGTGAAAATGCCGCGCAGCACCAGTTCGCTCACGCGCTCGGGGAATTCCTCGGCATAGGCCAGCGCCAGCGTGCTGCCCCAGGAGCCACCAAACACCAGCCACAGCTCGGCGCCCAGCATCATGCGCAGGCGCTCGATATCGCTGACCAGATGCCAGGTGGTGTTGGCCTCCAGGCTGGCATGCGGGGTGGAGCGGCCGCAACCGCGCTGGTCGAACAGCAGTACGCAGTACTGTTCCGGATCAAACAGGCGGCGATGGTCGGCGCTGCAGCCGCCACCCGGGCCGCCATGCAGGAACACGGCCGGCTTGCCCGCCGGGTTGCCGACCAGCTCCCAGTACACCTGGTGGCCATCGCCGGTATCGAGAAAACCGGTCTGGAACGGCTCGATCGGCGGATACAGTTCGCGCTTGTCGGCGTGGATATCGTCGTGGCTGGTGTTGTGCTGGAAAATCGTCATGGCAGGCTACAGGGAGATTCGGACAAGGTCCTACTGTAACGCCTCCGCTCAGATCGCCAGCGGATCCACGTCGATCGCCCAGCGCAGGATGCCGCGTGGCCGGTGCTGTTGCAGCAGCTGGGACAGGATCGGCAGCAGCCGCAGCAGGGCCTGGCGCTGGTCGGTTTCCAGCAGCATCTGTGCGCGTTCTCGGTTCGCCACGCGCTGCGGCGTCATCGGAATCGCTGGATAGCCAAACACCAGACCTTGCGGATCGTACTGTTGAAGGCTGTGCAAGGCCAGATTCAGGAAGTCCTGTGCCTGCTGCTGGTCGCGGCTTTCGGCGCGCACCAGCGCCTGGTGGCTGAACGGCGGCATGCCGGCGGCGGCGCGCTCCTCCAGCTGCTGCGCGGCAAACGCCGGGTAATCGTGCGC
Organism: Allobrachymonas wangyanguii; assembly: GCF_045055315.1. Taxonomy (GTDB): domain Bacteria; phylum Pseudomonadota; class Gammaproteobacteria; order Burkholderiales; family Burkholderiaceae_C; genus Brachymonas; species Brachymonas wangyanguii. Next base: position 628,966 of record NZ_CP173677.1, read on the forward strand.
CTGCAGCGCGGCAAACAAGGCGTGCTCGGGAAACTGCGTCTGGATCCACAGCTCGCTGCGGCTGCCGATGGCGGCATCGCGCCCGGCGCGGCCACCGGCCTGCAGCAGCAGGCTGAACAGGCGTTCCGGTGCGCGGAAATCGCTGCTGAACAGCGCGCTGTCCGGGTTCAGTGCCGCCACCAGCGTGATACGCCGGAAATCGTGCCCCTTGGCAATCATCTGCGTGCCCACCAGCACGTCCACATCGCCCGCATGCACCTGGCCGAGCTGCTGTTCCAGGCTGCCGGCATGGCGCGTGGTGTCGGCATCCATGCGCAGGATGCGGATCGCGCTGCCATCGGGGCGCTGCAAGTCCTGTAGCTGCTGCGCCAGCGCCTCTTCCAGCTGTTCAGTGCCCTGGCCCAGCGTGCGCAGATCCTGGTTGCCGCAGCTCGGGCAGGCAAAAGGCACACGTTCGGTAAAGCCGCAATGGTGGCAGCGCAAGGTGCGATCCAGCTTGTGGAATACCCGGTAGGCGCTGCAATGCGGGCATTCGCTCTTCCAGCCGCAATCGCCGCAGTGCAACACCGGTGCATAGCCGCGCCGGTTCAGCAGCACCATGCACTGCTCGCCACGCGCGATGCGTTCTTCCATGGCCGCCAGCAGCGCGGCGCTGAATACGGTCTGCCAGGGCTGCTGCCGCATGTCCACCAGCCGTACCCTGGGCAGCGGTGCCGCGCCAATGCGATCCGGCATGCACAGGCGCAGATAACGTCCGCCGGCGTCGCCATCACCGGCAGGACGACTGTGGTGCCAGCTTTCCAGCGAGGGCGTGGCCGATCCCAGCAGCACGCCGGCGCCGGCATGGTGGGCGCGGTAAATCGCCAGATCCCGCGCCGAGTAGCGCGCACCTTCCTGCTGCTTGTAGCTCGGGTCGTGCTCCTCGTCCACCACGATCAGGCGCAGCCCCGGCAACGAGGCCAGCACCGCCATGCGCGTGCCCAGCACGATGCGCGCCTGGCCGAAATGCGCCGCCAGCCAGGCCTGCAGCCGTTGCGCCGGCGTCATGCCGCTGTGCATGCTGACCATGCGGTGTTGCGGAAAGCGCCGCGCAAAGCGCTGCTCCAGTTGCGGCGTCAGGTTGATCTCGGGCACCATCACCAGCACCTGGGCCTGTGCATCCTCATCCAGCAGCGCCGCAGCAGCTTGCAGATAGACCTCGGTCTTGCCGCTGCCGGTGCTGCCAAACAGCAATGCCGGTGGCAATGGCTGGCCCTGGGCTTGCAGGCGCTGATGCTGCAGCGTGGCCAGCGCCGCCTGTTGTTGCGCCGACAAGGGCAGCGGAGCTTCGGCCGGCTCTGTTGCGGAGCCAACAGCTGCCTTGTCCAGCTTCTTCAGCCGGCGTGCCAGTTGCGTGCCATCGACTTCGCGCAGCTGTGGCGGCAGCGCCGACAGCGCCACCTCGCCCATGCTGCGCTGGTAGTAGCGCGCCGTGAACTGCACCAGCTGGCGCCAGCCGGCATCCAGTGGTGGCAGCGCTTCCAGTACCTCGCCGATGGCGCGCAGCTGCACGCTGTCCGATTCCGGCTGCTCCGGCCCGTCCCAGACTACGCCCAGCACCTGGCGCGCGCCCAGCGGCACGCGCACCAGCGTGCCGGCCGGCAGGGCGTGCGGGTGCAGATAGTGCAGGGGCCGGGCTGACAGTGGGCTGTGCGCCGGCAGCGCCACCAGCACCGGCACCGGAACGCCGGCAGCGGCGTCAGGAAGCAGGGAAGACATGGCCGGTACTTTACCCGTTCCGGCCCGCTCCAGAGGCAAAAAGCACAGTTGTGCACATTCCCCAGCAATTGTGGATAACTTTGTGGATGTCTTGGGGGTGGAGCGCGCAAGTGCGCGTCCTTCAAGGCTTTGAGCACTTTGCGGCAAAAATGGGCAAAAAGACAAATTTGATAAAAATCAATAACTTGCGTTTGCGTCAGGAATCTGCCGGGCTTTTTCTGTGCCATGACAGGGGCTAGCACAAAAATGGGGATAAATCGTGCGGGTGCAGCCATTGCCGCCAATTTTTTGCCAGGCTGGGCTGTGCGTTTATCCAGCCTGCCGGCAAGCCAGCAAGGACGCGGCCTCGCGCACAGGCTCCCCGCCAACCCGCGCCCTTGCTGGCTTGTGAGAGGGGGTGGCTGGCAGGCCGCGTATCTGCTGGCTTTCCACAGGGCCGGGCCTCACCCACAGCTCCTGTGGATAACTTTGTGGATGATCTTGGGAGCGATGCGCCAAGTCCGCGTCCTGCATGGCTTCCAGCGTTTTGCCTAGATAAGTGGCAAAAAACGAATTTCATGAAAATCAACAACTTACGGAATCTGCCAAGGGCTGATTCTGCTGCACTGCAACACAAATGACAGTTCAGAGGCAGTGCTGGCAGATGTGCATAAATCCGCCAGCCATGCTCGGATTTGCCTGCCCCAGGCTGTTGTGGAAATGCACGGATGACGGCTGAATGACAGTTAAACGGCTTCCTTGTCATTCTGCTCCATCAGATGGTCCCAAGTGCTTGTCCTGATTGGCTTTTCCGGATGTTGTTGGTGCCCTGTGGATAACTTTGTGGGTATCCCTTGGGCAGACACTGGACAAGACGGTAAATCGCGCACTTGCAGCCACTTGCTGATTCTGGGCAGCCATCAAAAAATGATTGAATTTCAAGAACTTGCAAATCCAAGTTGAAAGTGACGTGGCAGCACGGCCGGCATCGATCTGCGGAGCGGCATTTGTGCATAACCCTGCGTTGTCAAGCCTCGAAACCGCATTTTCCGGGCTTGACAGCCACGGTTTTCCCCAGATGGGCGATGCACTTGTGCACTGGCCATAAAAAAACCGCTGGCACAGGCCAGCGGTTGTCCAGGGGGCAGGGCGCGCTTAGGCGGCGGCCACGCGCATGGCGCGCGAATGGCTGTGCACCGCTTCCACCAGTGCCGTCACGTTCTCCGGCGGGGTGAACTGGTTGATGCCATGGCCCAGGTTGAAGATGTGGGTCGGACCACGGCCTTCACCGGTGTGCGGCGTGCCAAAGCTGTCGAGCACGGCACGCGCTTCGGCCGCCACCTTGTCGGGCGAGGCAAACAGCACGTTCGGGTCCAGGTTGCCCTGCAGTGCCTTGCCTTCGCCATGCATCCAGAGCGAGGCACGGGCCGCGCCCAGGTTGACGGTCCAGTCCACGCCCAGCACGTCGCAATCGAGCAGGTTCATCTGCGTCAGCCACAGGCCACCGCCCTTGGTGAACACCAGGCGCGGGATGTCGGCACCGTCCGGGCCGGTGCGCTTGAGCTGGCCCAGCACCTGTTCGGTATAGGCCAGGCTGAACTCCTGGAACTTGCCGTCGGCCAGCACGCCGCCCCAGCTGTCAAAAATCATCACGGCCTGGGCGCCGGCATCGATCTGGGCGTTCAGGTAGGCTGCCACGCTGCGTGCGTTGACTTCCAGGATGCGGTGCATCAGGTCCGGGCGGCTGTACATCAGGCTCTTGACGGCGCGGTAGTCGCTGCTGCTGCCGCCTTCAACCATGTAGCAGGCCAGCGTCCACGGGCTGCCGGAGAAACCGATCAGCGGCACACGGCCGTTCAGCGCCTTGCGGATGCTGGTCACGGCGTCAAACACGTAGCGCAGCTTGTCCATGTCCGGCACGTCCAGCGCGGCCACGGCGGCTTCATCGCGCACGTTCTTCTCGAACTTCGGGCCTTCGCCCTGCTGGAAGCTCAGGCCCAGGCCCATGGCATCGGGAATCGTCAGGATGTCGCTGAACAGGATGGAGGCATCCAGCGCAAAGCGGTCCAGCGGCTGCAGCGTGACCTCGGTGGCGTAATCCACGTTCATGGCCAGATCCATGAAGCTGCCGGCGCGGGCGCGGGTCTCGCGGTATTCCGGCAGGTAGCGGCCGGCCTGGCGCATCAGCCACAGCGGCGTGTACTCGGTCGCCTGGCCGCGGCAGGCACGCAGAAAGGTATCGTTCTGGAGGGGGGCAAAAGCAGTCGTAGCGTTCATGCACAGCATTGTCGCAGGGATTGGCGGCAAAGCGGCAGCATCCCGGTGCGGCACCGCGGCATCGCGCCTGTTACAGACACTTGCCAGATTTGCCGTCCATTTCGCCGGGCGGTCATGAACTCTTGCCCATAATGATCCTGAACCCTGCCATCGTGGCAGGCGCATTCTTTGATTGACCAGGAGATCGCCATGGGACTGCTAGACGCGCTTTCGCAAATTGCCAACGCCCTCAACCAGAACAGCCAGCCGCAACAAAGCCACGTGGACGAGATCGTGCGTGAAGCCCCGCGCGATACCGTGCGCGAAGGCCTGCGCGAGGCATTCGATGCCAACGACACGCCCAGCCTTGGCGAGCAGGTTGGCCAGATGTTCGGCCAGTCCAGCAACCAGCAGCAGGCCGGCCTGATCAACCAGGTCATCCAGGCGCTGGGCCCGGCCGCAGCCGCAGCGCTGGCAGGCGGTGTGCTGCAGAAGGTGATGAAGCCCGGTGAGCAGCAGATTGATGCCGATGCCGTGACCCAGCTGTCGCCGACCGAGGTGACCCAGGTCGTGAACGAGGCGCAACAGCAGCAGCCCGAGCTGAGCCAGCGCCTGAGCGAGTTCTACGCCGACAACTCCGGCCTGCTGAAGGCGCTGGGTGGCGTGGCCCTGCTGGCCGCAGCGATCAAGATGAAGCAGTATTCCGAGCGCAACTGATCCCGGTCAGCTGCATAGTCACTGGGGCACCCTGCGGGGTGCCCCTTGTCATTTGTGGCGTCAGGTCCACAGCAGAATCGCACAAGTGTGCGATTTCTTACGTTGCGTAGGGGTTTATGTCGGTTCCATGAATCGCATTCAGGGATAACCCTATACTTCGTCCCGTCCGGTTGCCAACCCGCGCGACCGTATCCACTGAGCAGCACGGCCCATCCGGCGCGCTGCCAGCCAAGGGAGCCTCCATGACGACTACCGCTGCCGATTTTGAAGCCGTACTGGCGCAACCCCCGCGTCAACCGCTGCGCGCCCGCACCGAGGTGCCGCTGCGTGAAGTGCCCCAACACCATCGCCACAAGGTGCTGGAGCACCTGCTGGCGCTGGACGAGCGTGACCGCTACCTGCGGTTCGGCCTGCTGGCCGGTGACCGCCATATCGAGCGTTATGTCAACGGCCTGCAGTTTGGCAGCGACGAGCTCTACGGCTATTACGACGAAAACCTGAACCTGGTTGCGCTGGCCCACCTGGGCTACAGCCCCGATGGCAAGGCAGCCGAATTTGGTGGCTCCGTCAACAAGAGCCTGCGCGGCATGGGCATGGGCCAGCAACTGTTCGATCGTGCCGTGCTGCATTGTCGCAACCGTGGCCTGAACCTGCTCTACATCCACGCCCTGACCGAAAACCGCCCGATGCTGCGCATCGCGCGCAAGGCCGGCGCCCGCGTCGAGCGCGATGGCGAGGAGTCCGAAGCCTACCTGACGCTGCCGGCAGCCACCAGCGCCAGCCGTCTGGAAGAAGCGCTGGACGAGCGCGTGGCCGATACCGACTACCGCATGAAAAAGCAGCTGCGCAACTACCAGCAATTCCTGCAGCGTCTGCAGGGCTTCGGCATGCTCGGCAACCCGCTGCTGCGCCAGCATTTCTGAGTCTGCCGCCCAGACGGAAGGAATCCGGGCACACCTGACATTCGGGTGACCCGGATTTTGTGTATCCTAGGGGGATCGCAACCATCTGCACGCCAGTGCTTTCAATTCCGTGAGTGACCCTTCGCCTTCCCCCAGTCTGGGACATGAGGACAAACGCAGCCTGTTGCAAAAAATCGCCGAATTCCTGCATCCCGGACCCGACTCCCCGGAAGAGCTCTACAACACCCTGGCCCAGGCCGAAAGCAACGATGTCATCGGCCCCGACAGCCGCATCATGCTGGAGGGCGTATTGCGCATCGCCGGCATGACCGCCAGCGATGTCATGGTGCCAACCAAGCGCATGGACCTGCTGGACATCAATGCCAGCTATGACGAGCTGCTCAAGACCGTCATCAACACCGCGCACTCACGTTTCCCGGTCTTCGAAGGCGAGCGCGACAACATCATCGGCACGCTGATGTCCAAGGACCTGCTCAAGCTGCAGCGCGCCCCCGACCTGAATATCCGCGTGCTGCTGCGCGCGCCGCTGTTCATTCCCGAGAGCAAGGGCCTGAACGAGCTGCTGCGTGAATTCCGCGTCAAGCGCAACCACCAGGCCATGGTGATCGACGAATTCGGTCGCCTGGCCGGCCTGGTCACGATCGAGGACGTGCTGGAGGAAATCGTCGGCGAGATCGAGGACGAATTCGACGAGAACGAGGAAGAGGGCGATATCTACAGCCTGGCCGACGGCTCCTACCGCGTCAGTGGCGATACCCCGGTCGAGCGCATCAACGAGGATTTCGAGGTGCGCATCACCAGCAGCGATCCCGAAGATGCGGACAACTTCGACACCATTGGCGGCCTGATTGCCCACGAAATGGGCCATGTGCCGCGCCGCGGCGAGTACATCACGCTGGACGGCCTGAACTTCGTTGTCATGCACACGCGTGGCGGTGCGGTGCGTTGGTTCAAGGTCTCTCGCGCGGTCAACCCCGAAGCCGGCTACTGAGCCGCTGCTACGGCTAGCCCCTGACACCATGACACACACGCTGCCTGCCGGACGCCTCGGACTGCTATTGCTGGCCTTGTGCGGCGTGCTGCTGGCCTGGTCTACCGCCTGGCCCTGGGGCGGCATGCCCTTGTGGTGGCTGCAGCCGCTGGTGCTGGCTGTCGCGGTCTGGTTGCTGGCGCGCTCCGTCTCGCCTATCGATTCGCCACGCCAGCGTTTCCGCCGTGGCTTCCGCCGTGGCTGGCTGCTGGCCACGGTCTGGCTCGCCAGTACCTTCTGGTGGCTGTATATCTCCATGCACGTCTATGGCGGCATGCTGTCGGGAGTGGCGGCACTGGCGGTGCTGTTGCTGGCCGGCGCGCTCGCGTTGTATTACGCGCTGGCCTGCGGGCTCTGGCTGGCACTGCAGGGGCCGACGCGGGCGGGCGGCAGCCTGCTGTTTGCCGCGCTCTGGCTGCTGGCCGAGCTTTGCCGTGGCGTGCTGTTCACCGGTTTTCCCTGGGGCGCGCTGGGCTACGCCCATGTCGAAGGCCCGCTGGCCGGCTGGGCACCCTGGATCGGCGTCTACGGCATCGGCTTCCTGGCCTGCTGGCTGGCGGCGCTGCTGGCGCTGCGCCAGCTGCACGGTCGCAACGCTTCGGTGCGCCAGGGCCTGCTGACCTCTGCCACCGTGGTGCTGCTGCTGTTTGCCGGCATCGCGCTGCGTGAAGGCGTCAATCCCGGCCTGACCATGCCGGCGGGCGACAAGCCGCTGGGCGTGGAGCTGATGCAGGGCAATATCCCGCAGGACGAGAAATTCGTGCCCAGCGGCGGCATCGAAGCCGCGCTGGTCTGGTACGGTGAGCAGCTGGCAGCAGCGCAGGCGCCGCTGGTGCTGCTGCCCGAAACCGCCTTGCCGATCCTGCCGACGCAGCTGCCGCCGGGCTACTGGCAGGCCATGCAGCAGCGCTTTGCCACGGGCGAGCAGGCGGCGCTGATCGGCACGCCGGCCGGCACCTTCGAGACCGGCCTGGCGAATGTCGTGGTCGGCATGGTGCCGGGCGGTGCCGTGCTGGCCGGCAGCCAGCCGCTGTCGCAGGTGCTGATGCCGCCGTCCGGCCAGCCCGAATACCGCTATCTCAAGCAGCACCTGGTGCCGTTTGGTGAGTTCGTGCCCTACGGCTTCCAGTGGTTTGTCGACATGATGGTGATGCCGCTGGGCAACTTCCTGCGCGGCGATGCCAACCAGCCGCGCCTGCTCTGGCAGGGCCAGCGCATCCAGCCCAATATCTGCTACGAAGACCTGTTTGGTGAAGAGCTGGCAGTCAGCTTTACCGATCCCGGCCAGGCCCCGACTATCCTCGCCAACGTCAGCAACATCGCCTGGTTTGGTGACAGCGTGGCGATCGACCAGCACCGCCATATCAGCCGCATGCGCGCCATGGAACTGGGTCGCCCGATGCTGCGTGCCACCAATACCGGTTCCACCGCCATCATCGACCATCTGGGCCAGGTGCAGCAGGAGCTGCCGCGGCTGGAGCGTGGCGTGTTGCGTGGCCAGGTGCAGGGCCGCGAGGGCCTGACGCCGTTTGCGCGCTGGGCCGGTCAGCTCGGCCTGTGGCCGCTGTGGCTGCTGGGTGCGGCCTTGCTGGCGCTGTTTGCCCTGCGTCCGTCGCGCCCGCGCGGCTGATGCCACCCCTGCGCCATATTCCCCCGCTAAAATGGTTTATTGGCCCCTTCGCGGGCAGACAGGACATTTCATGCTGACATTCCAACAAATCATCCTCAAGCTGCAGCAATACTGGGACGCCCAGGGCTGCGCGCTGCTGCAACCCTATGACATGGAAGTCGGTGCCGGCACCAGCCACACCGCCACCTTCCTGCGCGCCATTGGCCCCGAACCCTGGAAGGCCGCCTACGTGCAGCCCAGCCGCCGCCCCAAGGATGGCCGCTATGGCAACAACCCGAACCGCCTGCAGCATTATTACCAGTACCAGGTGGTGCTCAAGCCGGCACCGTCCAACATCCTCGAGCTCTACCTGGGCAGCCTGGAAGCACTCGGCTTCGACCTGAAGAAGAACGACATCCGCTTCGTCGAGGACGACTGGGAAAACCCGACGCTGGGCGCCTGGGGTCTGGGCTGGGAAGTCTGGCTCAACGGCATGGAAGTGACCCAGTTCACCTATTTCCAGCAGGTTGGCGGCATCGACTGCAAGCCGGCCACCGGCGAGATCACCTACGGCCTGGAGCGCCTGGCGATGTACCTGCAGGGCGTGGACAACGTCTACAAGCTGCAGTGGACCGATGAGCTGACCTATGGCGACGTCTACCACCAGAACGAGGTGGAGCAGTCCACCTACAACTTCGAGCACAGCGATGCCGATTTCCTGTTCCAGGCCTTTGCCGCACACGAAAAGCAGGCCAGGTACCTGATCGAACAGCAGCTGGCGCTGCCGGCCTACGAGCAGGTGCTCAAGGCCGCGCATACCTTCAACCTGCTGGATGCCCGCGGTGCGATTTCCGTCACCGAGCGCGCAGCCTACATCGGCCGCATCCGCAACCTGGCGCGTGCCGTGGCGCAAAGCTATTACGAGAGCCGTGAGCGCCTGGGCTTCCCCATGGCACCGCGTGAATGGGTGGCCCAGATGGAAGCCGCCACCAAGGACAAGAAGGCCGCCTGAGAAAGAACACCATGACGATTCCCAATCTGCTCGTAGAACTGTTTGTCGAAGAACTGCCGCCCAAGGCGCTGAAGAAGCTGGGCCAATCCTTTGCCGATTCCCTGCTGGCCGCGCTGCGCGCGCAAGGCCTGGCCAATGGCGATAGCGTCGCTACCCCGTTTGCCAGCCCGCGCCGCCTGGCCGCCCATGTCACCCGCGTGGTGGCCAAGGCGGCAGACAAGCCGGTGCAACTCAAGCTGATGCCGGTCACGGTCGGCCTCGATGCCGATGGCCAGGCCACGCCTGCGCTGCTGAAAAAGCTGCAGGCGCTCGGCAAAGGCGCTGATGCGGTGCCGCAACTCAAGCGCCAGCAGGACGGCAAGGCCGAATCGCTGTTCCTGGACAGCGTGATCGACGGTGCCACGCTCGACAGCGGCCTGCAGAAGGCGCTCGAAGAAGCGATTGCCAAATTGCCGATTCCCAAGGTCATGACCTACCAGCTCGAAACCGGCTGCGAGATGCCGGGCTGGAGCAGCGTGCAGTTCGTGCGCCCTGCACACGGCCTGGTGGCGCTGCATGGCAGCAGCGTGGTGCCGGTGCAGGCGCTGGGCCTGCAGTCCGGTCGCCAGACGCACGGCCACCGTTTCGAGGCCAAGGCCGAGCCGATCGAGCTGGACCATGCCGACAGCTACGCCGATACGCTGCGCGAGCAGGGCGCCGTGATCGCCAGCTTCGAGGAGCGCAAGGCCGATATCGCGCACCAGCTGGAGCTGGCAGCGATCCAGCTGGGCAATGGCTACACCCCGATCAGCGATGACGCGCTGCTCGAGGAGGTCACGGCGCTGGTCGAGCGTCCCAAGGTGCTAGTCTGCGAGTTCGAACCCGAGTTCCTTGAAGTGCCGCAGGAATGCCTGATCCTGACCATGAAGGCCAACCAGAAGTACTTCCCGCTGCTCGATGCCGAGGGCAAGCTGACCAACCGCTTCCTGGTGGTCAGCAACATCAATCCCGATGACGCCTCGGCCGTGATCGGCGGCAACGAGCGCGTGATCCGTCCGCGCCTGGCCGATGCCAAGTTCTTCTTTGACCAGGACCGCAAGAAGAAGCTCGAAGAGCGTATTCCCGGCCTGGCCAAGGTGGTCTACCACAACAAGCTGGGCACCCAGGCCGAGCGCAGCGAGCGCGTGCGCCAGATCGCCCATGCCATCGTCAACCAGCTGCGCCTGGGCACGCACCCCTACACGCTGGAAGACAAGGACAGCTTCGACGTGCTCGACAGCAAGGTGCAGCAGGCGGCGCAACTGGCCAAGTGCGACCTGCTGACCGACATGGTTGGCGAATTCCCCGAGCTGCAGGGCATCATGGGCCAGTACTACGCGCGCCACGAAGGCCTGCGCGACGGCGTGGCCGTGGCCATCGAGGACCACTACAAGCCGCGCTTTGCCGGCGACCTGCTGCCGCGCAACCAGACCGGTACCGTGCTGGCACTGGCCGACAAGCTGGAAACCCTGGTCGGCATGTTCGGCATTGGCAACCTGCCGACCGGCGACAAGGACCCGTTCGCACTGCGCCGCCATGCACTGGGCGTGATCCGCATCCTGATCGAAAAGCGCCTGCCGCTGGACCTGTCCACGCTGGTCACCGCTGTCGGTGGCATCTTCGGCACGCTGCTGCCCGATGCGGCCAGCAGCAACCAGCAGCTGCTGGACTTCATCTACGAGCGTATCGGCGGCTACCTGCGCGAGCAGGGCTACAGCGCACAGGAGGCTGATGCCGTGATCGCCGTGCGTCCGGCCTGGGGCGAGATCCCGGCGCGCCTGGATGCGGTACGCGCCTTCGCGCAACTGCCCGAAGCCCAGGCGCTGGCTGCGGCCAACAAGCGCATCGGCAACATCCTGCGCAAGGCCGGCGATGTCGGCCAGGTGGTCGATGCCCACGTCAGCGAAATGCTGCTGCAGGAACAGGCCGAGAAAGACCTGTTTGCCGCCATGCAGCAGATCCTGCCCGAGGCCGATGCCCATGTGGAGCAGGGCCGCTACACCGAATCGCTGCAGGCGCTGGCCGCGCTGCGCGTGCCGGTCGATACCTTTTTTGACGACGTGATGGTCAACGCCGAACAGGACGACCTGCGCATGAACCGCCAGGGGCTGCTGAAAATGCTGCACCAGGCGATGAACCGCGTGGCCGACCTGGCGCGCCTGGCCGTCTGAACGGATTCCGGAGCACCGCCATGGCACCGCGCAGAGCCCCCCTCAAGCTGATCGTGGTTGACCGCGACGGCACCCTGAATGTGTACCGCAAGGGCTACATCAAGGGCCCGGAGGAGTGGGAGCCGATTCCCGGCGCCATGGAAGCGCTTGGCCTGCTGGCGCGTGCCGGCTGGCATGTGGTGGTGGCCAGCAACCAGCCGGCGCTGGGCCGCGGCGTGATGGACATGGCCTCGCTCAACCAGATCCATGAGGTCATGCACCGCCAGGTGCAGGCGCATGGCGGCCGTATCGACGCCGTGTTCTTTTGCCCGCACAGCCTGGAAGAAGCCTGCAGTTGCCGCAAGCCCGAATCCGGCATGTTCCTGGAGATTGCCGAGCGCTACGGCGTCGAGCTGTCGTCCATCCATGCCGTGGGCGATGCGCTGCGTGACGTGCAGGCAGCCTCGGCGGCCGGCTGCATGGTGCACCTGGTCTGCACCGGTGAAGGCGAAATCTGGCGTGACCAGCCGCTGGACCCGGCGTTTCCGCCCCATACGCGCGTGCACAGCGATTTCCTCGATTTTGCCCGCACCCTGCTGCTCGAAGAAGAAGCAGCACAGGCTGAGGTGGCCGCCGGCAGTCCGGCTGGCCTGACACCCTGAACACCGGCTGCAGCATCCGCATGACCGAGTCCACCCGCTCCGAACCGCTGCTGCAGCACCCGCAGGCCAACTGCCAGCTGGTGCTGGAGGGCCAGGACATTGGTTACCGGCTGCAGCGCAGCCACCGCCGCACGCTGGGCATGCGCATCACCCAGGACGGTCTGGCGGTATCAGCACCTTTCTGGGTCACGCGGGGCCAGGTCGAGCATGTGCTGCTGTCCAAGGCTGCCTGGATCCTGCGCAAGCTGCGCGAGCATTATCTGGCTGGCAAGGCGGCCATGCAGCCGCTGCACTGGCAGCACGGCATGCAGTTGCAGGTGCTGGGGCAGCCGGCCCGGGTGCTCTTGTGCGAACAGCCGGCATCGGCTGGCAAACTGCCTTCGGCGCGCGCCCAGGCCCGGCTCGCCAGCCTGGCGCACTGGCAGCCCGGCGTGCAGGATGCGTCCGCCAGCCTGACGCTGAGCCTGCCGCCGCAGGCCACGGCAGCCGACATGCGGCGCGTCACGCTGGCCTGGTTCCAGCAGCAGGCGCTGCGCCATTTGCAGCAGCGCGTTGCCGTCTATGCGCCGATGCTGGACGTGCATTGCACGGCGCTGCACCTGAGCAATGCGCGTACGCGCTGGGGCAGTGCCAGTGCGCGCGGCGTGATTCGCCTGCATTGGGGCCTGCTGCATTTTCCGCCGGCAGTGCTCGATTACGTGGTGGTGCACGAACTCTGCCACCTGCGCGAGATGAACCACAGCCCGCGCTTCTGGGCGCTGGTCGAGCAGCTGATGCCCCACTATCGCGAACAGCGCGACTGGCTGTCACGCGCACGCCTGCCGCAGTGGTGAACGCCTGAAGCAGCCAAAACAAAACGCCCTGGGCGATCAGCCGCAGGGCGCTTGTCGGGTGCAGGACGCGATCAGGAGCTGATGCGCTTGCCCTTCTTGCCGTTCTGGCCGGCCTTGTACAGTTTCACGCGATACACGCCCATGTCCTTCACGCCCAGCTGCGTGGCAGCGGCACGGCTCAGGTCGATGATGCGGCCCTTGGCGTAGGGACCACGGTCGTTGATGCGCACGATCACGGACTTGCCGGTGGTCGGGCTTTCCACGCGCACCAGCGTGCCAAAGGGCAGCGTCTTGTGGGCAGCCGTCATGGCGTTCATGTTGTAGCGCTCGCCGTTGGCGGTCAGGCGGTTGTGGAATTGCGCACCGTACCAGGAGGCGCTGCCTTGCTGGAACGACGCCACCTGGGTGTCGGCGTGCAGCTCGGTCGGCTTGCTGAGGGAGGTGACGGTCTTCTCGTTCGGCAGCACGGCCTCGGCCTTGCGGTCACGCAGGTTCTGGGCCTTGGAGAAGCTGTCGGCGGCGGGGGCAGCCAGTTCGAACTTGTCGGACTGGGCGGCGGCCGGTGCCATCAGGGTGGTGGAAAGCGCCACGGCAGCAGCGGTTTTCAGCACCCGGGACAGCACGATACGGGCGCCGGAAAGAGTGGTGGAAATAGTCATAGGGGCAAAATTTACCCCGCGTTGAAGGACTTCGCAACTTTTTTGTGGCGTTTGACACGAAAAAATGGCATAAAAGATGCGATCTTCATGCATTTTTCAGCCTATTGACAGCTTTGTCCTGAAAACGGCTAGCGCCCGGGGACTTGCTTCCGGCCATGCGCGACCTACAATCCCAATCCATAAATACAGACGATAAATACAACAAGATCTGCGGGCAGATCCAGGAGTGAGACAAGACATGGCAAGCGGCACCACCTACACCATCAGCGATCTGGCCAAGGAATTTGACCTGACGACCCGTGCCATCCGTTTTTATGAAGACATGGGCTTGCTGAACCCCCGCCGCGAAGGGGCAGGGCAGCGCGTGCGCATCTATTCCCCGCGTGACCGCATCCATCTCAAGCTCACGCTGCGTGCCAAGCGCCTCGGTTTCAGCCTGGCCGAGGCCAAGGAAATCATCGATCTCTACGAAAGCCCGCGTGATACGGCCCCGCAGCTGCGCAAGTACCTGCAGACGCTGGCGCACCACCGTTGCCAGCTGGAGACACAGCTGGCCGAGCTGCAGGCCAACCTCGATGAGGTGAAGGCGCACGAGGACGAGGCGCGCACCGTGCTGCAGCAGATGGAGCCGGCCTCGACAAAAAAAAGCACTTGACCCCGCAGGTATTAGGGGAAACCTGTATTTGACGTTTACGTCAACGTCATACAATTTCGGCATACACCACTGACCACACAGGAGACACCCATGAGCAACATGCCCGGACTCGACTTCCAGCTCGGCGAAGACATCGACGCACTGCGCGACGCCGTATACACCTTTGCCCAGGCTGAAATCGCCCCGCGCGCTGCCGAGGCAGACCGTACGGACCAGTTTCCGATGGACCTGTGGCAGAAATTCGGCGAGCTGGGCGTGCTGGGCATGACCGTGCCCGAAGAATACGGTGGCACCAACATGGGTTACCTGGCGCACATGATCGCGCTGGAAGAAATCAGCCGCGCCAGCGCCGCCATCGGCCTGAGCTACGGCGCGCACTCCAACCTGTGCGTGAACCAGATCAAGCGCAACGGCAACGAGGCGCAGAAGCAGAAATACCTGCCCAAGCTGTGCAGCGGCGAGCACATCGGTGCGCTGGCCATGTCCGAGCCGGGTGCCGGCTCGGACGTGGTGAGCATGAAGCTCAAGGCCGAGGACAAGGGCGGCTACTACCTGCTCAACGGCAGCAAGATGTGGATCACCAACGGCCCTGACGCCGACACCATGGTGGTCTATGCCAAGACCGAGCCCGAGCTGGGCGCACGCGGCATCACCGCCTTCGTGGTCGAGAAGGGCATGAAGGGCTTCAGCACGGCACAGAAGCTGGACAAGCTGGGCATGCGCGGCAGCCATACCGGCGAGATGGTGTTCCAGGACGTGGAAGTGCCGGCCGAGAACATTCTGGGTGAGCTCAACGGCGGCGTGAAGGTGCTGATGAGCGGCCTGGACTACGAGCGCGCCGTGCTGGCCGCTGGCCCGGTCGGTATCATGCAGGCCGTGATGGACAACGTCGTGCCCTATATCCACGATCGCAAGCAGTTTGGCCAGAGCATTGGCGAATTCCAGCTGATCCAGGGCAAGGTCGCCGACATGTACACACTGCTGCAGGCGGGCCGCTCCTTCCTGTACACCATCGGCAAAAACCTCGATGCCCTTGGTGGCGGCCATGCCCGCCAGGTGCGCAAGGACTGCGCATCCGTTATCCTGTGGACGGCGGAAATGGCAACCAAGATGGCCGGTGACGGCATCCAGATCTTCGGTGGCAACGGCTATATTAACGAGTACCCGCTGGGTCGCTTGTGGCGTGATGCCAAGCTCTACGAGATTGGCGCCGGCACCAGCGAGATCCGCCGCATGCTGATTGGTCGCGAGTTGTTCGCAGAAACCATGTAAGACCGGCATGCAGCCAGGCCCTGTCCCCCCGGACAGGGCTTTTTTCCATGGAACAACAAGGAAGCACATGACAGACACAGCCAAGAAGAAAGTCGATAACCTGGAAAACCTGTTCGAGAGCAATCGGTGCTGGGCGGAGCAGCAGGTCGTCAAAAACCCCGGCTTCTTCTCGCGCCTGCTGGCCCAGCAGAATCCCGAATACATGTGGATTGGCTGTTCCGACAGCCGCGTACCGGCCAACCAGATCACCGGTCTGGATCCGGGAGAGGTGTTTGTGCACCGCAACGTGGCCAACGTGGTAGTGCCGACTGATCTGAACTGTCTGTCCACGCTGCAGTACGCGGTTGACCAGCTCAAGGTCAAGCACGTGCTGGTGGTGGGCCATTACGGTTGCGGTGGCGTGGCGGCGGCGCTGCACGAGCAGCGCGTCGGCCTGGCCGACAACTGGATTCGCCACGTGCGCGATGTCTACGATCGCCATATCCGCCGCATGGAACGCGTGGTGCCGGAGCGTCAGCTCGACGGCCTGTGCGAGCTCAACACCATCGAGCAGGTGATCAAGGTGGCACAGACCACCGTGGTAACCGATGCCTGGGCGCGCGGCCAGGACCTGACGCTGCACGGCTGGGTCTATGGCATCAGCGATGGCCTGATCCACGACATGCACATGACGGCTGGCGATGCGGCCGACATGAAGGAAGCCTATCTGGCGGCGCTGGAGCACTGGGAGCAGAAATACTGCGGATAATGGCTATACAAGCCATTTCATGACAATAGCAGGACATCCGGAGACAGCATGATCCCGCAGACCACTGACGACGCCACCCTGGCCACCGATATCGCCCAGGCGATGGTGGACGGTTTTGACCGCCACTACCGCCTGTTCCGTGCCGAATCCTCGCGCGCCAAGCAGCGTTTCGAGATCCAGGACTGGCATGGTCAGCAACGCGCCCAGCGCGAACGCATTGCCTTTTACGACATGCGCGTGCGCGAATGCGTGCTGCGGCTGGAGCGCGAATTCCGCGCCCAGCACCTGCCGATGGATGTCTGGCTACATGCCAAGCTGATCTACATCGGGCTGCTGGTCAACCACCACCAGCCCGAGCTGGCCGAGACCTTCTTCAACTCGGTCACCACCAAGATCCTGCACCGCAGCTATTTCCACAACGATTTCGTCTTCGTGCTGCCTGCCATCAGCACCGAGTACATCGAATGCCAGCCGGACGTGAAGGTCACGTCCTACCGTGCCTACTACCCGAAGAGCGCTGGCGAGCTGCGCGGCTGCCTGGAAACGCTGATCCTGGACTACGGCCTGCATGCCCCGTTCGAGGACCTGGACGCCGACATCAGCCGCATCGAGCCGCTGTTCCTGGCGCAGATCGGCGATGGCCGGTTGCGCTCCAACTTCCAGGTGCAGGTGCTGTCCAACCTGTTCTTCCGCAACAAGGGCGCCTATGTGGTGGGCAAGATCGTCAACAGCTTCCGCGAGGTGCCGTTTTCGCTGCCGATCCTGTTCAACGAGAACGGCAAGCTGTACATCGACGCCGCGTTGTTTGGCGAGAACGACCTGCAGTCGCTGTTCAGTTTTGCGCGGGCCTACTTCATGGTCGACATGGAGATCCCCTCGGCCTATGTGCACTTCCTGCGCAGCCTGATGCCGCGCCTGCCGCGCGCCGAGATCTACAACGCGCTCGGCCTGGCCAAGCAGGGCAAGACGTTGTTCTACCGCGACTTCCTGTTCCACCTGCTGCACAGCACCGACAAGTTCCGCATCGCCCCCGGCATCAAGGGCATGGTGATGCTGGTGTTCGACCTGCCGTCCTTCCCCTATGTGTTCAAGGTGATCAAGGACTACTACCCGCCGCAGAAGGACACCTCGCGCGAACTGATCAAGGAAAAGTACAAGCTGGTACGCGACCACGACCGCGTGGGCCGCATGGCCGACACCATGGAGTACAGCCTGGTGGCGTTTGCACGCGACCGTTTCGAGGACGAGCTGATCGAGGAAATCCAGAAGTTCGCCCCGAGCCAGATCGAGATTTCCGACCGCGACGGCAATGGCCAGCAGGAGGTCATCCTCAAGCATGTCTATATCGAGCGCCGCATGGTGCCGCTGAATATCTACCTGCAGGAATCCTTCGATTCCGGCCTGGACAGCCCGAAGGCGCGCCACCAGATGGAGCATGCCGTGATCGAATATGGCAATGCGATCAAGGATCTGGTGGCGGCCAACATCTTCCCGGGCGACATGCTGTGGAAGAACTTTGGCGTCACGCGTCATGGAAAGGTCGTGTTTTACGATTACGATGAAATCGAATACATGACCGACTGCAATTTCCGCAAGGTGCCAGCGCCACGCAACGAGGAAGACGAGATGTCGGGCGAGATCTGGTATCACGTCGGACCCAAGGACGTATTCCCCGAAACCTTCGGGCCCTTCCTGCTCGGCAACGATGCCGTGCGCGAAGTCTTCATGAAATACCACGGCGACCTGCTGGACCCCCAGTTCTGGCAGGCGCACAAAGAGCGCATCCAGCGTGGTGAAGTGCTGGATGTATTTCCCTATGAGCAGGATCGGCGGTTTTCCCGCCAGCAGGACCTGCCAACCCCACAGGAGTAAAAAGCATGGCTGAATCCATCGTTATCGTCGCCGCAAAGCGCACCCCCATGGGCTCTTTCCAGAGCGACTTTGCCAATCTGTCTGCCAGCGATCTGGGTGCCGTGGCGATCAAGGCTGCCGTCGAGCAGGCCGGCCTGAAGCCCGAGCAGGTCGAGCAGGTCTACTTCGGCAACGTGCTGATGGCTGGCCAGGGCCAGGCGCCGGCGCGCCAGGCCACGCTGAAGGCTGGCCTGCCCAAGTCTTCCGCTGCCGTGACCGTGCACAAGGTGTGCGGCTCTGCCATGCAGACCATCATGATGGCTGCCGACACCATCAAGGCCGGCAGCGCCGACATCCTGGTGGCCGGTGGCATGGAAAGCATGACCAACGCCCCCTACCTGCTGAAGAAGGCACGTGGCGGCTACCGCATCGGTCACGACAAGGTGTATGACCACATGATGCTGGACGGCCTGGAAGATGCCTACGAGGAAGGCCGCAGCATGGGTACCTTCGGCGAAGAGTGTGCCGGGAAGTACAACTTCACGCGCGAGCAGCAGGACGCGTTTGCCATGGCCAGCGTGCAGCGCGCGCAGGACGCCATCGCTGCTGGCGCCTTCAAGGACGAGATCGTGCCGGTGACCGTGGCTGATCGCAAGGGCGAGCGCGTGATCGACACCGACGAAGGTCCGGGCAAGATCAAGATCGACAAGATCCCGACGCTGCGTCCCGCCTTCAAGAAGGACGGCACGATTACCGCTGCCGCTTCTTCCAGCATCAACGACGGCGCTGCCGCCGTGGTGCTGATGACCGAATCCAAGGCCAAGGAGCTGGGTTGCACGCCGCTGGCACGCATCGTCAGCCACGCCGCCTTCGCGCAGGAGCCCAACTGGTTCACCACCGCTCCGGTTGGTTCTACCAAGAAGGCGCTGGACAAGGCCGGCTGGAAGGTCGAGGACGTGGACCTGTGGGAAGTGAACGAGGCTTTTGCCGTGGTGCCGATGGCGCTGATGGCCGAGCTGAACGTGCCGCATGACAAGGTCAACGTGAACGGCGGCGCCTGCGCGCTGGGCCACCCGATCGGCGCTTCCGGTGCCCGTATCGTGGTGACGCTGATCCACGCGCTGAAGGCGCGCGGCCTGAAGAAGGGCCTGGCCACGCTGTGTATCGGCGGTGGTGAAGGCACTTCCATGTGTATCGAACTGGTGTAATGCCAGACCGCAGGGCGGCTGCCATGGGGCAGCGCCCTGCCTGAGACAGGAGACAGCATGGCACAGGTGTTGCTGATAGGGGCCTCGCGTGGCATTGGCTACGAGATGGCGCGCCAGTATGTGGCGAATGGCGATCAGGTGATTGCCACCGCACGGGATGATGCCGGACTGGCCCGGCTGGAAGCACTGGGCGTGGCCCAGACCTTGCGTGTGGATGTGGCTGATCCGGCCAGTGTCAGCGGCTTGAGCTGGCAGCTGGATGGTGTGGCGCTGGATGTGGCGATTTATGTGGCGGGAGTGCCCGGCCGCGGTGATGCGCTGAGCCCGCCAACGCAGCAGGACTTTGACCAGATCATGCACGCCAACGTGCTCGGTGCGATGCAGGTGATTCCGCAGGTGGCACCGCTGGTAGAAGCAGGGCGGGGCGGCCAGGGTGGCGTCTTTGCTTTCGTGTCCAGCATTCTGGGCAGCATTGCCGTTGCCGACAGCAGCCACAGCTGGCTGTACCGTGTCAGCAAGACGGCGCTCAACATGGCCGTGGCATCGGCCCGTTTTGATTACCCGCGTAGCACCATGGTGCTGCTGCATCCGGGTTGGACGCAGACCGACATGGGCGGTGCCGAGGCGCCGGTGAAGGTCGAGGACAGTGCGCGTGGCATGCGCCAGGTGCTGGAGAGCAATCCGGCCAATGGCGGCTTCCTGCAATACGATGGCCAGGCGCTGGACTGGTAAGTCGCACCTGCCTGTCATCCCGAGAATTTTTCAAGAACAGAACACGAGGAGAAAGCCATGCTGCTGACCCAGGACCAGGAAATGGTGCGCGATGCCGTTCGCGCCTTTGCACAAGAACAGCTGTGGCCCAATGCCGCCCAGTGGGACAAGGAGCACACCTTCCCCAAGGAAGCACACAAGGGCCTGGCCGAGCTGGGTGCCTATGGTATCTGCGTACCGGAAGAGTACGGCGGAGCCGGCCTGGATTACGTGACGCTGGCCCTGGTGCTGGAAGAGATCGCTGCCGGTGACGGCGGTACCAGCACGGCGATCAGCGTGACCAACTGCCCGTACAACGCGATCCTGATGCGTTACGGCAATGAGCAGCAGAAGCAGCAGTGGCTGGTGCCGGCTGCGCGTGGCGATATCCTGGGTGCGTTCTGCCTGACCGAGCCGCACGTGGGCTCCGACGCTTCCGCCATCCGCACCACGGCGGTGAAGGACGGCAATGAGTACGTGATCAACGGTACCAAGCAGTTCATTACCAGCGGCAAGCATGGCCAGGCCGCGGTGGTGATCGCCGTGACCGACAAGGCTGCCGGCAAGAAGGGCCTGAGCGCCTTCATGGTGGGCACCGACAACCCGGGCTGGAAAGTCGCCAGCCTGGAGCACAAGCTCGGCCAGCACAGCAGCGATACCGCACAGATCCTGTTTGACAACTGCCGCATTCCGGCCGAGAACCTGATCGGCGAGGAAGGCGAGGGCTACAAGATTGCCCTGAGCGCGCTGGAAGGCGGCCGTATCGGCATTGCCTCGCAGAGCGTGGGCATGGCGCGCAGCGCGCTGGATTTTGCCATCCAGTACGCCAAGGAGCGCGAGGCCTTCGGCGTGCCGATCATCGAGCACCAGGCGGTGTCTTTCCGCCTGGCCGATTGCGCCACGCAACTGGAAGCGGCACGCCAGCTGATCTGGCACGCCGCCAGCCTGCGCGATGCCGGCAAGCCCTGCCTGAAGGAAGCGGCCATGGCCAAGCTGTTTGCCAGCGAAACGGCCGAAAAGGTCTGCTCGGTGGCGATCCAGACCCTGGGTGGCTACGGCGTGACGGCCGACTTCCCGGTGGAGCGTATCTACCGCGACGTGCGCGTGTGCCAGATCTACGAGGGCACGAGTGATGTGCAGAAGATCATCATTTCCCGGGCGCTGTGAGTGGCTGGTGAGGTGATTTGATGGGGCGGCCTGCGGGCCGCTTTTTTGTGCTCGCCTCATGAAATGTAATAAAAAAGAATTCATATTTGTTATCATGCGGCTTGTCTGAATTCTTGAAACCCAAGATTGCTTGGGTTATATTGAACATGCCTGCTGTACTTCCGCCCTTCCGGGCCTGGCGTATCGTGATTTATCCGAATGACCATCGCCCGCCACATGTGCATGTGCTGGGTGTGGAGGAACATGCCAGGTTCGAGTTGCTGTGTGATCTGGCCAGAGTGAAGCTGTACAGCCAGAAAGGATTTACGTTGCAGCAGTTGCGGCAACTGGCGGCCTATCTGACACGGCATATCGGACAGTTATGCCAACAATGGGAGAACATCCATGGCTGAATCCCTGATCACCGAAAGCGACTACCTGCAGGCCAGTGCGCGTGGCGAGCAGTTGCTTGCGCATGGCCCGTTGGCCTTGTCGGCGCGTCATGAAGAGGGTCGTATCTGCATCGAACTGGATAATGGCTGTGCGTTTGCATTTCCGGTGGCGCATGCCCAAGGGCTGGCAGATGCAGCACCTACGGCCTTGTCAAGGATCGAGGTGACGGGCGCTGGTCTGGGTCTCTACTGGCCGGATCTGGATGTGGATCTGTATGTACCGCATCTGATCAAAGGGGTGTTCGGCAGCAAGCGCTGGATGGCGCAGATCGGTGCTGTGGGCGGTCGCGTCAGCTCGCCGGCCAAGGCGGTAGCAGCGCGGGCTAATGGGCGTCTGGGTGGTCGACCACGCAAGGCCAGGCCTTTGGCAGACTCCTGAAATAAAGAGATGCTGGTAGCTTGAACTGTCCAAACTCCAAGGATCAGATCACTTTTTTTGCACTTGTGAGAAGATTAAATACAGTCTATATTTGGTCTCAAGGAGGGGCCATGCGTTATTCAACCCAAGTCAAACCGGTGAGCTATCTGAAGGCCAATGCTGCAGAGGTGTTGAACACCTTGGTGGAAGAGCGCCAGCCCCTGGTCATCACGCAGAACGGCATGGCCAAGGCAGTGCTGCAGGATGTAGCCAGTTATGAGGAAACACAGGAAACGCTGGCATTGCTGAAGATTCTTGCGCTGGGTCGTCAAGACGAGGAAGCAGGGCGAATCGCGCCTGCCGGAGCCGTGCTTGCGCGCCTGCGTGACAAACTGGCCAAGCGCTGAGCCCTGCGATGGCCAATCACTATGAGGTGGTCCTGACTCCAGGCGCAGAGCAGGATCTGGAGGCGATCATCGGCTACATCGCCGAGCACGACTGTCCTGCCAACGCGGAACGGGTTCTGGATCAATTGTCAGAGGTGCTTGCCAGCCTGGAGCACATGCCAGAACGCGGCAGTATTCCCAAGGAATTGCTTGCATTGGGAATCCGAGAGTACCGCCAGCTCTTGTTCAAGCCCTGGCGTTGCATCTATCGGATCACCGAGTCACAGCGTGTGGTGGTGTATCTGGTGGTGGATGGGCGCAGGGATATGCAGGGGCTGTTGCAGCGGCGCTTGCTGGGGGCTACTTTGTAGATGACACCTTGATCATGTAGGCATGCATCTGATTTGACATGCAAGCATCAACTGGGACAGATAGCATGAACCGTGCCTACAGTAGCAAAGCTAGTGACTAATTAATAAAACTATGAATCCTTGTTGGAAACGCGATCCTCAGAGATGTCAAATACAGGCCACAGATGGCGAGGAATAGGCTTTTCAAGTTGCCACTGGACCGTAATTGGCCGTTCACCATTCCAAGAAACAAATAGGGGTGTGCCGCAGTAAATAAATGGGGCGGCCTTGCCATTCCTTAATTTATTAAATCGGACAAAGAGGTGAACAACTGTATTGCTCTCCGTGCCATTGAGTATTCGTCCTATCAAGCTGTCTTTTCGAGTTTGATTTTGACTCTGCCATTGCATGCTGTAGGCATCATGGAAGTGATCTTCGTATTCGTTGCCGCTTGAAAGAGAGCCTTTGTTAAGGGTGGTTAATAAAATAAGCGTGTTGCCGGTACGGACAATACCTGCATTCCAGTTGCCAGGATTGAAGCTGGTGCCGAAGAATGCTGGTATTTCTTCGCGAGGATATTCTCTCCATAAAGTCAGGGCGCCGCTGGGGTTCGTGTTAGTGGGCTCTCTGTTGGTGTTGCGCTCGCTAGAATTGGCACGCCATTCTGCGAGCTCTAAAAGCATGCCTGTAGCAGCGCCTCGTGGATCCGGGTGAGTGAGGGCTAGGCCATCACCTTTGCGACGTAAAAATGGGCTGTCACGCCAAAATTCTAAACCAATGCTGGTGGCAGGATGGTATGGATTTAAGCTGAGTAGTGCTGAAATAGCAACTTCGGGAATTACTTTGTCGCGCTCCAATTGGCGAATTAAGCTGAGAATATGCCGATAAGCTGTGGCATCTACAGAGTCACCCATGTCGCGCACAAAGTCAAACCAACCGCCGTGACCATTGTTGATGGGGTCGAAACCCATGTTGGCTACTTGCGTGGCAGTTGGGCGTTTTCCATGACGTAGATGGTAGTCTTTGTATTGTGCTTCCAAGTCTGCAGTATATGGTTTCGGTTGCAATAGCTCGCGAAGGATTTCTATGGTTTTGAGATCGTAAGTGACATGGCAATTGGCTGGCAACGGAAGAGTGCCGTTTAACACTTGATCAAGTTTAACGCTTAATGAGCGATCGCCTGGCCCTGCACTTAGGAGAGCACGTAGCTTTGTTAGGAAAATTCTGTGATTTCCAATGTAGTCAATCACTTGTAGAGTTTTGCCCTCCACTTTCCTGAGGCCGCGTCCTAACTGTTGTAGCCAAATAATTGCACTTTCTGTAGGGCGTAGCATGATGACAGTGCCGATATTGGGTACGTCCACGCCTTCGTTAAACATGTCAACAGAAAAAATAATATCAATTTCCCCACGCCCCAATTTTTCCAACGATGTGGTCCTAGGGGCAGAATCAGCCCCCGAGTGTACAGCGACTGCATCTATACCATGGGATTGAAAGAATTGCGACATAAATTTCGCATGCCGCACTGAACAGCAAAAACCGATGGCAGGTCCTTGACGATGCTTGCGAAATTGATCTAAGGCATTGGCTGCTCTGGCCTCGGTTGCCAAGGCTGCATCCAAAGCGTCAGGATCAAATTGGTTTGAGCGCCACGGTATTTGACCGTAATCAACCTCATCTGGAACGCCAAAATAATGGAAGGGGGCCAGCAGGTTTGCATCAATGCCTTCAAATAAGTCGCATTGATAAACTAGATTGTTGTCACAGAGAGGAAGTAGGTCGGCGCCATCAGTACGATCAGGGGTAGCTGTTAGTCCAAGCAGGTATTGGGGTGAAAAATGGTTTAGTAAATTTAAGTAGCTACTGGCTGCGGCATGGTGAAACTCATCTACTACGATATAGTCAAAGCTGTTGCTAGGGAAATTTCTTAAGTGACTTTGTTTCCCGATGGTTTGGACGGATGCAAAAACTATGTCTGCATGCATATCTTTGTGGCTAGCGTTGTAGCGACCTATACTGGAATCAGGTCTGATACGCCTGAAGGAATTGATGGCTTGATTGAGAATTTCTTCTCTATGCGCCACGAATAAGATACGATGGAAAGAGAGGCTGTCAAAGGCGGCAAGCCATGTTTTTCCTAGACCGGTTGCAAGCACCACTAAGCCTGCACGTTGCCCTCGCGCACGAGAGTCCTTTAAGGCACTCAGTGCCTCTTCTTGAATGTGGTGGGGGTGCACCGCTGCTGGTAAAGGTTCGTCAGCAATTATTTTTTGTGCAATAGTTTTGAGAGAGCTGCTCTGTCTTCTGGCGATGTATTGCTCAATCCAGCTGTTGGTCAGTATTTTGACGTTGGGGTGTGCAAGTAGGGTATCAAAAGCGGCGGCAACTTCATCAGTAGCATTTTCGGTATGCAAATTCCATTCCACACCAGTGGTTAGTGCTGTCTTAGAAAGATTAGAGCTACCTACAATCACGGATCCATGTTGCTGTTTTGCGCGAAATAGCCAGGTCTTAGGGTGAAAGCTACTACCGCTTGCTTCAAATATATAGAGTCTTGCGCCATCTAAGTCCATCAAACGCTGTAGCGCCTCAGGCTCTGTGATGTCTAAATAATCCCCAACGATGATGCGTAGATGCCCACCTCGTTGTAGCAAGTCCCGAAGCCAGGGTTCTAACAATTGCACGCCAGAGCTCATCGCGAATGCAACGGCTAGGTCAACACTGTCCGCACGATCCAAGCCTTCAGTAACAAGAGGGAGTAATGGATCATTGCTTCCGGTACTGAGTTTTGGGGCTGGTGTGAGTGTGCGGTTCAGCTGGAAGTGGAAGTGCCCGTGCTCCTCTGACGCATGAAAGTCAGTGCCTCCAGATGCTAGAGCGTCGCTGATCATCTGTAATATGGCCGACTGCTCGATAATCGAAAGTTCAGACCATTTGGCGGTATGGCGGGGAACAGCAAATACCCCACTTTGTGATTGGCAGATAGGGCAGGGTTCTACGTCTTCCGCAACTTGGGGCGAATCTGTCATGATTTGGAAATTGGATGAACACGACAAGCGCTTTGGATGGAGGGCCTGTCACGTACTGGCAATATTCGCCGTAGGAGTGTCGGTGTACTAGTGGCGATGCGATGAGGATGAATGTAGCACGCTGTAAGCCACTCTACGAGTTGCGGACTAGCCTTGGCAGTTCTCCAATAAAAAATGCCCGCAACTGCGGGCATTCCTGTCACTGGGCAAGGCGAACCATCACACCGGCGGCTGCTGATCCTCCGGATCCACCACCGTCACCGGCACCTGCTGCACCGGCGCAGTCGAGCCCGCAGGCCCGCTGGTGGCATCAACCACTGCCTGCAGCAGCGTCCCGCCATTGCCAAACACGGTCCACAGCGGAAAGCCTGCTGCCACACCGGCGGTAGCGACCAGGATCGCACCTGGTCCCATCATCAGCGCGGCGATCAGGCCGGCACCCACTGCCACGCGGCCGCCGGTGCCTTGCTGGTCCCAGGCGCGGCGCTTGGCTTCACGCGCCAGCAGCTTGATGCTGGGCAGGGCGGCCTTGTTGTTCAGGGTGGCGCTCAGGGCCTGACTGGCCTTGTTCAACAGGGTGTCGCCAGACTGGCGCAGTTGCAGCAGGCGCGCGGCCCAGTCGTGCAGGGCAGTGCGATCCACATCGTTCATGCGGGACACCATGTCGCGCACAAAGGCGTGCTGTTCCTGCTGGGTCTGCTGCGGTGGTACCTCGGCGTGGGGGCGGGCATCGGCCTGGGCCTGCTTGCGGGCCAGTTCTTCTTCCAGCTGGCGCACGCGGTCACGCAGGGCTTGCACGTCGTCCTGCTCGGGCTGCGAGGCGGGAGTGATAGGTTGTTGGTTCTGATCCATGAGGCGATCCTCTGACTGCTGTGGTAATGATGTACAGATGCTGCTATTTTGGGCAGCTTCAAGCGGCAAGGTGTAAGCAGAAACAGGGAATTGCAACCGTAGCGCGCAGCGCCCGTGCCGCTAAGATGCAGGCATACTTGGCTATCATCTTCCCTCACTCTTGCAAGGCCGTGACAGCGGCCTGGTCCGTGTCACCGCTTGCGTGCTGACGACCCTGCTGGGCCTGTCCGCATGGCCGGCCCAGGCACAGCAGGAGGCCCCCGCCACGGTCTGGCGCATGGGCGATACCGTCCATTACGATGGCTATATGGATGCCGATGCGATACAGCATGTGCGTTTCCATGCCGCGCGTGGCGCGCATACGCTGTCCATCAGCTCGCGTGGTGGCGATGTGGAACTGGGCATGGCACTGGGCGATGTGCTGGCGCAACACGGCATGGATGTGGAGGTGCGCGATGTTTGTCTCTCCTCCTGTGCCAACTACGTGTTTCCGGCCGGCCAGCGCAAGCTGCTGCAGCGCCACAGCCTGCTGGGCTGGCATGGCGGCGTGCTGCAGGACATGGCTGACAGCATCCCGCCCGAGGCGCGCCAGCAGTACCAAAACTATGTGCAGCGCGTGGCGCCGCTGGAGCGTGCCTTCTTCCAGCGCATTGGCGTCGATCAGGCCAGCACCACTTGGGGCCAGCGGCCGGAGTTTGCCCGCTACCGTGATTGCATCGGCTGGAGCTACAGCCTGGACATGATGCGCCGTTTCGGCATCGAGCAGGTGCGGGTACAGGGCGGCAAGCGCTGGCAGCCGCCGGCCAGCTTCCGGGGACGCTGCGTATTCCATATCGATGCGCCCCGGCTGGCAAAATAAGCCTATTCCGCAACCTGATTTCCTGAGCGATTACCCCGTGAGCAAACGCAAGAATACCGACTGGCTGCAGGCACCGTGCCCCTGCGGCCGCCTGTCCCCGAAACAGCAGCCCCTGACGGGCGGTGAATGCTGTGGCCGCTATATCGAGAACTTCATGGACCTGCCGGCGCCTGATGCCGAAAGCCTGATGCGATCGCGCTATACCGCCTTTGTGCAGGGCCGCACCGCCTACCTGCTGGCCACCTGGCAGCGCGACAAGCGCCCGGACATGCTGGAGCCGGAGCAGGGCGTGCAATGGCTGGGGCTGGAGGTCAAGGACCACCAGCTGATCGATGCCGAACACGCTGAAGTCGAATTCGTCGCGCGCTGGCGCGTCAACGGCCGCGCCGAGCGCATGCACGAACGCAGCCGCTTTGTCCGGCTGGAAGACGGCGAAATGTCACGCTGGATCTACGTGGACGGAGAGCAGCTGTGACGCAGCGCTTCGCCGCCGTGCTGTTCGATTGCGATGGCGTGCTGGTGGACAGCGAGCCGCTGACCATGGGCGTGCTGCGGGATCTGCTCGAAGAGCGCGGCTGGAAGCTGACGCTGCAGGAATGCATGCAAATTTTCGTCGGCAAGGCCACGCGCGACGAGGCGGCGCGCATCGAGCGCGAAACCGGCCAGCCTTTCACTACCGAGTGGCTGCACGGCTTCTGGGCCGCGCGCGATGTGGCCTTGCGCGCGCAGCTGCAGCCGGTGGCGGGTGCGCCCGAGCTGGTGCGGCTGGCGCACGCCCACACACAAGGCCAGATCGCCTGCGTGTCTGGCGCCGACCGCAACAAGATCAAGCTGCAACTGGCCTTGACCGGCCTGACCGACTGGTTCCGCGCCGACTGCATCTTCAGCGGCCACGAGTTTGCGCGCAGCAAGCCGTACCCTGATATCTATCTGGCAGCCATGCAGCAGCTGCAGGTGCCGGCAGGGGAGTGTCTGGTGATCGAGGACAGCGTGACTGGGGTTAGAGCCGGTGCCGCGGCCGGGGCGCGGGTGGTAGGCTATGCCTGTCCGCACAACCCGGTGGTAACGGCTGAAGCCCTGTTGCAGGCGGGTGCTTTTGCCGTGGTCTCGGAGTTGTCGCAGATCAGCGACTGGCTGCACTGATTTCGTATTGGGGCTTACCCTGAATCCTGCGATTCGGGGGTCGCCAATCCCGGGGTGGCTGGCTAGAATCTTGAATTGACGTTTACGTAAACGTGACATCAAGATCACGCGTACAGGTAGGCTACTGAACACACCACCACCGAGGAGACCAGCCATGACCGCCGACACGCAGCACACTGCCGTGCCAACCCGCTCTGCACTGCTGACCAGCAGTATCGACCGTGGCGCGACCACGCCAGCCCTGCTGGAAACCACGATTGGCGACCACTTTGATGCGATTGCCAAACGTTACCCGGATCACGAGGCACTGGTCAGCCGCCACCAGGGCATCCGCCTGACCTACCGCGAACTGCAGCAGAAGGCCACCCAGCTGGCCAGCGCCATGCTGCGCAGCGGCCTGACCAAGGGCGATCGCGTCGGCCTGTGGTCGCACAACAATGCCGAATGGCTGATCACCCAGGTGGCTACGGCCAAGGTCGGCATCATCCTGGTCAACATCAACCCGGCCTACCGCGTGGCCGAGGTCGAGTACGCGCTCAACAAGGTCGCGTGCAAGGCCCTGATCACCATGCCGAGCTTCAAGACCAGCAACTACATCGGCATGCTGCAGGAACTGGCTCCCGAGCTGCCGAACTGTCATCCGGGCATGCTGGCGCTGTCCAGGCTGCCGCACCTGCGCGGCATCATCTGGATCGATGAGCCGGGGCAGGGCGAGGACATCCCCGGCATGCGCCGTTTCAGCGAGTGGATCGGGCGTGGTGATGCGGACGATGCCGAAGTGGCGGCGATCCAGAAGACGCTGACCAACACCGATCCGATCAACATCCAGTTCACCAGCGGTACCACCGGCTTCCCCAAGGGCGCCACGCTGACGCACCGCAACATCCTCAACAACGGCTATCTGGTGGGCGAGTGCATCGGCCTGACCGACCAGGACCGTCTGTGCTGCCCGGTGCCGCTGTACCACTGCTTTGGCATGGTGATGAGCAACCTGGCCTGCATGACGCACGGTGCCTGCGTCGTCTACCCGAACGATGCCTTTGATCCGCTGCTGGTGCTGGAAACGGTGCAGGCAGAGCGCTGTACCGCGCTGCACGGCGTGCCCACCATGTTCATCGCCGAGCTGGACCACCCGCGCTTCCAGGAGTTCGACCTGTCCACGCTGCGCACCGGCATCATGGCCGGATCGCCGTGCCCGATCGAGGTGATGAAGCGTGTGGTGGGCGAGATGCACATGTCGCAGGTGACGATTGCCTACGGCATGACGGAAACCAGCCCGGTGAGCTGCCAGAGCGGCATGGACACGCCGCTGGAGCGTCGCGTATCCACCGTGGGCCAGGTGCAGCCGCACCTGGAGATCAAGATTGTCAGCCCGGAAACCGGCGAGGTCGTGCCTTGCGGCGAAACCGGCGAGTTCTGCACCAGGGGCTATTCGGTGATGCACGGTTACTGGAACGATCCGGTCAAGACGCAGGAAGCGATCGACGCAGACGGCTGGATGCACACCGGTGACCTGGCCACCATGGACGAGGAGGGCTACGTCAAGATCGTCGGCCGCATCAAGGACATGGTGATCCGCGGCGGCGAGAACGTCTACCCGCGCGAAATCGAGGAATTCCTCTACCGTCACCCCAAGGTGCAGGATGTGCAGGTGGTTGGCGTGCCCGACGAGCGCTTTGGCGAGGAGCTGTGCGCCTGGATCATTTCCAAGCCCGGTCAGGAGCTCGACGAAGAGCAGATCCGCGAGTTCTGCAAGGGCCAGATCGCCCACTACAAGGTGCCCAAGTACATGCGCTTCGTGACCGAGTTCCCGATGACGGTGACCGGCAAGATCCAGAAGTTCAAGATTCGCGAACTGATGAAGGAAGAGCTCAACCTGAATGAGCAGAAGACGGCGTAAGCCTCCAGGAGAATTTCGATGCCAGTGATTGTTTCCAAACTCAATGCCCGTTCGGCAGATTTCCAGGCCAACGCCGCCGCCATGCAGGCCGTGGTCGATGACCTGCGCGCCCGCGTCGAGCAGATTGCCCTGGGCGGCCCCGAAGCCGCGCGTGACAAGCATGTGGCGCGTGGCAAGCTGCTGCCGCGCCAGCGCGTGGAAATGCTGCTCGATCCGGGTACGCCTTTCCTGGAAATCGCGCCGATGGCTGCCTTCCGCATGTATCCGGACCGTGACGGCAGCGATTCCGCGCCGGGCGCCGGCGTGATCTGCGGCATTGGCCGCGTCTCCGGCGTGGACTGCATGAT
Source organism: Allobrachymonas wangyanguii (assembly GCF_045055315.1). GTDB lineage: Bacteria > Pseudomonadota > Gammaproteobacteria > Burkholderiales > Burkholderiaceae_C > Brachymonas > Brachymonas wangyanguii. The sequence continues at coordinate 659,878 of NZ_CP173677.1, forward strand.
CGTCTGCAACGACGCTACCGTGAAGGGCGGTACCTACTACCCGATGACGGTGAAGAAGCACCTGCGCGCCCAGGAAATCGCCCAGCAGAACCATCTGCCCTGCATTTATCTGGTGGACAGCGGCGGTGCCAACCTGCCGAACCAGGACGAGGTGTTCCCGGATCGCGACCACTTTGGCCGCATCTTCTTCAACCAGGCCAACCTGAGTGCGCTGGGCATCGCCCAGATCGCCGTGGTGATGGGTTCCTGTACCGCTGGCGGTGCCTACGTACCGGCGATGAGCGACGAGACCATCATCGTGAAGAACCAGGGCACGATTTTCCTGGGTGGCCCGCCGCTGGTGAAGGCTGCAACCGGTGAAGTGGTGACGGCCGAAGACCTGGGCGGTGGTGATGTGCACACGCGCCTGTCCGGCGTGGCCGACCACCTGGCGCAGAACGACACCCATGCGCTGGCACTGGCGCGCAGCATCGTCGACAACCTGAACCACCAGAAGCAGCCGCTGCCGCAGTACGCCGAGCCGAAGCCGCCGCGCTACGACGCCAAGGAGCTGTACGGCATCATCCCGACCGACACGCGCAAGCCGTTTGACGTGCGCGAGATCATCGCCCGCATCGTGGACGATTCCGAGCTGGACGAGTTCAAGGCCCGCTTCGGCACCACGCTGGTGTGCGGTTTTGCCCGTATCGAGGGCATGAAGGTCGGCATCATTGCCAACAATGGCATCCTGTTCGGAGAGAGCGCGCAGAAGGGCGCCCACTTCATCGAGCTGTGCTGCCACCGCAAGATCCCGCTGGTGTTCCTGCAGAACATCACCGGCTTCATGGTCGGCCGCAAGTACGAGAACGAGGGCATTGCGCGCCACGGCGCCAAGATGGTGACGGCCGTGGCCACCGCCAACGTGCCGAAGTTCACCGTGGTGATCGGCGGCTCCTTTGGTGCCGGCAACTACGGCATGTGCGGCCGCGCCTACAGCCCGCGCTTCCTGTGGATGTGGCCCAACGCCCGCATCTCCGTGATGGGCGGCGAGCAGGCTGCCAGCGTGCTGGCCACGGTGCGCCGTGACGGTATCGAATCCAAGGGCGGTCAGTGGAGCGCCGAGGAAGAGGAGGCCTTCAAGGCCCCGATCCGCCAGCAGTACGAAGACCAGGGCCATCCCTACTACGCCAGCGCGCGCCTGTGGGACGACGGCATCATCGATCCGGCCGATACGCGCCGCATGCTGGCGCTGGGCCTGTCTGCCGCCTACAACGCCCCGATCGAAGAGCCGAAGTTCGGTATCTTCCGCATGTAAGGACGGAGAGCGATCGTGCTGCGTCGTCACCTGCCCCTCGCCCTGTGCGCGCTGCTGCTGGCATCGGCGGCACAGGCGCGCGTGGTCGAAACCCGCACCCAGGTGCCGGTGCAGGTGACGGATCGTGCCGGCCAGGTGGTGCAGCGTGCGCTGCAGGTCACCGTGTTCCGTGACGATGCCCGGCGCGGCGCCTTGCCGCTGGCCGTGATCAGCCATGGCCGTCCGGCCACGCGTGCTGGGCAGACCGGCATGGGGCGAGCCCATTACGGCGCTGCTGCGCGCTATTTGGCGCAGAAAGGCTATGTGGTGGCGGTGCCCACGCGCATTGGCTACGGCGTGACGGGTGGCGCGGATGTCGAGGCCTCCGGCAACTGTGATCGACGTGAATACGGCCCGGGCTTCCGCGCCGCCGCCACGCAGATCCTGGCCGTGGTTGATGCCGTGCAGCAGCAGCCGCAGGTGCGCCGTGACGGCACGCTGCTGGTCGGCCACTCCTACGGTGCGATCGCCTCGCTCGAAGCCGCCGCCATGCGCCCCAAGGGCGTGGCCGCCGTGATCAATTTCTCCGGCGGTGCCGGTGCCGATCCGGTGGCACGACCGGGCCAGCCCTGTTCCACCTTCCCGCTGGCACAGCAGCTGCGCCAGCAGGGACTGCACAACCGCATGCCCACGCTGTGGCTGTATGCGCCCAATGACCGCTACCTGGGCCAGGAGGTGCCGCGCCAGTGGTTTGCCGCCTACACGCGCATCGGTGGCGTGGGCGAGTTCGTGCAGACGCGTGCCGTGGGCCAGGACGGCCACACCCTGTTTACCCATTTCCCGTCGGTCTGGCAGCCGCAGGTCAACCGGTTCCTGAACCGCTTGCCCGCCGCCAGCCGACCCTGATCATCCCGGAGACTCCATGTCTGCTCTCACCCTGGCTGTTGACGGCCATATCGCCACCCTGACGCTGTCGCGCCCCGACGTGCGCAATGCCTTCAATGACGAGGTCATCGCCGAACTGACGCAGGCCTTCACCGAACTGGACCAGCGCAGCGATGTGCGCGTGGTAGTGCTGGCGGCGCAAGGCCCGGCTTTCTGCGCCGGCGCCGACCTGAACTGGATGCGCCGCATGGCCGACTACACGCGTGACGAAAACCTGCAGGACGCCGGCAAGCTGGCCGAAATGCTTCGCGTGATCTATGCCTGCTCCAAGCCGGTGATCGCGCAGGTGCAGGGCGATGTCTATGCCGGTGGCATGGGCCTGGTGGCAGCCTGCGACATGGCAGTTAGCGTCGATACCGCCTTCTACTGCCTGAGTGAAGTCAGGCTCGGCCTGATCCCGGCCACCATCAGCCCTTACGTGATCCGTGCCATGGGCGCGCGCGCTTCGCACCGCTGGTTCCTGACCGCCGAGCGTTTCGACGCTGCCGAGGCGCATCGCATCGGTTTTGTCCACGCCGTGGTGCCGGCCGACCAGCTGGAAGCCAAGGTTGCCGAAATTGCCAAGGCGCTGGTCAGTGCCAGCCCGGCCGCGGTCAAGGCCTGCAAGCGCCTGGTGCAGGACGTGGCCGAGCGCGAGATCGATGCCGCCCTGATCGCATCCACCGTGGCTGGCATCGCCGACATCCGTGCCAGCGACGAAGGCCGCGAAGGCGTGCAGAGCTTCCTGCAGAAGCGCAAGCCGTCCTGGCTGGGCGCCTGAGCATGACAAAGTACCGTTTTCCCGGCATGTGCGCTGATGGCAGTCCTGCCATGCAGTCGTACCATGGGTGCTGACGCAATGCCAGGAGAACGGAATGATCGAGACCTTGACGCAATGGTTCCAGCAATGGTTACCCTTTCTGCAGCAGACCAGCGCGGTGCTGGGCGATGCCGGCCACTCGGCCGGAGCGGTCGCCGGGCGGGCGCTGGGCACCATGGACCTGACCGGCATGCTGGCGCTGGCCGGCGCGCTTGGCTGGGCCAGCGGCTTCCGCTTGTATGCGGTGGTGTTCATCACCGGCCTGATCGGCTTGCTTGGCTGGGTGCCACTGCCCGAGAGCATGCACATGCTGCAAAGTCCGGTCGTGCTCGCCGCCAGCTGCTTCATGCTGTTCATGGAATTCTTTGCCGACAAGATCCCGGGGTTGGACAGCATCTGGGATCTGGCCAACAGCGTGATCCGCATTCCTGCGGGTGCGGCGCTGGCGGGCAGCGTGTTTGGCGCCGATGGCGGCACCATGACGCTGGTGGCCACGATTCTGGGCGGCACGCTGGCGGCGACCAGCCAGGCGGCCAAGACTACTACGCGCGCTGCCATCAATACCTCGCCCGAACCGTTCAGCAACGTGGCGGCGAGCTTTGCCGAGGACGGGCTGGTGATCGGTATTGTCTGGCTGGCAACCGCCTATCCGCTGCTGTTTGCCGTGGTGCTGGCGATTGCCGTCGTGCTGATGCTGCTGGTCACTTTTTTACTCATCCGTTACCTGCGCCGCGCCATACGCCGCCTCAAGAGCTGGTTTGGCGCGCAGGACCCCGATATCCAGGTGCTGTAAGGCCCTTCTGAAAACCAAGGAGACAAGACCATGTTCAAGAAAATCCTGATTGCCAACCGTGGCGAAATCGCCTGCCGCGTGGCTTCTACCGCACGTCGCATGGGCGTGCAGACCGTGGCCGTGTATTCCGATGCCGATGCCCGCGCCAAGCACGTGCAGCTGTGCAACGAGGCCGTGCACGTCGGTGGCAGTGCGCCCAAGGACAGCTACCTGCAGTGGCAGCGCATCATCGACGCCGCCAAGTCGCGCGGTGCCGAGGCGATCCACCCCGGCTACGGCTTCCTGAGCGAGAACGACGAATTTGCCCAGGCCTGTGCCGATGCCGGCCTGGTCTTCATCGGCCCGCCGGCCAGCGCCATCCAGGCGATGGGCCTGAAGGCAGAATCCAAGCGCCTGATGGAAGAGGCCGGCGTCCCGCTGGTGCCGGGCTACCACGGTGCCGACCAGGATCCCGAGATGCTGCACCGCGAGGCCGATCGCATTGGCTACCCGGTGCTGATCAAGGCCAGCGCCGGCGGCGGTGGCAAGGGCATGCGCCTGGTCGAGAAGTCCGAAGACTTCGCCTCCGCGCTCGAATCCTGCAAGCGCGAAGCGATCAACAGCTTTGGTGATGACGCCGTGCTGGTCGAGAAATACGTGCTGCGTCCGCGCCACATCGAGATCCAGGTGTTTGGCGACACGCATGGCAACTACGTCTACCTGTTCGAGCGTGACTGCTCGGTGCAGCGCCGCCACCAGAAGGTGCTGGAAGAGGCGCCCGCTCCCGGCATGACACCCGAGCTGCGCCAGCAGATGGGCGAGGCCGCCGTGGCCGCGGCCCGCGCCGTCAACTACGTCGGCGCCGGTACGGTGGAATTCATCGTCGAGCAGCCGGGTGGCTATGACAAGCCGGAAGAGATGAAGTTCTACTTCATGGAAATGAACACCCGCCTGCAGGTGGAGCATCCGGTGACTGAAGCGATCACCGGCCAGGACCTGGTCGAGTGGCAGCTGCGCGTCGCCAGCGGCGAGCCGCTGCCCAGGCAGCAGCACGAGCTGGAAATGCGCGGCCACGCGATCGAGGCGCGCATCAACGCCGAGAACCCGGAGAACAACTTCCTGCCGGTCACCGGCACGCTCAAGGTCTACCGCACGCCCGACTGGAGCGTGGACTTCCAGCGCGCCGATGCCCGTGTCGACTCCGGCGTGCGTGAAGGCGATGCCATCAGCCCGTTCTACGACTCCATGATCGCCAAGCTGATCGTCTGGGGCGAGGACCGCGAGCAGGCGCTGGCGCGTCTGGATGGTGCGCTGGCCCACATGCGCATCGTCGGCCTGACCACCAACGTGCAGTTCCTGCGCCAGATCCTGGCAACCGATTCCTTCAGCCAGGCCAAGCTGGACACCGCGCTGATCCCGCGTGAAGCCGATGCGCTGTTCGGCCAGGACAAGCTGGGCATGCCGATGACCGTGGCGGCTGCCATTGGCCACCGCATCTTCAGCGAGAACAAGCTGCTGCAGGGCAAGGATCCGTTCAGCCGCCGCGACGGCTGGCGTGGTTATGGCAGCTTCAGCCGCCATTTCGAACTGATGTACAAGGGCGAGCCGCTGCAGGCCGACCTGCGCTACGAGCACGATGGCACGTACTACATCGTGATCGCCAAGCCGGACGGCACGCTGCACCCCGAGGTACTGACCGAAGGTCCGCTGATCGTGGAAGAACGTGATGACGGCCGCATGGATGTGCGCTATGGCGATGACCGCCAGACGCTGCAGGCCTGGCTGGACGGCGAGGAGCTGAACGTGTTCAGCCAGCGCGGCGCCAGCAGCATCACCATGGTCGATGCACTGTTCCACTCCGGCGAAAGCAGCGAAGGCGGCCGTCTGACCGCGCCCATGCCGGGCAAGGTGGTGTCGTTTGCCGTCAAGGCCGGCGACAAGGTGACCAAGGGCCAGCCGCTGGCGGTGATGGAAGCCATGAAGATGGAGCACACGATTGCGGCGCCGGCCGATGGCGAAGTGGTCGAGCTGATGTTTGCACCGGGTGACCAGGTGCAGGACGGCGACGAGCTGCTGACGCTGAAGACGGCGTAAGCAAGAAAAAAGCCTGCAAACAGCTGATGTTTGCAGGCTTTTCGGTGATTTTGGTGGGCCCTGTAGGATTCGAACCTACGACCAACGGATTAAGAGTCCGCTGCTCTACCAACTGAGCTAAGAGCCCGAAAGAGCGAAAGTATAACGGAAAATCCCCGGGTTTGTCTTGTAGCGTAGCCAGCAGATTGCTGTCAATCTGACGCATCCGGCATGCAGGACAGTCCCATTTGCCGGCAGGCAGCTGATAGCAGGAGCAGACAGACATGGCGTTCGATTACCCCTCCCAGGTACTGATTGTGGACGTGGGGCCGCGTGACGGCCTGCAGAATGAAAAAACCCAGGTTCCGACCGCGATCAAGAGCGAACTGATCCGCCGTCTGGTCGATGCCGGCGTGCGCAAGCTGGAAACCACCAGCTACGTCTCGCCCAAGTGGGTGCCGCAAATGGCCGACAACGAGGCGGTGATGAACGCCATCACGCGCCGTCCTGGCGTCTGCTATTCGGTGCTGGTGCCCAACATGAAGGGCCTGGAAGCGGCGCTGGTCGGCAAGCCCGATGAAATCGTGGTGTTTGGTGCCGCCAGCGAGGCCTTCAGCCAGCGCAATATCAACTGCTCGATCGGCGAGAGCATCGAGCGCTTTGCCCCGGTGGTCGAAGCCGCCCTGGCGGCCGGCATCAAGGTGCGCGGCGCCATGTCCTGCACCGTGGGCTGCCCCTACGAGGGCGATATTGCTCCCGAGCGCGTCGCCTACCTGGCGCGCCTGATGAAGGATATTGGCGTGCAGCACGTGGGCGTGGCCGATACCATCGGCGTCGGTACCCCGATCCGCGTGCAGCGCGCCATCGATGCCGCGCTGCAGTACTATGACATCGACGATGTCAGCGGCCACTTCCACGACACCTATGGCCAAGCGCTGGCCAACACGCTGGCCGCGCTGCAGATGGGTATCTGGCAGTTCGACACCTCCGTGGCCGGCCTGGGTGGCTGCCCGTACGCGCGCGGTGCCACCGGCAACGTGGCCACCGAAGACGTGGTCTACATGCTGCACGGCATGGGCATCGAAACCGGCATCGACCTGGATGCCCTGATCGACGCCGGCGAGATGATCAGCAACTACCTGGAGCGCCCCAACAGCTCGCGCGTGGCGCGTGCCATCCTGAACCGCCGCGCCATGCTGGCGGAGTCGGCTGCCAAGGCCTGACGCCAGCGGAACGGGGGCTTGTGCGGCACAATCCCGCCATGTCCTCTTCCCCCCGTTCTTCTTCCGGCGCTGCAGCCGAGGCTGCGGCCTTCGCGCAACGCGGCGCCTGCGCCATCGCCAGTACGCCGGTGGCATCTCCCTGTATCAATATCTGCCAGATCGACGAGCGCAGCGGCCTGTGCCGCGGCTGCCGTCGCACGCTCGATGAAATCCAGGCCTGGTCGCTGTACGATGACGAGGAGCGCCGTGCGCTCTGGCAGCTGCTGCTGCAGCGCGGCCAATCCTGATCATTCACGGAGACCCGACCATGCTGCCCGTCATCCACTTCTATTTCGATTTCGTCTCGCCCTATGCCTGCCTGGCTTTCCATCAGCTTCCCAAGGTACTCGATGGCCTGGCCTACCAGGTGCGCTATCGCCCGGTGCTGCTGGGTGGCCTGCTGAAGGCGCATGGCACGCCGGCGCCGGTCGACATGCCGCAGCGCATGGCCTGGTCGCGCCAGCACACGCGCTGGCTGGCAGAGCAGGCGGGGCTGCCGTTTGACTGGCCGGTGCAGCACCCGTTTGCACCGTTTCCCTGGCTGCGCATGGCGCTCGCCGCCAGCCCGCAAGGCGAGCCCGGTCGTCAGGTCTGCGGCGCGCTGTTCGATAGCATCTGGCGCGCTGGTGCAGTGGCGGATGATGCCGCGCTGCAACAGCAGGCCTGGCAGCAGCTGACCGGGTTGCTGCCCGAGGTACGCGATCCGGCCAGCCCGGAAGTCAAGGCGCAGCTGATCGCCAACGGCGAGGAGGCCTTGTCGCATGGCGTCTGGGGCGTGCCCACGCTGGTGCTGATGCCGGAAGAGGAGGGCGGCGCCGCCGAGCTGTTCTGGGGTCTGGAAAGCCTGCCGCTGCTGCGCGAGGCGGTGCAGGCGCGCCAGCCCGGAGCCGCTGGCGCATGAAAGCCCTGCTGCAGCGCGTGAGCCAGGCCAGCGTCACGGTGGAGGGGCAAGTCACCGGCGAGATCGGCCGTGGCCTGCTGGTGCTGCTGTGTGCCGAACCGCAGGACGATGAGGCGGTGGCAGACCGGTTGCTGGCCAAGATCCTCAAGCTGCGCATCTTTGCCGACGAGGCCGGCAAGATGAACCGCAGCGTGCAGGATGTGCAGGGCGGCCTGTTGCTGGTAAGCCAGTTCACGCTGGCCGCCGATTGTAGCGGCGGCAACCGGCCCAGTTTTACCGCTGCCGCGCCTGCTGCGCAGGGGCAGGCGCTGTTCGACTACAGCGTGCAACGTGCCAGAGCCCTGCATGCGCAGGTGGCTACCGGCATCTTCGGTGCCGACATGCAGGTGGCACTGGTCAACGATGGCCCGGTGACGATCTGGCTCGAGATGCATTGACATCGTGGTCAAAAGGCCTCACGAACAGCGCGGCCCTGGCCGCGTTTTTCATGTCTGTTGCTGTCATATGACAAAGTCGCACTAGGGTAAACCCTGCGTGACGCTGACGTCAACTGTCGGTATAAAACCGTACTTTGTCACACCAACAACAATTGGACACCTTTATGGCCATTGAACGCGCATATGGTGCCGAGCATCCCTTCTGGAAAGCCGGCCCTTTCAAGATCCGACTCCCCTTCATCCACTACCGCTGGGAATTCCCGGAAATGGTGCAGGGCCTGTTCATGTTCGTCGTCAGCCTGGGCATGATCCCGCTGCTGACCAAGTATCTGGGCATGCCGTATGAAGCCGCCCTGGCCGGCTGTGTCATCGCCGGTATCGGCTACCTGCTGCCGGCCCTGATGGGCGTGCCGCTGGTACCTGGCTGGATCACTCCGGCGATTCCGGTGGTGCTGCTGTACCTGCAGAACTTTGAGCCCGGACCGGAGGCGGTGCGCGCCATGTTCGCGCTGCAGCTGGAAGTATTCATCATCTTCCTGTTCCTGGGACTGACCGGCTTGGGCGACAAGCTGGTCAAGCTGATCCCGAACTCGCTCAAGGCCGGCATCATCATCGGTGCCGGTATTGCAGCCATGATGGGTGAGCTGAAAGTGGGCGGCCGTATCGACGCTACGCCGATCTCGCTGCTGATCGGCTGTATCGTGTCGGCCTACATCCTGTTCTCGCTGTCGTTCAAGCACATTGTCGAGAACAACCGCTTTGCCAAGATGATCTCCAACTTCGGCATGATCCCCGGCATGTTCATCGCCATGATCATCGGCTGGATCGTGGGCGAGTACCCGCTGCCCGAGATCGAGTGGGGCATTACCCAGCCCGACTTTGGTCTGCTGATGAACTTCCTGGTGTTCAACAGCGACATCGGCATGCCGAGCGCCGACATGTTCCTGCTGGCGATTCCGACTGCCATCATCGCCTACGTGATCGCCTTTGGTGACATCCTGGTCGGCTTTGCCCTGTGCAAGCGCGCGGATCACCAGCGCACGGACGAGGTGATCGAGCTGAACGTGACGCGTGTCCACCTGGTGACAGCGCTGCGCAATGGCCTGCATGCCCTGCTGGCACCCTGGCCCGGTCTGGCCGGTCCGCTGTGGACGGCGGCGCATGCCACGCTGGCTGAGCGCTATGCGCTGGGTCGCAAGTCCATGGACTCGATCTATTCCGGTGGTGGTACCTTCTGGATCACCGGCCTGATCGCCGTGTTCATGTTGCCGCTGGTGAGCGTGTTCAAGCCGGTGCTGCCGATTGCACTGTCGCTGACGCTGGTGCTGACGGCCTATATCTGCATCATGGTGGGCATGGAAGAGCTGAAGAACTCGGCCGAGCGTGGCGTCGCCGGCATCGTGGCCGTGACCCTGGCCATGCCCGATGCCAAGGCGACTGTGTACGCGGTGGTGATCGGCCTGGTGCTGTACTGGCTGATCGAGCGCCCGAACGCGGCCCAGCGCAAGAAGGACGGCCTGAGCATGCTGGCTGACGACACCGCTTCCATTGAGGCAGCAGACGAACACGGCATGCCGGTCAAAAAGCAGAACGGCCAATAAGCTGACTGCCCAGTAATCGCTGCAACCGGAGCTGGCGCAAGCCGCTCCGGTTTTTTTGTGTCCGCCCGCAGCGCCGATAATCAGCCCATGGCAGAGATCACTTCCTACCGCACGCTGGCAGCGCCGGCACAGGCCGAATTCAAGGACAAGGGCAGCCGCTTCCTGGCCTATGGCTGGCCGATCCAGTCCGAGGCCGACATCAGGCCGCTGCTGGATCAGCTGCGCGCCGACCATCCGAAGGCGGTGCACTGGTGCTACGCCTGGCGGCTGGGTGCCGATGGCGCACGCTACCGCGCCAATGACGATGGCGAGCCTTCCGGCAGCGCCGGCCGGCCGATCCTGGGCCAGATCGATTCCGCCGGTCTGACGCAGGTGCTGGTGGTCGTGGTGCGCTACTTTGGTGGCACGCTGCTGGGTGTGCCGGGCCTGATCCAGGCCTACAAGAGCGTCACCGCCGATGCGCTGGCGGGTGCCAGCATCCATGAGCAGGAGGTGCGGGCGCTGTACCGCCTGCAATGCGGCTACCCGGTGCTGAGCGACGCCTTGCGCATCGCGCGCCAGCACCAGGCCGAGGTGCTGCAGCAGGAGCTGCTGGAAGACTGCGTGCTGACGCTGGCGGTGCCGCTGGCGCAGCGCGATGCCTGCCTGGCAGCATGGGCGCAGACGCGGCAGATGGACGTCACGCCGCTGGAATGACAACGGCCCGCCAGGGGCGGGCCGTCGAGGCAGTGGTCATGCGGCTATGTATATTGCAGCCGCATGCAGGTCCATCAGTGCTCGACCTGGCTCACGTCACGCACGGCACCGGTATCGGCGCTGGTGGCCATGGCAGCGTAGGCGCGCAGCGCGGCCGACACCACGCGTTCGCGCTTGACCGGGCGCCAGGCCTTGCCTTTGCCCTTGGCGTTCATGGCGGCGCGGCGCTCGGCCAGTACCGCGTCGGATACCGCCAGGTGGATGCTGCGATTCGGGATATCGATCTCGATGGCGTCACCTTCTTCCACCAGGCCGATGGCGCCGCCTTCGGCTGCTTCGGGTGAGGCGTGGCCGATGGACAGGCCGGAGGTGCCGCCGGAGAAACGGCCATCGGTCAGCAGGGCGCAGGCGGCGCCCAGGTGCTTGGATTTCAGGTAGCTGGTCGGGTAGAGCATTTCCTGCATGCCGGGGCCGCCCTTGGGGCCTTCGTAGCGGATCACCACCACATCGCCGGCCACCACCTGGTCACCCAGGATGGCTTCCACCGCCTCGTCCTGGCTCTCGAACACGCGGGCACGGCCGGTGAACTTCCAGATGCTTTCATCGACACCGGCGGTCTTGACCACGCAGCCGCGCTCGGCCAGGTTGCCGAACAGCACCGCCAGGCCGCCTTCCAGCGAGTAGGCGTGTTCCTTGCTGCGGATGCAGCCATTGGCGCGGTCGGTATCCAGGCGCGGGTAGAGGCGGCTCTGGCTGAAGGCCTGCGTGGTGCGCACGCCGCCCGGAGCGGCCAGGAAGCGCTGGTGTGCCGGGCTGCCCTCGGCATTCACCATCACGTCCCACTGCTGCAGCGCATCCTTCAGCGTCGGCGCGTGCACGGTGCTGACATCGGTCTGCAGCAGGCCGGCGCGGTCCAGTTCGCCCAGGATGGCCATCACGCCACCGGCGCGGTGCACGTCTTCCATGTGGTACTGCTGTGTGGCCGGTGCCACCTTGCACAGGCAGGGCACCTTGCGGCTGAGCTGGTCGATATCGGCCATCTTGAAATCCACGCCGGCTTCGGTCGCAGCAGCCAGCAGGTGCAGGATGGTGTTGGTGCTGCCACCCATCGCAATGTCCAGGCTCATGGCGTTCTCGAACGCTGCCTTGCTGGCGATGTTGCGCGGTAGCACGCTGGCATCGTCCTGCTCGTAGTAGCGGCGTGCCAGGTCCACGATGGTGCGGCCGGCTTCCAGGAACAGTTCCTTGCGCAGCGCGTGCGTGGCCAGCAGCGAACCGTTGCCGGGCAGCGACAGGCCAAGGGCCTCGGTCAGGCAGTTCATGGAGTTGGCGGTGAACATGCCGGAACAGGAGCCGCAGGTCGGGCAGGCGCTGCGCTCGACCTGGGCCACGGCCTCGTCGGAGACGCTGTCGTCACCGGCCTCGATCATGGCGTCGATCAGATCCAGCTTGCGCTCGACCTGGTTGCCGTTGGCAATCGCGATCACCTTGCCGGCTTCCATCGGGCCACCGGAAACGAAGATGGTCGGGATGTTCAGGCGCATGGCGGCCATCAGCATGCCGGGGGTGATCTTGTCGCAGTTGCTGATGCAGACCAGCGCGTCGGCGCAGTGCGCGTTGACCATGTATTCCACGCTGTCGGCGATCAGGTCGCGGCTGGGCAGGCTGTACAGCATGCCGCTGTGGCCCATGGCGATACCGTCGTCTACCGCGATGGTGTTGAACTCCTTGGCGATGCCGCCTGCGGCCTCGATCTCGCGCGCCACCAGCTGGCCCATGTCATGCAGGTGCACGTGGCCCGGCACGAACTGGGTGAAGGAGTTGGCAATGGCGATGATCGGCTTGCCGAAGTCGTCATCGGTCATGCCGGTGGCGCGCCACAGGGCGCGGGCACCGGCCATGTTGCGGCCATGGGTGGAGGTCTTGGAGCGGTAGTTGGGCACGGCAAATTCCTTGTAAACAGTGCATGGCATGCAGCGGCCATGGCATGGAATGAGATTATGCCAAAACCCCTTTCTCGACGGGCAGTGCGATGCACGGGGTCCGGAAAGGACATTGGCTGGCTCGATTCATGGAATACCCTTGTTGACAATGGTAGAATTTTTTCAAGGATAAAAAAGGAGTGTTGACGATGGGAATGGACGTAAATAGCCTGTATCAGAAAAAAAAGGTGTCGGCCGAAACAGCTGCTGCGCTGGTGAAGTCGGGAGACAAGGTTTTCATGGGGGAGTTTGTGCAGAACGTCGAGGCGTTCGATGCAGCACTGGCCTTGCGCAAGAACGAGTTGCGCGACGTGATTCTGGTCACGACCACCCGCGTCAAGCCCCTGAAGTGTGTGGAAGCTGATCCGGCCAGGGAATCGTTCATCTGGAATGACTGGCACTTTTCCGGTCTGGCGCGCAAATGCGCCGAAAAAGGCCTGGCCAGTTATATTCCATTCGCCTACCACCAGGGTCCGGAGGCCGTGCGCCTCTATGAAGCGCCTGCAGTGGCAGTCGCCCAGGTGGCTCCCATGGATGCGAATGGCTTTTTCAACTTTTCCACCAGCTGTTCCATGACGCCGGATTATCTGCGCAAGGCGGGCAAGGTCGTGGTGGAGGTGAATACCAGCGTACCGCGTTGCCTCGGCGGACGCGATGAAGGCATTCATATTTCCCAAGTGGACATGGTGATCGAAGGCCCGAACACCGCCCTGGTGCAGCTGCCTGAAACCCAGGCCAGCGATGCAGACCGCAGCATTGCCAATTACGTGATGGAGCTGCTCGAAGACGGTGCCACGATCCAGCTGGGTATTGGTGCGCTGCCCAATACCGTGGGTGCCCTGATCGCCCAGAGTGACCTCAAGGATCTGGGCGTGCACACCGAAATGCTGGCCGACTCCTATGTGGACATGTACGAAGCCGGCCGCATCACCGGCCGCAACAAGGGCATCGACAAGGGCAAGATGGTCTATACCTTTGCCATGGGCTCGCAGAAGCTGTACGACTTCCTGGATAACAACCCGGCGGCGGCGATCTATCCGGTGGATTACACCAACGACCCCTGTGTCATTGGCCGCAACCCCAAGGTCATGGCGATCAACAACGCCATTGAAGTGGACCTGTTCTCGCAGGTGTCCAGCGAGTCTTCCGGCGTTCGCCAGATTTCCGGCACCGGCGGCCAGCTCGACTTCATCATGGGTGCCTTCAACTCCGAAGGCGGCAAGGGCCTGATCTGCATCAGCTCGACCTTCCGCCAGAAGGATGGCACGCTGGCGTCGCGCATCGTGCCGACCCTGTCGCCCGGATCCATCGTGACTTGCCCGCGTTCGCTGGTGCATTACGTGGTGACCGAGTACGGTTACGCCCAGATGAAGGGCAAGTCCACCTGGGAGCGTGCCGAGGCCCTGATCAACATCGCCCATCCGGAATTCCGTGAGCAGCTGATCAAGGATGCCGAGGCCATGGGCATCTGGCGCCGTTCCAACAAGCTCGCCTGAGGCGACTGCCATCCGGCAGCCACGTGTGCCCCTGCCGGGGCCACGTGGCTTTTTTGTGCCTGCGTGGCCGATTTGACCGGGCGGGATGGCCAGTCCGGTGCAATTTGCATAGTAGGATAATTGCTTGTCCAGTACACAAGAAACATGAGGAGCCAGAATGTCATTCCAGATGCAGTACCAAGAGAAACGCCTGTCGGCAGCCGATGCCGTGGGTGTCGTGCAAAATGGAGACACGATTGTGGTGCCAACCGGTGTGGGCGAGCCGCCGGCCCTGTTGTCGGCCCTGTCCGAACAGCGTCGCAGCTTCCAGGATGTCAAGGTTTCCCAGATCCTGTCGGTGCGCAAGTTCGGCTATTTCGATCCCGAAACCGTGCAGCACATCCGTCCCATGCCGTACTTCCTCAGCGCCACCTCGCGCACGTGCGTGGACGAAGGCTGGGGTGACTATATTCCCAGCTATTTCTCCGAAATGCCCGACCTGATCGGGCGCGGCCTGATGCCCGCCGATGTGGTGTTCGCGCTGGTGTCGCCGATGGATGCCCACGGCTATTTCTCCCTGAGCCTGGGCCCCGACTACACCATGGCCGCGATCAGGAAGGCGCGCGCCATCGTGCTGGAAGTCAACCCGAACGTGCCCTATGCCTTCGGCAACAACCAGATCCACATTTCCCAGGTGACGGCCCTGGTCGAGGACGACACCCCGATCCTGGAAGTCGGCCTGCCCAAGATCGGCCCGGTGCAACAGGCGATCGGCAAGTACGTGGCCGACATGATCAACGATGGCGATACGCTGCAGATCGGCTACGGTGCCATTCCCGATGCCGTGGTGATGCAGCTGACCGACAAGCGCGACCTCGGCATCCACACCGAGATGATCGGTGACGGCATCATGACCCTGGTCGAGGCCGGCAGCGTGACCAACCGCCGCAAGAACTACATGCCGGGCAAGATGGTGGCCACCTTTGCACTGGGCTCCAAGAAGCTGTACCAGTTCATGGACCGCAACCCGATGCTGGAAATGCATCCAGTAGACCTCACCAACGATCCCTACCTGGCCGGCCAGAACGACAACCTGATCGCCATCAACGGCACCATGCAGATCGACTTCATCGGCCAGTGCGGCTCCGAGTCGCAGGGTGCGCGTGCCTACTCCGGTACCGGTGGCCAGACCGACTTCGTGCGTTCCGCCAACCGTTCCAAGGGCGGCAAGGCCTTCATCGTCACGCCGTCCACCGCCAAGGATGACACCATCTCCCGCATCGTGCCGACGCTGACCGCCGGTACCCATGTCACCACCGGCAAGAACGACGTCAACTACGTGGTGACCGAGTACGGCGTGGCGCAGCTGCGCGGCAAGAGTGCCAAGGAGCGTGCCAAGGCGCTGATCAGCATCGCGCACCCCAAGTTCCGCGACCAGCTGACCGAAGACGCGAAGAAGATGAAGCTGCTGTAAGCAGCGCAAACCGGCCTGCCGCAAGGCGGGTCTGGTTGATACAGGCAGATGCCGCACCCGGTGCGCATCTGCCTTTTTTGTGCTTGCGCAAGGGCCGGATGGCGCGGAGTGCCGATAATGGCCGACAACGAAAAAGAACAGGGAGGCCGGGATGGCACTGACAACAGGCTTGATGTTTCTGGCGGCCAGCGTCACTTGCAGCGTGGCGGTCGGCGCGCTGATCAAGGCCGGGCGCTCGCGCGGACTGGACGTGCGCCAGGCGATTTTCATGAACTACATCGTGGCCTCGCTGCTGTGCCTGGGCCTGCTGCGGCCGGATCTGGGCAAGCTGTTGTCACCGGGGCAGCCGGTCCTGTTCTTCCTGGCGCTGGGTGTGCTGCTGCCGACCATCTTCCTGGCGCTGGCACGCTCGGTACAGACCGCCGGCATCGTGCGTACCGATGCGGCGCAGCGCCTGTCGCTGGTGATTCCGCTGCTGGCAGCGTTTGCCCTGTTTGGCGAGGCGCTCACCAGCCAGAAGCTGCTGGGCATGGGGCTGGCATTCGGCGCGCTGATCTGCCTGCTGTGGAAGCCGGCAGGCCGTTCAAGTCACTACGCGGCAGATGGCAGCAGCTGGCTGTGGCCGCTGCTGGTGCTGCTCGGCTATGGCGTGATCGATATCCTGTTCAAGCAGATGGCGCGCGCCGGCGCGGCGTTCTCGGGCGGCCTGCTGGCGGTGTTCGTGCTGGCCGGCCTGCTGATGCTGCTCTACCTGCTGCTGGTGCGCGTGCGCTGGGGCGGATCGCACCTGCTGACCGGCGTGCTGCTGGGTGCGCTCAACTTTGCCAATATCTACACCTATATCCGCGCGCACCAGAGCTTGCCGGGCAACCCCTCGCTGGTGTTTTCGGCGATGAACATGGGCGTGATCGTGCTCGGCACGCTGGTCGGGGCGCTGGTGTTCCGCGAACGCCTGAGCAAGCTCAACCTGCTGGGCGTACTGCTGGCGCTGGGGGCGATTGCCGCGCTGATGCCGCGTTGATGTCGCGCAGAGACAGGGACGGCGAACAGCCTCAGTCCGGGATCGGCTGGTAGGGATTATCCACGCCCAGGCCGTGCAGGATGCGGATTTCCTCCGCCTCCATGGCGTCGGCGTCCTCGTCGCTGGTTTCATGGTCCCAGCCCTGGGCGTGCAGCGCGCCATGCACCAGCAGGTGCGTGTAGTGCTCGGCCAGCGGCTTGCCCAGTTCAGCGGCTTCGCGCTCGACTACCGGCGCGCACAGCACCAGATCGGCGGCAACGAAGGGTGCCTCGCTATAGGCAAAGGTCAGCACATTGGTGGCGTAGTCCTTCTGGCGGTAGCCATGGTTCAGCTGCTGGCCTTCGGCGCTGTCCACGATGCGCACCGTGATCTCGGCCTGTTCCACGTCCTGCTCCAGCGCGTGGCGCAGGCTGCGCTGCACGCGGTGGCGCGTGAGCACGGCGCGGTGGCGCTGCTTTTGCTCGGCATCGTCAAAATCGCCAAACTGCAGCGACAGGCTCAAGGGGGGCAGGGCGCGGCTCATGCGGGATCCTGGTCACGGCGGCTGCTGGTGCCTGCCGCATCGTAGGCATCGACAATGCGCGCCACCAGCGGATGGCGCACCACGTCGGCGGAGGTGAAGTGCACATGGGCAATGCCCTGCACGCGGCGCAGCACGCGCTCGGCATCGATCAGGCCGCTGGTCTGGCCGCGCGGCAGGTCGATCTGGCTGATGTCGCCGTTGACTACCGCCTTGCTGCCAAAGCCGATGCGGGTCAGGAACATCTTCATCTGCTCCGGCGTGGTATTCTGCGCCTCGTCCAGGATGACGAAGGCATTGTTCAAGGTGCGGCCGCGCATGAAGGCCAGCGGCGCGACTTCCAGGGCGTTGCGCTCGAAGGCCTTCTGCACGCGCTCATAGCCCATCAGTTCGTGCAGTGCGTCGTACAGCGGGCGCAGATAGGGATCGACCTTCTGGATCATGTCGCCGGGCAGGAAGCCGAGGCGCTCGCCGGCCTCGACCGCCGGGCGCGTCAGCACGATGCGCTGCACGCTGCCGCGCTCCAGCGCATCCACCGCGCAGGCGACGGCCAGATAGGTCTTGCCGGTACCGGCCGGGCCGATGCCGAAGGTGATGTCATTGGCGGCGATGGACTGCAGGTAGACGCCTTGCGTTGCCGTGCGCGCGCGCAGGTCGGTGCGGCGCGTGCTCAGCTGCGTGTCTTCCAGCGTGCCCAGGTCGGACGGATCGCCCACCAGCATCAGCTGCACCATGGCCGGCGTGATCGGGCGCGCCGCCTGCTCGTACAGCGCCTGCAGGACTTCCATGGCACGTTCGGCCTTGGCCTTGTGGCCATCGATCTTGAATTGCTCGTGGCGGTGCGCGATCTTGACATCCAGCGCGCGCTCGATGCTGCGCAGATGCTCATCCAGCGGGCCGCACAGGTGGGCCAGCCGGGTGTTATTGGGCGGGGTAAAGGAATGTCGAAGGATCACGCGGATAATCAGGGGAAAAGTTTTACACGTTATGCAAAAGAAGGATACCCCATGATAGGCAGGCTGAGCGGCACGCTTCTGGAAAAAACACCCCCGCAGGTGCTGGTGGATTGCCACGGTGTCGGCTACGAGGTGGATGTGCCGATGAGCACCTTCTACCACCTGCCGGCGGTCGGCCAGCCGGTGACGCTGCTGACGCACTTCGTCGTGCGCGAAGATGCCCAGCTGCTTTACGGTTTTGCTACCGTCGAGGAGCGCAGCACGTTTCGCCAGCTGCTGCGCATTACCGGAGTCGGAGCACGTACCGCGCTGTCGATCCTGTCCGGCATGAATGTGGCGGATCTGGCGCAGGCGGTATCGCAACAGGAAAGCGCGCGCCTGATCAAGGTGCCGGGCATCGGCAAGAAGACCGCCGAACGCCTGCTGCTGGAGCTCAAGGGAAAGATCGGCGCCGACCTGCCGCTGGTGCCCGGTGCCGCCGTGGCGCAGAACGAACAGCAGAGCGACATCCTGCAGGCACTGATCGCACTGGGCTACAGCGAGCGTGAAGCCACGGCAGCGGTCAAGAAGCTGCCGGCTGACGTCGGCGTGAGCGACGGCATCAAGCTGGCGCTGAAGGCGCTGGCCTGAGCAGGCGATGCGGTCTGACCGGATAATGCAGCCATGGCGATACTGACTGACAACCTGAGTTCCAACCCCGCACCGCAGCCGGCACGGCGCATGGTGTCGGCCGCACCCACCACGCCGGGTGAGGAGGTGCAGGAGCGTGCGCTGCGTCCCAAGCTGCTGGACGAGTACGTCGGCCAGGAGAAGGCGCGCGAGCAACTGGAAATCTTCATCGGCGCGGCGCGCAAGCGTGGCGAGGCGCTGGATCACGTGCTGCTGTTTGGCCCGCCCGGCCTTGGCAAGACCACGCTGTCGCACATCATCGCGCACGAGCTGGGCGTAGGCATGCACCAGACCAGCGGCCCGGTGCTGGAAAAGCCCAAGGACCTGGCGGCGCTGCTGACCAATCTGGAACCCAATGATGTGCTGTTCATCGACGAGATTCACCGCCTGACGCCGGTGGTCGAGGAAATCCTCTATCCGGCGTTGGAGGACTACCAGATCGACATCATGATCGGCGAAGGCCCGGCGGCGCGATCGATCAAGCTCGACCTGCAACCGTTCACGCTGGTCGGTGCCACCACACGCGCCGGCATGCTGACCAACCCGCTGCGTGACCGCTTCGGCATCGTCTCGCGGCTGGAGTTCTACACCGCGGAAGAACTGACGCGCATCGTGCGCCGCAGTGCCGGCCTGCTCGGCGCGCCGATCGACGCAGACGGCGCCTTCGAGATTGCGCGCCGCAGCCGGGGTACGCCGCGCATTGCCAACCGCCTGCTGCGCCGCGTGCGCGACTATGCCGATGTCAAGGGCGATGGCCGCATCACGCTGGCGATGGCGCAGGGCGCGCTGTCCATGCTCGATGTCGATCCGCAGGGCTTTGACCTGATGGACCGCAAGCTGCTGGAGGCGGTGGTGCACCGCTTTGATGGCGGCCCGGTCGGGCTGGACAATATCGCCGCCAGCATCGGCGAGGAAAGTGACACCATCGAGGACGTGATCGAGCCCTACCTGATCCAGCAGGGCTTTCTGCAGCGCACGCCGCGCGGCCGCATCGCCACCATGGCGGCCTACCGCCATCTGGGCGTGACGCCATCGCAGGGCAAGCAGGGCCTGTTTGACGACGCTGGCTGAATCTGCATGACTGATCCCGCAAGCAGAAGGCCCCTGCATGTTGCCATGCAGGGGCCTTGTTGTTCACTTGTGCCGCTGCGGCCGGAGCCGCAGGGCAGGCGTGACGATCAGTGGTTGGAGGCCGTCGCGGCACCGAAACCGGTCTGTGCACGCACGTACTGGTCTTCGAAGGCCGCGATTTCGTCCTTGGCACGGACGCTGCTGTCCGTCTTGGAGAAGATGTAGGCCAGCAGGAAGGCCACCGGCATGGCGAACAGGGCCGGCTGCGTGTACGGGAACAGCGGGCTGGCGTTACCCAGCACGTCCACCCAGACCGACTTGGACAGCACCACGAACAGCACCGCAGACACCAGGCCGCCGTAGCCGCCCCACAGCGCGCCGCGCGTGGTCAGGCCCTTCCAGTACATGGACAGGATCAGCACCGGGAAGTTGGCAGCCGCTGCCACGCCGAAGGCCAGACCCACCATGAAGGCAACGTTCTGCTTCTCGAACAGGATGCCCAGGATGATGGCCAGGAAGCCCAGGCCGACAGTGGCGAACTTGGACACGCGCAGCTCGGACGCTTCGGAAGCCTTGCCCTTCATGATCACGCGGGCGTACAGGTCGTGCGAGATGGCGGAAGCACCAGCCAGTGCCAGACCGGCCACCACGGCCAGGATGGTGGCGAAGGCCACGGCCGCCATGAAGCCCAGCAGCATGTTGCCGCCCACGGCCTTGGCCAGATGCATGGCGACCATGTTGCCACCGCCGATCAGCTTGCCGGAGATGTCACCGCCTTCGAAGAAGGACGGGTTCTGGCCGACGATGATGATGGAGCACAGGCCCATGATGAAGATCACGTTGAAGAAGTAGGCCACGATGCCGGAGGCGTACAGCACCGACTTGCGTGCTTCCTTGGCGTCGGTCACGGTGAAGAAGCGCATCAGGATGTGCGGCAGGCCGGCGGTACCGAACATCAGGCCCAGGCCCAGCGAGATCGCGGTGACCGGATCGGCCAGCAGGCTGCCCGGGTACATCAGCTTGTCACCCAGCTTGTGCACGTTCATGGCGCTGGAGACCAGATCGGTATAGGAGAAGCCGAACTGGCTGAAGGCCAGCAGCATCACCAGCGTGCCGCCGAACAGCAGCATGCCGGCCTTGATGATCTGCACCCAGGTGGTGGCGGTCATGCCGCCAAAGGTCACGTACACCATCATCAGGATGCCGACGGCAAAGATGGCGATGTTGTAGTCCAGGCCGAACAGCAGCTTGATCAGCTGGCCGGCACCGACCATCTGCGCGATCAGGTAGAAGCAGACCACGGTCAGCGAAGACACGGCTGCCATGGTGCGGATCTTGCCCTGGTCGAGGCGATAGGCGGTGATGTCCGAGAAGGTGAAGCGGCCCAGGTTGCGCAGGCGCTCGGCCATCAGGAACAGGATGATCGGCCAGCCGGCAAAGAAGGCCATCATGTAGATGTAGCCATCGTAGCCGGAGGTGTACAGCATGGCGGTCAGTCCCAGCAGCGTGGCGGCCGACATGTAGTCGCCGGCAATCGCCATGCCGTTCTGGAAACCGGTAATGCCGCCACCGGCGGTATAGAAATCGGCAGCCGACTTGTTGCGACGCGATGCCCACCAGGTGATGCACATGGTCATCGCCACGAACAGCATGAACATGAAGATGGCATGCCAGTTGGTCGGCTGTTTCTGGATTTCACCGGTCAGGCCGGGCTTGTTGGCCAGCGCCAGGGCAGGGGCGGCCGTCAGGGCGAGCACGCTCAGGCGTGCGGAGAGCTGGCGCAGCATTATTTGATTCCTTTCTGGGCGTCGCGGATGATTTCCTGGTTCAGGGCATCGAATTCGGTGTTGGCACGGCGCACATACAGCGCCGTCAGCACCCAGAACAGGATGAACATGCACAGCTCGATGACCACGCCCACGGTGTAGCGTGAGCCTTCGGCGAGCGGCTGGCCCAGTGCCTCGGGGCGGAATGCCACCAGCAGCACGAAACCGTAAAACAGCACCAGCACGATGGCGGCCAGCGTCCAGGCGAAGCGGCTGCGTTTCTGCACCAGCTCCTGGAATTTGGGATGCGAGCGCATCCGTTGGTAGAGTTCACTGCTCATCAGGTTCTCCTTGGTTACATATAAATCGCGTCGTTGCTGGCCGGGAGTATAGGCTTCAAATATGCGCTAACTGTGCACTGCAGCAAAGAAATTTGCCTGCTTGTGGGGGTCGTGAGACATTCAAGGGAATACCCTGACCAGAAGCACTTGTAAGAGAATGCAAATAGCGTTATGGTGGCGAATCGCCTATAATTGGCACATCCCAAGGAGCGTTGCAGCGCCATCAAACAGCATGGCGTGAGGCTTGGGCACCATCTTGCAACGACGCTCACCCCCTGATCCGGTGCGGTGAGCTTTTTTATGTCCTCCCGTCACTGGTTTTTTCCGAACTTGCTTTTGGAGCGAACCACATGAACGCACAACAACCCGCCGTGGCCCTGGCCGATTGCGCCATCGCCGACATCTCCCTG
This sequence comes from Allobrachymonas wangyanguii, assembly GCF_045055315.1. Lineage (GTDB taxonomy): Bacteria > Pseudomonadota > Gammaproteobacteria > Burkholderiales > Burkholderiaceae_C > Brachymonas > Brachymonas wangyanguii. The sequence goes on from NZ_CP173677.1 coordinate 682,322, forward strand.
GCCGAATGGGGCCGCAAGGAAATCCGCATTGCCGAGACCGAAATGCCCGGCCTGATGGCGATCCGTGACGAATACGCGGCCAGCCAGCCGCTCAAGGGCGCCCGCATTGCCGGCAGCCTGCACATGACGATCCAGACCGCCGTGCTGATCGAGACGCTGCAGGCGCTGGGTGCCGAGGTGCGCTGGGCTTCCTGCAACATTTTCTCCACGCAGGACCATGCGGCCGCCGCGATTGCCGCCGGTGGCACGCCGGTGTTTGCCATCAAGGGCGAGACGCTGCAGGACTACTGGGACTACACCCACCGCATCTTCGACTTTGGTGCCGCCAATACCGCTGGCGAAGGCCCGAACATGATCCTGGACGATGGCGGTGATGCCACCATCCTGATGCACCTGGGCATGCAGGCCGAAAAAGACCAGTCTGTGCTGGCCAACCCGGGCAGCGAGGAAGAAACCATCCTGTTTGCCGCGATCAAGGCCAAGCTGGCAGAAGACCCGAACTGGTACAGCCGCAAGAGCGCCGAGATCCAGGGCGTGACCGAGGAAACCACTACCGGCGTGCACCGCCTGAACGAGATGTCCGCCAAGGGCACGCTGAAGTTCCGCGCCATCAACGTGAACGATTCCGTCACCAAGAGCAAGTTCGACAACCTGTACGGCTGCCGTGAATCGCTGGTGGACGGCATCAAGCGTGCCACCGACGTGATGATTGCCGGCAAGGTCGCCGTGGTTTGCGGCTACGGTGACGTGGGCAAGGGCAGTGCCCAGGCGCTGCGTGCCCTGAGCGCTCAGGTGTGGGTGACCGAAATCGATCCGATCTGCGCACTGCAGGCGGCGATGGAAGGCTACCGTGTGGTGACCATGGAATATGCCGCCGACAAGGCCGACATCTTCGTCACCACCACTGGCAACCGCGACGTGATCCGCTACGAGCACATGGCAGCCATGAAGGACCAGTCCATCGTCTGCAATATCGGCCACTTCGACAACGAGATCCAGGTTGCCGAGCTGGAAAAGAACTGCCAGTGGGAAGAAATCAAGCCGCAGGTCGACCACGTGATCTTCCCGGATGGCAAGCGCATCATCCTGCTGGCCAAGGGTCGTCTGGTGAACCTGGGCTGCGCCACCGGCCACCCGAGCTACGTGATGTCGTCCTCCTTTGCCAACCAGACCATCGCGCAGATGGAGCTGTACTGCCACCCTGACCGTTACGAGAACGGCAAGGTCTACGTGCTGCCCAAGCACCTGGACGAGAAGGTCGCGCGCCTGCAGCTGAAGAAGCTGAATGCCGACCTGACCGAGCTGACCGATGCCCAGGCCGCCTACATTGGCGTCGCCAAGGAAGGCCCGTACAAGGCCGACAGCTACCGCTACTGATCGCCGGAGCATGCCGTGTCGCCCGTTGCCGTGTTTTCTGCTGCCGAACGTGAACAGCTGCTGGCCCTGAAAGGGGTCGGTCCGGCCGTGATCCAGCGGCTGGAAGACACTGGCCACGCGCCACTGGCCGCGCTGGTCGATGCCGATCCGGTCGAGATCGTGGCCGAGATTGCCGCCATGATGCGTTCCTCCTGCTGGAAGAACAACCCGCATGCGATCCGCGCCATCAGCGCCGCCATCGGGCTGGCGAACCACCTGCACGAGGAAGGCCAAGCCTGATGCGTGCCGACCAGCTGCTCGTCGAGCGCGGCCATGCCGCCAGCCGCAGCCAGGCCCAGCGCCTGATTGCCGCCGGCGTGCAATGGCGCTTGCCGGGCGCAGCCTGGCAGGCGGTGCGCAAGAACGGCGAAGAGTTGCCTGACTACGCCGAACTGCAGCTGCAGGACGCGGCCGAGGCGCGTTATGTCTCGCGCGGCGGCCTCAAGCTGGAAGGTGCCTTGCAGGCCGTGGGGCTGGATGTCACCGGTCTGCGCTGTCTCGATGTTGGCCAGTCCACGGGCGGCTTTACCGATTGCCTGCTGCAGCACGGCGCTGCCAGCGTCATCGGTATCGATGTCGGCCAGGCGCAGCTGCACCCGCGGCTGCGTGCCGATGCCCGCGTCACTGCGCATGAGAAGCTCAACGCGCGCGATGCCGCTGCCGTGGCAGCGGCACTGGGTGAGCACGATGGTTTTGACTTGCTGGTAGGGGACTTGTCCTTTATCTCGCAGACGCTGGTGTGGCCGGCCGTGCTGCCGCAGCTCAAGCCTGGCGGCCAGTTGCTGATGCTGGTCAAGCCGCAGTTCGAGCTGCAGCCAGCCCAGATCGGCAAGGGCGGCATCGTGCGCGATGCGCGCCTGTATGCCGAGGTGGAGCAGCGCATGCGTGATTGCTGCAACGCACTGAACGTGGAACTGCTGCACTGGCTCGATAGCCCGATCGCCGGTGGCGACGGCAACCGTGAATTTTTTGTCCATGGCCGCAAGGCCTGAACCCGAATCTTTTGTTGAAAGGAATGACGCCATGACTGCGCCATCCATCAGTTTTGAATTTTTCCCGCCCAAGACGCCCGAAGGTGCCGAAAAGCTGCGCGTGGCACGCCAGCAGCTCTACACGCTGAAGCCCGAGTTCTGCTCGGTGACCTATGGTGCCGGCGGCTCGACACAGAAGGGCACCTTCGATACGGTGCAGGAGATCCTGCAGGAAGGCATGGAAGCCGCCTGCCATTTCTCCTGCGTCGGCGCCACGCGTGACAGCGTGCGCGAAGAGCTGGAAACGCTGCGCCAGATGGGTGTGAAGCGCCTGGTGGCGCTGCGCGGTGACCTGCCCAGCGGCCATGGCCTCGGCGGCGAGTTCCACCACGCCAGCGACCTGGTCAGCTTTATCCGCGTCGAGACCGGTGATTACTTCCACATCGAAGTGGCCGGCTATCCCGAGATCCACCCACAGGCGCGCAGCCCCGAGGCGGACCTGCGTGCGCTCAAGAGCAAGGTCGACGCCGGTGCCAACGGCGTCATCACCCAATACTTCTTCAATGCCGACGCCTATTTCCGCCTGGTGGACGAGGCCGCCACGCTGGGCGTGAGCGCGCCCATCGTGCCCGGCATCATGCCGATCACGAACAGCAGCCAGCTGATCCGCTTCTCCGATGCCTGCGGCGCCGAAGTGCCGCGATGGATCCGCCTGCGCCTGCAGAGCTTTGGCGACGATACCGCCAGCATCAAGGCCTTTGGCCATGAAGTCGTGGCCGAGCTGTGCGACCAGCTGCTGCAGGGCGGAGCCCCGGCGCTGCACTTCTACACCATGAACCAGAGCGGCCCGGTGACGGCATTGTGCAAGGCGGTGGGCGTCTGAACCACCGCGGTTGAGCGACCATGAAGACAGGCCGATCCCATCACGGGATCGGCCTGTCTGTTTATGGGGAAGAGGGCGGCCAGCGCCGGATCAGCTTCAGTGCGCCGGCTGCTTGCCGCGCATTTTCTGCACCAGCGTCACCACCGCCAGCACGATGGCACCGGCAATCACGCCAACCACCAGGTTGGTCACCATGCCGGTGATGGAGCCGACCATGCCGCCCCAGTCCAGCGTGACTTCGTGCAGCCAGCTCACCAGCGGACCAATGCCGTGCGCCAGGATGCCACCACCGACCAGGAACATCGCCAGCGTGCCGAAGAAGGACAGGCCGCGCATCAACCACGGCGTGCCCTTGAGCAGCACATTGCCCAGCCAGCGGCTGAAAGCGCCAGATTTCTGGCTCAGGTACAGGCCGGCATCATCCAGCTTGACGATACCGGCTACCAGGCCGTACACGCCAATCGTCATCAGGATCGCCATGGCGACCACCACCAGGATTTGCGTGCTCATGGCGGCGCCTGCCACCGAGCCCAGCGTCAGCACGATGATTTCGGCTGACAGGATGAAGTCGGTGCGGATCGCGCCCTTGATCTTCTCCTGATCGGCTGCCACCACGTCGACGGCCTGATTCTGCGCCACCACCTCCGCGTGATGCGCATCGGCTTCTTCCTTGCCGTGCAGGAACTTGTGTGCCAGCTTTTCCACGCCTTCGTAGCAGAGGAACAGGCCGCCCAGCATCATCAGCGGCGTGATCAGCCAGGGCGCAAAGGCGCTGATCAGCAGTGCCAGCGGCACCAGGATCGTCTTGTTGACGAAAGAACCCTTGGCCACCGCCCAGACCACCGGCAGCTCGCGGTCGGCCTTGACGCCGGTGACTTGCTGCGCATTCAGCGCCAGGTCGTCGCCGAGCACGCCCGAGGTCTTCTTGACCGCGACCTTGGTCATGGCGGACACGTCATCGAGCAGGGCGGCGATATCGTCGATCAGGATCAGGAGGCTGGAGGCCATGGGGCACCTTTCTGGAAAATTCTTGTTGCTGGCGAAATTGTAGGGAGATTGCGGCCGCTGCGCATGTCAGCCAGCGCCGATAGTGTGTTTGCCGGCTTCGGAAATCGTGATGTGCGGCAGGATGTCACGGACACGAAAAAACGCCTGTGTCGCAGGGGCACAGGCGCTATCGAACCTGAAGCTTCAGGTACGCAGGATTACAGGGCGATCACGCCGCCGTCCTTGCGCGTCACCACCACGGTTGCGGAACGCGGGCGCTTGTGGCCCTTGTGGTGGCTGGTGATGCCCGGCTGGTTGCCCGGCCAGTGGCTGGTGAAGGTGTTGGTCGCGAAGTCGCCCTTGTCCTCACCCGGGTGCTGCACGTTGAAGAACAGCGTCTTGCCGTCCGGCGTGACCACCACACCGGTGATTTCGCAGTCGAACGGGCCCACCAGGAAGCGGCGGATGTTGTCTTCGGTCGGCTTGGCACCCATGATGGTTTCCTGGCCTTCCTTGGTCGTCACCTTGCCACCGTCACCCACTTCACCCGGGATGGCCGCCAGCATCATGCAGTTGGTCACGTCGGTGTAGGCGCCGTCGTCGGTCTGGATCCACAGCAGGCCGGCACCGCCGTCCTTGCGCTCGTCGAAGTACAGGCCGTCCGGGCTGGAGAAGTCGTTGGCGGCGGTCAGGCCGGACAGGTTCTCGCTCTTGTTCTTGTGACCATCCGGCAGTTCGGTCGCAGAGCCGAACACATAGATGTCCCACTGGAACTTGGTACCAGCCTGGCTGCCTTCTTCCTTCCAGCGCACGATCTGACCGTTCTGGTTGATCGGACGCGGGTTGGCGGCGTTCAGCGGGATCTTCACGCCGTCACGCTGCGAGTTGTTGGTCATGGCCATGTAAACCTCGTTGTTTGCCGGGTTCACGCCACCCCACTCGGGACGGTCCATCTTGGTGGCGCCCATGAAGTCGGCAGCCAGACGGCAGTGCATCACCACGTCGCCCTGGTCGGCGAAGGGGTAGGTCTTGTTGCTGGCGTCCAGACCGTTCTTGCCGTGGGTCAGTTCCAGCCACTCACCGGTGCCATCGTCATTGAACTTGGCCACGTACAGCTTGCCCTTGTCCAGGTACTTGTCGCCAGCGGCTGCGCCGCCGTTCACGTCAGCCGGATCCCACTTGGCGTCGGACACGAACTTGTACACGTATTCGTTGCGGGCATCGTCACCAGAGTAGATCACGATCGGCTCGCCAGCCTTGGCCGGAGCGGGCCATGCGCCTTCGTGGTTGAAACGGCCCAGGTAGGTACGCTTGACCGGCGTGCTGTCCGGACGGAACGGATCGATTTCGACCACCCAGCCAAAGGTGTTGAAGATGTTGCGGTAGTCGTCCTTGGCGGCAGCAGCCGTCACGCGGCTGTTCCAGCGCTGGAAGCGCTCGCCTTCGGCGCTGTCCCAGCCGTAGGGGTTCTTGCGACCTTCGGGCAGGCCGTAGCGCTTCAGTGCCACCACTTCAGACTCGGTACGCTTGGCATCGTCTTCGGCGGCGCGGCCGATCACGTTCAGGAAGTTCTCTTCGCAGGTCAGGTAGGTGCCCCAGGGCGTGTAGCCGCAGGCGCAGTTGTTGTTCATGCCGAAGGCTTTCTTGCCATCGCTAGACAGCTTGTTGACCATCTTGGTGTTGCCGGCAGCCGGGCCACCAAACACCATCGGGGTCTCGGAGTGGATGCGACGGTTGTACTTGGAACCGCGTACCATTTCCATGGCGTTGCCGCCATTGCGCTTGACTTCGGAAACGCTGGCGCCGTGGGCGTAGATTTCCTTGATCACTTCGTCAGCCGGGCGAACGCCATCGGTCACGGTGCGGCCATTGGCGTGCAGGCCGTAGGGGGCCACCACGTATTCGTGGTTCACGCACAGCAGACCGTGGGCGGATTGCTGGTCGTCGAACTTGCCATCCGTCATGCCGAAATAGTACATGCCGTCATGGCCGTCACCGATACGACGCTGGTAGGACTCGGAAGTTTCCAGGCCCTTGTCGCCCCAGGAGGTGTCGCCAAAGTGCATCGGGTCGCCCAGTGCGTGCAGGATGCTGACTTCGTAGCCGTCGGCAACCGTCACCAGGTCGGCGTTGGTGTGGGCCACGGAGTCAAAGCTCAGCTTCAGTTCATTGGGGGTAGCCGGGGTAGTCGGAGCAGCCGGAGTATTGTTGTCATCGCCACCGCAAGCCGTCAGGCCGACGGTGCCCAGCAGCACGCCGGCAGAAGTGGCCACGCTGCCGCGCAGCACGCTGCGGCGGTTCATGTTGGCAGCCAGGACGTCGCCGAAATGGGCGTTGTTGCTGTGGTTGACGATTTCGTTATCGTCGTACTCGACGGAAATGATCTTGTCGGATTGCATGAATGCTCCAGGGTAAGGAAAGAATGAATGCGGACGGCGCAATCATGCAATTACAAGATGACGGATCGGTTACCTCTTGTTGAAGTTTGGGTGACACGGTGTTTTCCGCGTCACCCTGGGCCTCGTCAGGCCAGCGTGGCGCGCAGGAACTTGCGCTTGCCTACCTGCAGCACATAGGTGCCAGCGCCCAGTTTCAGGCCCTTGTCGCTGATGACGTTGCCGTCCACGCGCACGCCGCCGCCATCGATCAGGCGGTTGGCTTCGCCGCTGGAGGCGGTCAGGCCGGCTTGCTTGAGCAGGGCGCCGATACCGACCGGCGCGCCATCGGCCAGCGGCAGGCTGCGCTCGTCGATCTGGTCCGGAATGCCGCCCTTGCTGCGGTTGATGAAGTCCTGTTCGGCCGCATCGGCCGCGGCTGCGCTGTGGAAGCGCGCGGTGATTTCCTTGGCCAGCGCGACCTTGGCGTCCTTCGGGTTGCGGCCAGCCTCGATCTCGGCCTTGAGCGCGGCAATCTCGGCTTCGCCACGGAAGGACAGCAGGGTGTACCAGCGCCACATCAGGGTATCGCTGATGGACAGCGTCTTGGCAAACATGGCGTTGGCGTCTTCGGTCACGCCAATGTAGTTGCCCTTGGACTTGGACATCTTCTCGACGCCGTCCAGACCTTCCAGCAGCGGCATGGTCAGGATGCACTGCGGCTCCTGGCCGTACTCCTGCTGCAGATGGCGGCCCATCAGCAGGTTGAACTTCTGGTCGGTACCGCCCAGCTCCATGTCGGACTTCAGTGCCACCGAATCGTAGCCCTGCATCAGCGGGTAGAGGAACTCGTGCACGCTGATCGAGTTGCCGGCGTGGAAGCGGTCGTGGAAGTCGTTGCGTTCCATCATGCGCGCTACCGTGTAGCGGGCGGCGAGCTGGATCATGCCGCGCGCGCCCAGCTGGTCGTTCCACTCGCTGTTGTAGCGGATCTCGGTACGCTCCGGATCCAGGATCTTGCCGGCCTGCTGGTAATAGGTTTCGGCGTTGAGCTTGATCTGCTCGGCGGTCAGTGGCGGGCGCGTGCTGTTGCGGCCGGACGGATCGCCGATCAGGCTGGTGAAATCACCAATCAGGAAGATCACCGTGTGGCCCAGATCCTGCAGCTGGCGCAGCTTGTTCAGCACCACGGTGTGGCCCAGGTGGATGTCAGGCGCGGTCGGATCCAGGCCGAGCTTGATGCGCAGCGGCGTGCCGGTCTGTTCGGAACGGACCAGTTTTTTCAGCCAGTCTTCCTGCGGAATCAGTTCGTCGCATCCCCGCAACGTCACCTGCATGGCATGTTTTACCTGATCACTTGGCTCCAACTGCTTGTTTTCTGTGGAATTGTTCTCGTTCATACAAAATATCCGCGGTGTCCGGGGCGGAAACTAGGCCCCGATCTGTTATGTGCTCTTGCAGCAAATTCAGGGTTGTGACAGGCAAATGCTGTCATACTCCGACAATCATGTCGTCCTGATCCTACAACTGTGTGGGCCAGGACGGTCGTTTGGCAAGACTGGTTACCATTTTATCCATGGGCGCCAGTGGCAGGCAGCGGCAACGCCTCTTGGCACAGTCCAGGGGCAGGGCATCAACCGGAATCACCGGCAGATGCTCGCCGTGCAGCACAGGCAGCGGTCCGGCAACAGGGCCGCTTGTCATGTGAGGCCGTACACGCAAGTCGTGTGCATGTCCTTCCGGAAGAACAGGTTGCTTGATGAATACTCAAGAACAAGACGTAGCATCTCAGGAACAGCAGGGCACCCTGCGCCAGGCCGCGCAGGAAGCGCGCACCTGGCTGCGTGCCCATCCCGGTTTCGGTGCAGCCGGCGTAGTCGTCTCCCTGGCACTGGGTGCCAGCGGTGCCTTTGCTGTGGCCCAGCCGTCTGACGACCAGATCGTCGTGCGCCAGGTGCTGGAAGTGGTCCAACCCGTCACCAGCTACGAGCAGCAGGCCGCTGCCCTGCGCGCCCATGATTTCACGCTCTATCGCAGCACGGAAACGCGCAGCACCGATACCGCGGCTGCGCTGCTCAAGCGCCTGGCCGTGCAGGACGGCGCTGCCGAAAGCTATGTGCGCGAGATGGACACGGTCCGTACCGAACTGCTCGGCCCGCAGGACCGCCTGGTCAAGGCCGAGGTCTACCCCGATCACCGCCTGAAGCAGCTCACCGTGAGCTGGCTCGATGCCGAGCGTCCCGGTCGCTACCGCCAGCTGGTGCTGACGCGCACCGACAAGGGCTTTGTGCATCAGGTCAAGACTGGCTCTGCCGAGATGACGGTGGCCCTGGCCCAGGTCGAGGTGCGTGATTCCTTCTTCCGCGCCACCACCCAGGCCGGCATCCCCGAAACCGTGGCCAACCAGATGCTGGACATCTTCGAACCGGTGGCTGATGTCAAGGGCGATATCCGCAAGGGCGACAGCCTGCAGGTGGCCTATGAGCGCTACCTGCTCGATGGCCAGATCCTGGGTGCCGGCCGCGTGCTGAGCGCCTCGGTGCAGGTGCAGGGCAAGAGCCATGAAGCGATCTGGTACCAGCCGTCGCGCAAGTCGGCCAAGGGCGACTACTACACGCCGGCAGGCGAGGGCCTGACGCCGGCGCTGCTGCCGACGCCGGCTCCCGGTGCCGTGATCACCAGCGAGTTCACCTCCTACCGCATCCACCCGGTGTTTGGCGTGGCGCGTGCCCATACCGGTGTCGACTATGCCGCACCCACTGGCACCCCGGTGCAGACGATCGCCGATGGCGTGGTCACGTTTGCCGGCTGGCAGAACGGCTACGGCAACTCCATCGAGATCCAGCACGGTGGCAAGCAGACTACCTTCTTTGCGCACCTGAGCAGCATCGGCGTCAAGGTCGGCGAGAAGGTGGCCAAGGGCGAACAGGTCGGCAAGATCGGCAGTACCGGCTGGTCCACCGGCCCGCACCTGCACTTCGAGACGCGCAACAACGGCGTGGCCGAAGACCCGCTGGTGGTGATGGCTGAACAGCGCAGCACCAGCATTGCCGCTTCCGAGCGTGATGCCTTCCGCCAGGTAGTGGTCCAGGCCCAGCGCCACTGGGAGATGGCCGAAGCCATCCAGCTCGCCAGCGCCGAGTGATCACGCCTGATCCGGTGATTCCGCAGCCCGCTGCTGCCGCTCCTGCGGCGGGCGGGCTGTTGTGCATTGGCCTGATGTCCGGCACCTCCATGGACGGGGTTGATGGCGTGCTGGCCGAATGCAGCGTGGCCGCTGATGGCTCCCCGCAGCTGCGTCAGCGCGCGCTGGTCAGCCTGCCCATGCCCGAAGCCCTGCGCGAGCAGCTCTGGGCGCTCAACAGCCCCACCGACAACGAACTGCACCGAGCCGCCCTGGCCGCCAACGGACTGATGCGGCTGTATGCCGATTGCAGCCTGCAGTTGTGCCGCGAGGCCGGCGTGTCGCCGCAACAGGTGGCAGTGCAGGGCGCGCATGGCCAGACCGTGCGCCACCGTCCCGGACTGTTCGATGGCACCGGCTACTCGCTGCAACTGGTCAATGGCGCCTTGCTGGCCGAACTGACCGGCATTGCCGTGGCCTGTGACTTTCGCAGCCGCGACGTGGCGGCAGGCGGGCAGGGCGCGCCACTGGTGCCGGCCTTCCACCAGGCGGTCTGGGGTGTCGGCCAGGCGCTGGCAGTGCTGAACCTGGGGGGTATCGCCAACCTGAGCTTTTTGCGCCCCGGTCAGGCACCGCTGGGCTTTGACTGTGGCCCGGCCAATGCGCTGCTGGACTGGTGGTGCCTGCGCCATACCGGCCAGCCCTACGATGCCGGTGGCCAGTGGGCGGCCCAGGGTCAGCTGCTGCCATCGCTGTTGCAGCGCCTGCTGGCTGAGCCGTATCTGCAGCAGCCGCCGCCCAAGAGCACCGGCCGTGACCTGTTCAACCCGGACTGGCTGGCGCAACAGCTGCAGGGCCATGCCGATGCCGCCCCGGTCGATGTGCAGGCCACGCTGACCGCCTACACGGGCCAGGCCGCTGTCCAGGCCGTGCAGCAGCACGGTGTGGGAACGCAGCGCCTGCTGGTCTGCGGCGGGGGCGTGCGCAATGCCACCATCCTGCAGCATCTGCGCAGCGGTCTGCCCGGCGTCGAGGTCTGTTCCACGGCCGACCACGGCATGGACCCGCAGGCGGTCGAGGCGATGGCCTTTGCCTGGCTGGCCTGGAACAGCTGGCTGCGCCAGCCGATCGACCTGTCGGCGGTGACTGGCGCTGCCGGGCCGCGCGTGCTGGGCTGTATCTACCCGGCCTGAGCCCCAGCGTCAGACAGCAAAAAGGCACCCGAGGGTGCCTTTGTCGTCTCAGGGGCGATGCCCCCGTGGTCGCAATTACAGGCTGTCGCCAAAGTCTTCGCGGAACTTGGCCACCAGCTTGTTCTGCCAGTCGTCGATCGGTGCCAGGCGACCGTAGAAGAAGCGCAGGATTTCCGGCTCTTCGACAAAGCGCAGGCCGCCGATCAGCTGGCGGTTCTGGTACAGCCAGACGATGCGGTCAATCGCATACTGCACCTGCGACAGCGTGAACACGCGGCGCGGCATGGCCAGGCGCAGCAACTCCATGTTCGCCATCGGCTCGGTGCCATCCGGATCACGCTGCTCGGACATGGTGCCGCGCTCCATGCCGCGTACGCCGCTGGCAATGTACAGGGCCGCCGCCATGGCACCAGCCGGGTAGTCCTGCTGCGGGATATGGTCCAGGAACTCCATCACGTTGATATGGCAGCCCAGGCCGCCGGCCGGGGTAATCACTGGCACGCCAGCCTTCTGCAGCTCGTCCACCATGTAGGCGATGAACTGCGGGCCCTGGCTGATCACGTCTTCGTCCATGGTCTCGTCCAGGCCCACGGTCAGCGCTTCCATCTCGCGCACCGACATGCCGCCATAGGTCAGGAAGCCTTCGTACAGCGGCACCAGGCCACGCATCTTTTCGAACAGCGCCTTGTCGCGGATACAGATGCCGCCACCGCGTGCGCAGCCGAGCTTGCGTGCCGAGAAGTAGATGATGTCGCACTGGTCGGCCAGCTGGCGCGTGATCGCGCGAATCGACAGCGGCTGGCAGCTGGCCTCGCGTTGCTTCAGGAAATACAGGTTGTCGGCCAGCAGGCTGGCGTCCAGTACCAGCAGCAGGCCGTGCTGGTCACACACCTGACGGATTTCGCGCAGGTTCTGCAGCGAAATCGGCTGGCCGCCGATCAGGTTGGTGCCGGCTTCCATGCGCACGAAGGCGATTTTTTCGCTGCCGTGCTGCTGCACCAGGCCCTGCAGCTTGGCGATGTCCATGTCGCCCTTGAACGGCTCCTCGCTGACCACCTCCAGGCCCTTGTCGGCAATGATTTCCTCGACAGTGCCGCCATTGAGCACGATATGCGCCTTGGTGGTGGTGAAGTGGTAGTTCATCGGCACGATGGTGCCGGGCTTGACGAAAGTCTGCGCCAGGATGTTCTCGCAGGCACGGCCCTGGTGCGCCGGCAGGAAATAGTCCATGCCGAAGATCTCGTGCAGCTTGCTGGCCAGGCGGGTGTAGGTTTCGCTGCCGGCGTAGCTGTCATCGGCCACCATCATGGCGGCCTGCTGGCGGTCGCTCATGGCGTTGACGCCGCTGTCGGTCAGCATGTCCATGAACACGTCCTGGTTCTGCAGCAGGAAGGTGTTGTTGCCGGCATCGGTGATGGCCTGCAGGCGCTGCTCGACCGGCGGCAAGTTGAGTTTCTGGACGATGCGCACCTTGTGCATTTCCAGCGGAATCTGCTTGCCGCTGAAAAACGAGACCTTGGCCATGGGGGAAATTCTCCGAATGTTGGAATGGAAAAGCAGCGCAGCGGATGGCCGAGTCACGCCCATCCGCTACAGGTGAATCCGATATTATGCGCCTGCATAAAGCGTGCCAGACGCACGCCAGCGCGGGAGCACGCCTGGTGGCGAGTGTCAGCCGCTGCTTTCGACCAGCCAGCCGGCACCGCTGCCGCGCTTCAGGCACTGGTGCACCACGGGCAGGGCGGCATCAAGCTGGCCCTTGAGCACGAAGGGCGGGTTGATCACGAACACGCCGCTGGCGCGCAGGCCGGGGTGTGCCTGCTGCTCCTCGTCACGGCCGATCGACAGCGTGGCGTGCAACCAGGAGCGACCGGCGCGCTGCGTCATGGTCTTGAGCTTGCGCGGCAGCTCGTGCGCTTCCGGACGCGGAATCACCGGGTACCAGATCATGTAGCAGCCAGTAGCAAAGCGGCGCAGGGCGTCGTCGATACAGCTGGCGACCTGGCCGTAATCGGTCTTGAGTTCGTAGCTCGGATCCATCAGCACCAGGCCGCGGCGGCTGGCCGGCGGCAGCAGTGCTTTCAGGCCCATGAAGCCGTTGTTGCGGATCACCTGGATCTGCGTACTCTTGCCGAACTCGTCCATGTGCTTGGACAGCAGGCGGCCGTCGGTCGGATGCAGCTCGAACAGGCGCAGCTGGTCTTGCGGGCGCATCACGCTGGCGGTGATGAAGGGCGAGCCGGGGTACTTGCGCAGGCCGCCGTCCGGGTTGAAGCTGGCCAGCAGCTCCAGGTAGTCCTGCAGCGCCTCGGGGGCCTGCTTGCCGCCCGGGCCGTATTGCTCCCACAGCGGCAGGATGCCCTCGACCGCTTCGCCGCTGGTCTGGGCATCGTTGCTGTCCAGCCGGTAGACGCCGGTGCCGGCGTGGGCATCGGTCAACAGCAGCGGCGTGTCCTTGGCGCTGGTGAGGTAGCGCAGGATGACCAGTTGTGTCAGGTGCTTGAGCACATCGGCATGGTTGCCGGCATGGAAGGAGTGGCGGTAGCTGAACATGATGTGCAAATGGTACAGGGCTTCGTGCGCCAAAGGGGGCTGCAGCAGGAAATTTGCGCAGGCTACGGTTTTCTTCGTATAATCACAGGCTTGCTTGCGTTTTCGGCCCGCGGCAAGAGCAGTACCCCACCTAAGAGGTTCCGTCAGAAGAACACCGACCGTGGAATAGGCCGGACGCCCGCGTCGTGCATGGTGCACGACAGGCTAGCGAAATAGCCACCAAACCACTTTTCCCAAGGAAATTCAACCATGAAAACTTTCAGCGCAAAACCCGCTGAGGTGCAACATGAGTGGTTTGTGATTGACGCCACCGACAAGGTGCTCGGACGGGTAGCCAGCGAAGTTGCCCTCCGTCTGCGCGGCAAGCACAAGGCCATTTACACGCCTCACGTTGACACTGGCGATTACATCGTCATCATCAACGCATCCAAGATCAAGGTCACTGGTACCAAGAGCCTGGACAAGATGTACTACCGTCATTCCGGTTTCCCGGGCGGCATCACTGCCACCAACTTCCGCGACCTGCAAGCCAAGCATCCTGGCCGTGCACTCGAGAAGGCCGTCAAGGGCATGCTGCCCAAGGGTCCTCTGGGTTACGCCATGATCAAGAAGCTGAAGGTGTATGGCGGTGCTGAGCATCCGCACAGCGCCCAACAACCCAAAGTGCTGGAAGTCTAAAGGAGCATCACAATGATTGGTGATTGGAACAATGGCACCGGCCGTCGCAAATCCAGCGTCGCCCGCGTGTTTCTGAAAAAAGGCTCCGGCAAGATCACGGTCAACGGCAAGGACATCGAAGCGTTCTTCGGCCGCCAGACCTCCATCATGATCGCCAAGCAGCCGCTGGCCCTGACTGAAAATCTGGAAGCCTTCGACGTGCAAGTCAACGTGCACGGCGGCGGTGAATCCGGCCAGGCAGGCGCGATCCGTCACGGCATCACGCGTGCCCTGATCGACTACGACGCAGGCTTGAAGCCCGAGCTGAGCAAGGCTGGCTTCGTGACGCGTGACGCGCGCGAAGTGGAGCGCAAGAAGATCGGTCTGCGCGGCGCCCGCCGTGCCAAGCAGTTCAGCAAGCGCTGATACTGGCCCGATCTGGCAGAAAACCGCAATAGCTTTGGCTATTGCGGTTTTTTTTTGACTCTTAAATTAATGTGTTGAACGACGCCAAACACGTAGCTTGACGTCGTTCACATCTTGTTAAATCAAAATGAGTGTTGTTGCTTGGGCTTCAGAGTAAGGTATGGTGCTTTGAATGATGGTGCTGTGCTCACTTGAGTTTACGTAAGAAGTATTATTGTTGAAAGAAGCTTCATTGGTCACGCTGGTGGAAAGCAGGTTGCTATACGAGATTGGAAGAGTCGGAGCAGGTTCGATATAGAACTCGATATGTCCTTTAGTGTTGCCGCCACGTCCATCGCTCACGATGAATGTAAAGCTGTGGAAACCTTGTTGTCCTAGCTCTGGCGTAAAGGTATAGCTACCATCCATATTTAATTCCACATGACCACCCCAATAAGGCTGTTTATCCAGCTTATAGGTCAGGGTGTCGCCATTTCTATCTGAAACGTTCTTGATGCTGGATTCAAGAGGCGTATTGTGCATGACTAATTCACGGGCGTATGATGTTTCTGGGGCGTAATTGTATGATCCATCGCTGTTGTTTACATGAATGGTGAGGGTGTAGGTATTTTTGGCGCCTTGCTCATCCGTGACCATGAAGTCGAAGCTGTCAATGCCTTGAAAGCCTGAGTTTGGAATGTATGAAAAACTACCGTCGTAATAGATGGAAGCCACTCCGTTTCCTGGTTGGTTGACTATGGAATATATTGGAGAAGCAGAGTCAATATCTTCAACCGGGGGCAAATATCCATGCAGGTAACCATTTTGATCTACTGATTGAACATCCGAAGATGAAGTTGGCGCATCGTTGAGGGGATTGATTGATAAGCTAACGCTGTACGTACTGATGCCACCTTGGCCATCATCTACAGAGTAGCCAAAGTAGTCAGAGCCGTAGTAGTTGGCATCGGGCGTATAGGAGTAGCTGCCATCAGTGTTGACAGTGGTCATGCCGTATATGGCTGGAAATGCCAGCACGTAGGTGATCGCGTCTCCATCCGCATCCGTGGCAGCTGGCAGCTTGCCTTCAAGCACTGTGTCCTCATCCAGCGATTGGTAAAGGTCATCGGCTATCGGGGCATCGTTGACAGGATTGACCGTGACGCTGACGGTATAGGTGTTGCTGCCACCATAGCTGTCATTAACCGTGTAGGTGAAGCTGTCATTGCCATGATAGTCAGGGTTTGGTGTGTACTCGTAATATCCCAACTCATTAACCGTGGCTATTCCATGCGAAGCCTGGATACCCAACGCGTATGTGACCCAGTCAAATGCCAGGCCATCTTCATCATTAATGGGTGGCAGATTCCCATAAAACAATGAATTTTCGTCGAGAGCGATGGCGGTATCTGCGGCAGTAGGAATGTCGTTGATGGAATTGATTTCCAGGTGGACGCTGTACGTATTGACGCCGCCTTGGCCATCGTCTACAGAGTAGACAAAGTAGTCCTGACCGTGGTAGTTGGCGTAGGGCGTATAGGAGTAACTGCCATCAGCGCTGACAGTAGCCACACCATTCATGGCAGGGGAGGCCAGGGTGTAGGTGATGGTGTCTCCCTCTACATCTGTGGCCGCTGGTAGCTTGCCATCAAGCACCGTGTCCTCGTCCAGCGATTGGTACAGGTTATCGGCTATCGGGGCATCGTTGACAGGATTGACCGTGACGCTGACGGTATAGGTGTTGCTGCCACCATAGCTGTCATTAACCGTGTAGGTGAAATTGTCATTGCCATTGTAGTCAGGGTTTGGTGTGTACTCGTAATAGCCAAGATCGCTAACCCAGGCCGTTCCATGTGATGCTTGGGTACCTAATGCGTATGTGACCTCGAATGGCAGTGCATCCTCGTCGTTAAAGGGAGGCAAATATCCAGCAAACCAAGTGTCTTCGTCAAGAGCGATGGCGGCATCTGCGGCAGTAGGAATGTCGTTGATGGAATTGATTTCCAGGTTGACGTAGTAGGTGCTGATGCCGCCTTGGCCGTCGTCTACAGAGTAGGCAAAGTGATCGTAGCCGTGGTAGTTGGCGTTGGGTGTATAGGTGTAGCTGCCATCAGCTTTGACAGCGGCCACGCCGTTCATGGCCGGGAATGCCAAGGAATAGGTAATGACGTCACCCTCTGCATCCGTGGCAGCTGGCAGCCTGCCTTCAAGCACCGTGTCCTCGTCCAGCGATTGGTAAAGGTCATCGGCTATAGGAGCATCGTTGACGGGATTGACCGTAACGCTGACGGTATAGGTATTGCTGCCACCATAGCTGTCATTGACCGTGTAGGTGAAGCTGTCCTTGCCATGGTAGTCGAGATTGGGGCTGTATTGATAATACCCGTAGCTGGAAATGGTAGCTGCGCCGTTGGATGGCGCTGTTGTGAGTGAGTAAGTCACATAGTCGCCATCCGCATCAGTCGCTGTAGGCAAGTATCCCACTGACGATTCGTCTTCATTTATTGAGATGGTGGTGTTACTTGCGATAGGAGCGTCATTTACGGGGTTGATGTACAAGTGAATGGTCGCAGTGTTGCTGTTTCCTTTGTCATCGCTGGCAATATACGTGAAGCTATCGGACCCGTAAAAATTGGCGTTGGGCACATATGTATAGCTGCCATCTGCTGTCATCTTCAGGGAGCCATTCAGGGGCTTGGTGCTCAAGCTGTAAGTAACCGGGTCACCCTCCGGCTCACGAGCAGTTGGTACTTTGCTGGTCAGTTGGGTGTCTTCATCCAGTGTCTTGTAGTCATGACTGGTAACAGGCGCATCTTCAATTGAATTGATGGTCAGATTGATGGTGTAGACATTACGCCCACCTTGGCCGTCATCGACAGCGTAGGTGAAGCTATCAACGCCGTGATAATCAGGATTCGGGTAATAGTAGTACCTGCCGTCTGGATACACGATTGCACTGCCGTGTTCTGGTTCAGTGACAATACTGTATTTGATGACATCAAATGGATCATGATCCGTGTAGGTGGGTAACTGCGCGCGCACACCCGTATCTTCATCCAGAGTTGCGCTCACGTCACTGGCAGTAGGGGCATCATTCACAGGCACAACATACAGGTTTGCCGTATAAGTATTGCTGCCCCCGTTGCCATCGCTAATGGTGTAAGTGAAGCTGTCAACTCCGTTGCTGTTAGCCGCAGGTGTGTAGGTGAAGCTGCCATCAGAGCGAACAGTGGCAGTTCCAGCGCTTGCTTGTTGTGCGAGGCTGTAGACGATGCGGTCGCCATTGACATCTTGTGCTAATGGCAAGGTGTTGTTCAGGGCAACGTCTTCTTCCAGGAAGTAGAACCCGTCAGATCCGGTAGGTGCCACGTTGGCTGCCTTGACGGTCAGGGCAATGTTGTAAATATTGCTGCCACCTTTGCCATCGTTGACGCTGTAGCTGAAACTGTCATCGCCCTGATAGCCAGAGTTGGGAGTGTAGCTATAGCTGCCATCAGCATTGATAGTGGCCTTGCCATTTTTGGCTTGACTGTGCAACGTATAGCTGATCTTGTCGCCATCGGCATCAGAGGCTGGGGGGAGTTTGCTGGCAAGAGGTGAGTTGACCTCGAGGGTCTTGCTATCGTTTGCTGCAATTTGGAGTTCCCCCTATCTCACGGACGGTTGAGCGCTGAAGAATTCAGCGCGGTAACGGTGGTATTTTCTACCGGGGACTGCCCGGATTGTGCATTGATTTGCTCGAATTCGTTGGGAGCAAGGTAGCCCAGTGCGCTGTGCAACCGATGTGGGTTGTACCAGCCCTCTATCCAGGTAAACACGGCATGCCTGGCCTCGGTCTGGCTTTTCCAGCTTCTTCGGTTGACCAGTTCGCATTCCAGGCTGGCAAAGAAACTCTCGGCCATGGCGTTGTCGTAAGCATCCCCCACCGATCCCATGCTTGGGCGCACGCCCATTTCCTCGCAACGCTTGCCAAACACCGTGCTGGTGTATTGGCTGCCCTGATCGGAGTGGTGGATGACGCCCTGGGGCTTGCGCGTGAAGGCGGCCATCTCCAACGCCTGCACCACCAGATCGGCCGTCATGCGCGTGCCAAAGGCCCAACCCACTACTTTGCGGCTGTATACGTCGATGACTACCGCCAGATAGGCAAACCCGCTCCAGGTAGGCAGGTAGGTCATGTCTGCCACCCAAAGTTGGTTAGGAGCATCCGCCGCAAAGCGGCGATTGACCAGATCGCTGGCCAGCCCAGCCTCTCGATCACGGCGCGTTGTCACGCACCAGCCGCGCCGGCGGCTGACACCCTTCAGACTCGCCTGACGCATCAGGCGTTCGACGCGCTTCTTGTTGACGATCACCCCATCGCGCGCCAGTTGCGCGACCATGCGCGGCACGCCGTAGGTGGTATCGCTCATCTGATGGATGGCTTTGATGCGCAGCAGCAGCTCGGCATTGGCCTGATCGCGTGCACTGGGTCGGCGATTTAGCCAGTCGTGGTAACCACTGCTGGACACACCCAACACCCGGGCCATGGTGCGTATTGGGAGATCGGCCTGGTTCGCCTGCATCAGCGCGTAGACGGCGTGGACGTCTTCTCGCTTTGTCCGGCAAACCAGGCCGTAGCCTTTGCCAGGATGTCGCGCTCCGTTTGAAGACGCTTGACCTCCCGGCGCAAGCGGACGAGTTCCTCGCGCTCGGACGTTGTCAACACATCCTTGCCGGATAACGGCTTGCCAGCATCGGCTGCAGCGCGTGCAACCCAGTTGGCAATGCTCACCGCTGACACATCGAACTCACGTGCCAGCTCGGATTGGCTGCGACCGGAATGAAACAGCTCGACGATCTGCTGTTTGAATGCCTCGGGGTACGGGGGCTTGGTTTTTCCCATGGGGGCTCCTTTCTTCTCAGTGAAAGTGTCCGTCAAATGGGGGGAACTCCAATTGGGGCCTTGTTGCTGGATTTGCTGTTACTACTGCCGCCGCCAATAGCAATGCCCGCCAGAGCAAGCGCTCCAATACCAGCCAGCACAGGCGTAGCGCTGCTGGCAGAACCCGCCCAGACACTGCTTAGGGTGTCGCCTGCCAAATGCTGTGTGGCTTGTGTGCCTTCGGCCAGCATGCTTACGGCGTTGCTGGCATCGGCAGTGGCAGGCAAGTAGGCTTGGAGGCTGCCGTCTTGTGTTGTCCCAAACAGGCTGTACGTGTCCGGAGCATGACTGTAGAAGTCTTCAATGATCAGGTCAGCCTGTTCCGAGGCTTCGCCCAAGACAACGTGCAAGTCATTTCCGTGACGACTGGTAGTTATCTTGCTGGGAGTGCTGGTACCGGTCGAATCTATGAATTGATACCTGCTTTCAGGCGTGGCCTTGATGCGTGCTGGTCCATCCTGCGTACTTGTTGGCAGCTGCACAATTTGAGCCTGAGGGGTGCCCTGAGTATGTACATGAAGAGCGATTTTTTGTTCTGATCCCGGCATGTTTTTCCTGTTTAGAGTGGTTACATTTTTTGGTCGGTATACAATGTAACAGAGTATTTTTACATTCTGATTCAAACGCCTCTCGCTACGGGTTTCCCCTGCGGCTCAACGTGCGCCGCCCTGCGTCAGAATGACGACAGAACAAACCCCCACCCCTCCAATGGTTGAGTGAATTGCTGTACTATTGGGCATTCCCATTTTCTAGATAGACGAGAACACCATGACCACTGCTACCGATGTCAGCACCCCTGTGGCTGATGTGCCTGCTTCCGACGATCCGATCCTGTTCACCGAGAGCGCTGCTGCCAAGGTGGCCGACCTGATCGCCGAAGAAGGCAACCCGGATCTCAAGCTGCGCGTATTCGTGCAGGGCGGCGGCTGCTCCGGTTTCCAGTACGGTTTCACCTTCGACGAAATCACCAACGACGATGACACCGTGATGACCAAGAATGGTGTTTCCCTGCTGATCGATGCCATGAGCTTCCAGTATCTGGCCGGTGCCGAGATCGACTACAAGGAAGACCTGCAGGGCGCGCAGTTCGTGATCCGCAACCCGAACGCGGAAACCACCTGCGGCTGCGGTTCCAGCTTCAGCATGTAAACTGGATCGGCCTGCCGATGCGCAGGCCTCCAGCGACGGGCCGCCCTTGCCGGGCGGCTTTTTCGTGACTGCTGCCATCTTCCCGTGACCCAGAACGATTCCCGACCGGCCGATACCGATGACCGCTCGCTGCGCATCCTGCTGTGGCTGGTCGCGGTCGGCTTCTTCATGCAGACGCTGGACGGCACCATCGTCAACACCGCGCTGCCGGCGATGGCGCGTGACTTGAACGAAAGTCCGCTGCGCATGCAGTCGGTGATCGTTGCCTATTCGCTCACCATGGCCACGCTGATCCCGATCTCGGGCTGGCTGGCCGACCGTTTTGGCACGCGCCGCATCTACCTCGGGGCGATCCTGGTGTTCGTGCTCGGATCGCTGCTGTGCGGCATGGCTGGCAGCCTGCGCGAGCTGGTACTGGCGCGCGTGATCCAGGGGGCTGGTGGCGCATTGCTGCTGCCGGTCGGCCGCCTGTCGGTCTTGCGCGCCTACCCGAAGGAGCAGTTCCTCGCGGCGATGAGCTTTGTCGCCATTCCCGGCCTGGTCGGGCCGTTGCTCGGCCCGACGCTGGGCGGCTGGCTGACTGAGGCGGCTTCCTGGCACTGGGTATTCCTGGTCAACGTACCGGTCGGCCTGATTGGCTGGCTGGCGGCCATGCGCTATCTGCCGGATTTCCGCGGCGAGGGCAGGGTGCGGCTGGATGTCGCCGGTTATCTGTTATTGGCCTTGTCCATGGTGATGGTGTCGCTGTCGGTCGATGGCGTGCACAGCTACGGACTGCCGGTCGTTGCCGCGGTCGTCATGCTGGTGAGCGGGCTGGCCTGCCTGGCAGCCTACTTCGTGCGTGCCTCGCGGCAGGAGCAGCCGCTGTTCCCGCTGGGCCTGTTCAAGGTGCCGTCGTACACGATTGGCCTGCTGGGCAACCTGTTCTCGCGGCTGGGCAGCAGTGCCATGCCGTTCCTGGTGCCGCTGCTGCTGCAACTTGGCATGGGCTATTCGCCGGCCCAGGCTGGCATGATGATGCTGCCGATGGCAATGGCGGGCATGCTGGTCAAGCGCATTGCCACCGGCACCATTACGCGCTATGGCTATCGCCAGGTACTGGTCACTAATACCGTGCTGCTGGGCCTGCTGATTGCCAGCTTTGCGCTGGTGCCGCTGTACCAGGGCGTCGGCTGGATGCTGCTGCATCTGGCGCTGTTCGGAGCCTGCAACTCGGTGCAGTTCACCGCCATGAATGCGCTGACCCTGCATGACCTGGATCCGCACCAGGCCAGCAGCGGCAACAGCCTGTTCTCGATGATGCAGATGCTGGCGATGAGCCTGGGCGTGGCGCTGGCTGGTGCCGTGCTGGGGGGCTTCAGCGACTGGCTGCAGATCGATGACCATGGCCAGGAAGTGGTGCTGGCGCTGCAGGGTACCTATGTCTGCATGGGACTGATGACGCTGGCATCGACCTGGATTTTCTGGCAGCAATCACCCGGATCACGACTCACGCGCAAGCTGCAGCAGCTGGATCTGCCGGAGTAGCCCATCTGACTGGCATTTTTTGTGGGGACTTAGGGCAAACCCGTGCATTTTTCCGGGGCAGGGCTACACTGACAGCACGTAACTATCACTCTTCTGGTGTGTCATGACATTCCGTTTTCCGCCTCCCAAAGTCCTGTTGATGTTGTCGGCCCTGGCGGCCATCATCACCATTGGCCTGAAGATGACGGCCTGGTACCTGACCGGCTCGGTTGGCTTCCTGTCCGATGGCCTGGAATCCTTCGTGAACCTGGCCGGTGCCGTTTTTGCCCTGGCCATGGTGACGGTGGCCGAGCAGCCGCCGGATGAAATGCACCCCTATGGCCATGACAAGGCCGAGTATTTTTCCTCGGGCTTCGAGGGCATCCTGATTTTTGGCGCGGCAGCAGCCATTCTCTGGACCGCCGTGGACCGCCTGTTCAACCCGCAAGAACTGGAACAGTTTGGCTGGGGCATGGTGCTCTCGCTGGCCAGTACCGTGCTGAATGCCGCCGGTGCCTGGGTGCTGATCATGGCCGGTCGCCACCATCGCTCGCCGGCGCTGGAAGCCGATGGCCGACACCTGCGCACCGACGTCTGGACCTCCATCGGCGTGATTGCTGGCGTGGGCCTGGTGCACCTGACCGGCTGGCTCTGGCTGGACCCGGTGGTAGCCATCGTGGTGGCGCTGAACATCATGTGGGAAGGCTGGCACCTGATCCGCATTTCGGGCAACGGCCTGATGGACGCAGCCCTCAAGCCCGAGGAACAGGCGCAGATCCAGGATATCCTGGACGACTACGTGAACCGTGAGCGTGATGCCCAGGGCCGCGAGCAGTTGCGGTTTGACCACGTGGCCACGCGTGCAGCCGGCCAACGCAACTTCGTCTCCATGCACATGCACATGCCGTCCAGCTGGACGATCGGCAAGTCGGCCAAGCTGCGCAACGATCTGGAACGTACGCTGCTGCAGGCGCAGCCGCACCTGCACGCCACCATCGAGATGATGCCATTTGACGTGGAGCCACACCAGTCGCTGTTCGATGCCGCCGAGAATGAAACCGACAGCGCCGAGGTTGCAGCCGCCGGGTCTCCGGTCAGTGCCAGCTGAGCCGGCGCAGTGCCAACTTGTCGCAGTCTGATACAGAGGGTGACACTTCTGTCATGCAAGTTTCACGGGAACGCATCATTCCTGTCATATCCTGCAGCCAAACTGCTGGGATTGAACGATAAATGACAGGATGTTCCGATGAAAGATCTGCCCACCCCCACGCTGGACTTGTCGCCGCGCAAGCGTGGCCTGCCGGCCCTGCTGCGCAAGCCGCTGCTGATGACGGGCACTGCTGCAGTTCGTACGGTGGCCGTGCCGCCGCCGGCACTGCCGGCAGAAGTGGTACGCGCTGACGTGCCGGCAGCTACTCCGGTGGCCGCGCGTCCGCAGCCTTACCAGATCCAGTGGGCCCGTCATCTGGACGAGGTTCGTGAGGCCCAGCGCCTGCGCTACCAGGTGTTCGCCCTCGAAATGGGTGCGCGCCTCAAGTCCGACCTGCCGGAACACGATATCGACCTGTTCGACGACTACTGCGAGCACCTGCTGGTGCGTGACAGCGAAACCGGCATGGTGGTGGGTACCTACCGCGTGCTGACGCCGGCACAGTCGCGCCGCATTGGCGGCTTCTATACCGAAACCGAATTTGACCTGGTGCGCCTGCGCCATCTGCGCAGCAACATGGTGGAACTGGGCCGCAGCTGCGTGCATGCCGAGCACCGCTCCGGCGGCGTGATCCTCGCCCTGTGGGGCGCGCTGGCCGAGTTCATGTCGCGCAACCAGCTCGATACCATGGTTGGTTGTGCCAGCATCCCGATGCAGCATCAGGGCCTCCCTTCCGGCCATGCCGCCGCCAGCATCTGGCAGCAGGTGCGTGAAAAGCACCTGGCCCCGATCGAATACCGCGTCACGCCACGCCTGGCGCTGCCGGTGGACGAGCTGCAGTGTGACGTGCAGGTGGATCCGCCGGCGCTGATCAAGGGCTATCTGCGCATGGGAGCCAAGGTGCTGGGTGCACCGGCGTGGGATCCGGACTTCAATACCGCTGACTTGCCCATGATGGTGCGCGTGCCGGAACTGCCGGCCCGCTACCGTCGCCAGTTCGGCCTGTAATTCCTGCTGCGGGCAGCACACCGGGCTGCCCCTCCGCTTCGTGCCTGCTGCGGCTTTTGCCGTACAGGCACGTTTTGTTGCGGGGGGCTGCCATGTGTCCTTTCAGGCGGGGGAGTATGATGAAAGAAAGCAACAACAAAGGCGGCAGAGCACCATGGTTGCGGTGCCTGATGCGGCCATCATGCAAGGAGAACTCATGGAACTGATTTTGTGGCGCCATGCGCAGGCAGTCGATGCCGACGGCACCATTGATGACCTGAAACGGTCGCTGACCCAGGAAGGGGAGCACCAGGCGGCTGAAATGGCGGCCTGGCTGGCACGTCACATGCCGACCGATACGCGCATCCTGGTCAGCCCGGCACTGCGTACGCGCCAGACCGTGCTGCGCCTGACCAAGCGCAACTACACCATCGTGCCCGAGCTGGCACCCGACCGTAACGCCGATGACCTGTTGCAGGCCGCTGGCTGGCCCGATGCCGGTGGCACCGTACTGGTAGTCGGACACCAGCCGATCCTGGGCGATGTGGCGCAGCGCCTGCTGGGCATGCAGATGAGCTGCTCGGTCAAGAAGGGCGCAGTCTGGTGGCTGCAGAAGCGCGTGCGCGAAGACCAGGAGCAGGTGGTGCTCAAGGCGGTGCAGAACCCGCGCATGCTGTAAGCGCCGCGCTTAGCGGATCTGCAGCTTGAAGTTCGGATTGATCCGGTTCCAGGCCTCGACTTCCTGCTGCAGCAGATACAGCGATTGCGGATGGGCCTGCGCCCAGTCGCGCGTGACGCTGAGCGTGAAACTCAGTGTCGGCAGCAGGCGGCGCTGCAGTTGCAGGCCTTCCATTTGCGGGTTGCGGCGCGCGTGGCACAGGATCACGGCCAGCCGCAGCGCCAGCAGCTGTGAACAGAACGGCACCTCACGGAAATCGGCATCGAGCTTGTGCAGCTTGCCGCGCTGGCCCAATACCAGCTGGCTCAGGTTGTGCAGCTCGGGCAGGGCGAAGCCCGGCGCCTCGGCATTGTCCATGATGTAGGCACCATGGCGGTGGTAGCTGCTGTGCGAGATATGGGCACCGATCTCGTGCAGGCGTGCTGCCCAGCGCAGCTTGCGCTCGGCGCGCTCGCGCACCTTGGCCATGCCTTCGATCGCCGGATACTGGCGGAACAGCTGCAGGGCAGTGCGCTCCACGCGCGTGGCCTGGGCGTTGTCGACCGCAAACTTCTGCATCAGGTTGTTGACCGTGGTGTTGCGCAGGTCGGTGGTGGGTTGCTCGCGGTCCAGCAGGTCGTACATGACGCCCTGGCGCAGGGCGCCCAGGGCGTGCTGCATTTCGGAAATCTGCAGCACGTCGAAAATCGCGATCAGTACCGCCAGGCCGCCAGCCAGCACCGGCTTGCGTTCTTCCTTCAGCGTCTCGATCTGCAGGTTGTCCACGTACTTGGCGCGTACCAGCCGGCTCTTGAGCCATTCCAGGCCCTGGCGCGTGATGATGCCCGGGGTCTGGCCGGCTGCCGTCAGGATCTCGGCGATGGCACCGATGGTGCCCGAGGAGCCATAGGCGACATCCCACTTGCCGGGCTGGTAGAGCTGGCTGGCCTCGTCCAGTTCGGCCATGGCGGCGATCTGGGCCTGCTTGAAGGCGCTGTTGCCGAGCTTGCCGTCAGGGAAGAACTTCATCGACCAGGTCACGCTGCCGAGCTGGAAGGACTGCAGCTGGTTGGCATCCAGGTTCTTGCCCAGGATCAGTTCGGTGGAGCGGCCACCGATATCGACCACCAGCCGGCGGGCGCTGGAGCGCGGCAGCAGGTTGGCCACGCCCTGATAGATCAGGCGCGCTTCTTCGCGGCCAGAGATGACATCGATCGGAAAGCCGAGGATCTGGCAGGCGCGCGTCAGGAAGACATCGCGGTTTTCCGCCTGGCGCAGCGTCTGCGTGGCCACCGCGCGGATATGGTCCTTGCGGAAGCGGGTCAGGCGCTCGTTGAAGCGCTCCAGACAGCTCCAGCCGCGCTCCATCGCTTCCAGCGACAGCATGTTGTTCTCGTCCAGGCCGCCACCCTGGCGCACGAATTCCTTGTGGTATTCGACGCGGGTAATCTGGCCGTTTTCAAATTTTCCGATTTCCAGGCGGAAGCTGTTGGAACCCAGGTCAAGGGCTGCCAGACGGGTGCCATTACGCATGCTGCAGTCAGTTCTTGTTCGATTTGTGAAAGATATGTGTCCTGACATCATAGTCCGCCAGACGCGGCGCAGATGACGTTCCTGTGACAGGTGTGGGGAAAATCCAAAACGTCACGAAGCCGTCATACTGGGTTTTTAGAGTGGCGCGGTGGAGGTTGGTATGTGACGTACCGGCTGTTTTCACTATTTTCGATTTCAAGGATTTCTCCATGCGATTCGCTCCCAAAGTTTCCCTGCTGGCCGTGTCCCTGACGCTCGGCTTCGCCTCCGTTGCCCAGGCCCAGGACATCACTGGCGCTGGCGCTTCCTTCCCGGCTCCGCTGTACTCCAAGTGGGCTTCCGACTACGCCAAGGCTACTGGCAACAAGATCAACTACCAGTCCGTGGGCTCCGGCGCCGGCATGAAGCAGATCGAAGCCAAGACCGTGGACTTCGGCGCGACCGACGAACCCCTGAAGGACGCTGACCTGCGTGCCAAGGGCCTGGTGCAGTTCCCGACCGTGGTCGGTGGCGTGGTGCCGGTGCTGAACGTGCGCGGCATTGCTCCGGGCGCCATGGTGCTGGACGGCAAGGTGCTGGGCGATATCTACCTGGGCAAGATCACCATGTGGAACGACCCCGCCATCAAGGCCCTGAACCCGAGCCTGAACCTGCCGGCCAACAAGATCGCCGTGGTACGTCGTGCTGACAGCTCCGGTACCAGCTTCAACTTCACCAACTACCTGAGCAAGGTCAACGCCGAGTGGAAGTCCAAGGTTGGCGAGGGCAAGTCCGTGAACTGGCCGACCGGTGTGGGTGGCAAGGGTAACGAAGGCGTGGCCGCTTACGTGGGTCGCCTGCCGAACTCCATCGGCTACGTCGAGTACGCCTACGTGAAGCAGAACAAGATGACCTACGCCAAGATGAAGAACGCCGCTGGTGTGGTGGTTGCTCCTGACGAAGACAGCTTCAAGGCCGCTACCGCTTCCGCCAACTGGAAGTCTTCCTTCTACCAGATCCTGACCAACCAGGCTGGCCGCAACGCATGGCCGATCACGGCTGCGACCTACATCGTGATGCACGCCAAGCAGGACAAGCCGGCCAACGGCGCTGCTGCCCTGAAGTTCTTCGACTGGGCCTACCGCACCGGTGACGCTGGCGCCAGCAACCTGGACTACGTGGCCATGCCCGCTGACGTGAAGAACCACATCCGCGCTTCCTGGGCCAACATCAAGGATGGTTCCGGCAAGGCCGTTTCCTACCGTTGATGACAGCTGACACTGCGGTTGTACCGTGGTGTTGCTGACGCCATCGCACCCCGGAGCTGTCACCAGTTCCGGGGTGTTTTGCATCATGGGTGCCGATTTTTGGTGCAGATGCGACATCGATGCCGCTATATGACGAAACATCACCGAATTGTCATATTTGTGTCATGAACTGTTTTTACAGTTCGTAGCGTGATGCGGGTTTTCCTTGATCCACATCAGACAGACAAACCATCCTTATTTCCTACCCAGGAGTGCTCTCATGCAACAAACCCGTCGTATTGCCCTGTTCAGCGCAGCAGCTGCTGCTGTTGCCTATGGTCTGGTTGGCTGTGGCCAGAAGACCGAAACCAGCCAGCAGGGCGCTTCTGCTGCCCAGCCGACCGCATCTGCCACGGCAGCTGCTCCGGGTACCACTAGCGGTGTTGGCAACATCACCGGCGCTGGCGCTTCCTTCCCGGCTCCCCTGTACGCCAAGTGGGCTGCTGAATACGCCAACGCTACCGGCGTGAAGGTGAACTACCAGTCCGTGGGTTCCGGCGCCGGCATGAAGCAGATCGAAGCCAAGACCGTGGACTTCGGTGCTTCCGACGAGCCGCTGAAGGATGAAGACCTGAAGGCCAAGGGCCTGGTGCAGTTCCCCACCGTGATCGGTGGCGTGGTGCCGGTCGTGAACATCGAAGGTGTCGAGCCGGGTGCCCTGACTCTGGACGGCCAGCTGCTGGGTGATATCTACCTGGGCAAGATCGAGAAGTGGAACGACCCGGCCATCGTGGCTGCCAACCCGGATGTCAAGCTGCCCGACGCCAAGATCGCCGTGGTGCGCCGCGCTGACGGTTCCGGCACCAGCTTCAACTTCACCAACTACCTGAGCAAGGTCAACACCGAGTGGAAAGACAAGGTTGGCGAAGGCAAGGCCGTGAACTGGCCCACCGGTACCGGTGGCAAGGGTAACGAAGGCGTGGCCGCTTTCGTGAGCCGTCTGCCCAACTCCATCGGCTACGTCGAGTACGCCTATGTGAAGCAGAACAACATGACCTACACCAAGATGAAGAACGCCGCTGGCAACGTGGTGGCTCCGGACGACGTGAGCTTCAAGGCTGCTGCCGGTTCTGCTGACTGGAAGAGCTCCTTCTACCAGATCCTGACCAACCAGGCTGCCGACCAGGCCTGGCCGATCACTGCTGCTACCTTCATCATGATGCACACCACGCAGGACAAGCCGGATGCGGCTGCTGGCACGCTGAAGTTCTTTGACTGGGCCTACAGCAACGGTGACGCCATGTCCAACGATCTGACCTACGTGCCGATGCCCGACGACGTGAAGGCCATCGTGCGTGAATCCTGGGCCAACATCAAGGATGCTTCCGGCAACGCGATTGCCTACAAGTAATCCCTGTTGATCCTGCCAGTGCCGTGTGCACTCTGTTCAAGTTCTTGAACTGGGTGGCACGGCATTGGTTCTAAGTCCCTTTTTAGGATAGATACCATGTCTTCCTTAGCTTCAACCGCACAGACCATGACCGAAGAGCGTACGAAGCAGCAACAGAAGAAGCTGCAATCCCCTCCGCCCGAGCCGCGTCGCGTCGGTGCCCTTGCCGACATGCTGTTCGGTGGTGGCGCCAAGCTGGCCGTGTACATCACGCTGGGCTTGCTGGTGGGCATTATCGTGTCCCTCATCATCGGTGCCTGGCCTGCCATCAAGCAGTTCGGCGCCGCCTTCCTGTGGACCAGTGCCTGGGATCCGGTCAACCAGAATTTCGGTGGCTGGGCCATGATTTTCGGTACCCTGGCCACTTCCATCATCGCGCTGCTGATCGCCGTGCCGGTCAGTTTCGGCATTGCGCTGTTCCTGACGGAAATGTCGCCGGCCTGGCTCAAGCGCCCGATCGGTACCGCCATTGAACTGCTGGCTGCCATCCCCTCCATCGTGTATGGCATGTGGGGCCTGATGGTATTCGGCCCGATCCTGGCGACCTATGTACAGGCGCCGCTGCAGGCCGCTTTTGGCGAAGTGCCGGGCCTGGGCATGCTGTTCTCCGGCCCGCCCGTGGGCATGGGTATCTTCTCCGCCGGCATCATCCTGGCGATCATGATCATTCCCTACATCGCTTCCGTGATGCGTGACGTGTTCGAGGTCACACCGACGCTGCTGAAGGAATCGGCCTATGGCCTCGGTTCCACCACCTGGGAAGTCGTCTACAAGGTCGTGCTGCCCTACACCAAGGCTGGCGTGATCGGCGGCATCATGCTGGGTCTGGGTCGCGCCCTGGGCGAGACCATGGCCGTGACCTTCGTCATCGGCAACATGAGCCAGTTTGCCTCGCTCAGCCTGTTCGAGCCGGCTACCAGCATTACCGCCACGCTGGCCAACGAATTCGCCGAAGCTGGCGAAGGCCTGCACCGTGCTTCCCTGATCTATCTGGGTCTGGTGCTGTTCATCATCTCCTTCATCGTGCTGAGCCTGTCCAAGCTGCTGCTGATGAAACTCCAGAAGGGCGAAGGAGCCAAGTCATGAGTACCACTGCAACCGCACCGCAAGGCGACTACCGCCTGGCCAAGTTCAACAAGCGCAAGCTGGTCAACACGATTGCGCTGACCATGTCCTTCCTGGCCATGTGCTCCGGCATCGTCTGGCTGTTCTGGATCCTGTGGGATACCTTCATGCTGGGTATCCAGGGCCTGGGCGTGCACGTCTTTACCGAAAGCATGCCGGCTCCGAACGAAGTCGGTGGTATCGGCAACGCCATTGTCGGCTCGCTGATGATGGTGGCTGTGGCCACCCTGATCGGTACGCCGATCGGCATCATGGCCGGTATCTACCTGGCCGAGTACGACAAGAACAGTTGGCTGGCCAAGACCACGCGCTTCGTCAACGACGTGCTGCTGTCTGCTCCGTCCATCGTGATCGGTATCTTCGTGGCTGCCATGCTGGTAGCGCCGATGAAGACCTTCTCCGGCTGGGCTGGTGCCGTGGCTCTGGCGCTGATCGTGATTCCGGTCGTGATCCGTACTACCGAGAACATGCTGAACCTGATCCCGGCTTCCATGCGTGAAGCCGCCTACGCCCTGGGTACGCCCAAGTGGCGCGTGGTGAAGGACATCACCCTGAAGTCTGCCATGGCAGGCGTGGTGACTGGCGTGCTGCTGGCTGTGGCCCGTATTGCCGGCGAGACCGCTCCGCTGCTGTTCACTTCGCTGAGCAACCAGTTCTGGAGCACCGACATGTCGAGCCCGATGGCGAGCCTGCCGGTCATGATCTACAACTTCGCGATGAGCCCCTATGGCAACTGGCAAGAGCTGGCTTGGGTAGGCGTGTTCGTCATCACGGTCACCGTTCTGGCCATCAACATCCTGGCGCGCCTGCTGACGCGCAAGTCCTGATCATTCTGAAAAGGTTCCATCGTGAGCGATATCATTACTCCCCCCCCGGCCAAGATTTCCTGCCGTAACCTGAACTTCTACTACGGCAAGTTCCACGCCCTGAAGAACATCAACCTGGACATCCCCGAGAAGCAGGTCACGGCCTTCATCGGCCCGTCTGGCTGCGGCAAGTCCACGCTGCTGCGCATCTTCAACCGCATGTTCGAGCTGTATCCCGAGCAGCGCGCCGAAGGCGAGATCCTGTTCAACGGCACCAACCTGCTGGACAAGAGCAAGGACGTGGCGCTGCTGCGCGCCAAGATCGGCATGGTGTTCCAGAAGCCGACGCCGTTCCCCATGTCCATCTACGACAACATCGCGTTCGGCGTGAAGCTGTTCGAGAACCTGAGCAAGTCCGAAATGGACGAGCGCGTCGAGTGGGCCCTGAACAAGGCGGCCCTGTGGACCGAAGTCAAGGACAAGCTGCAGCAGAACGGCTCCAGCCTGTCCGGCGGCCAGCAACAGCGCCTGTGCATTGCCCGCGGTATCGCGGTCAAGCCCGAAGTGCTGCTGCTGGACGAGCCCTGCTCGGCACTGGATCCGATCTCCACCTCCAAGATCGAGGAGCTGATCGCCGAACTGAAGGGCGATTACACCGTGGTGATCGTGACGCACAACATGCAGCAGGCAGCGCGTTGCTCTGACAACACGGCTTATATGTACCTGGGTGACCTGATCGAATTCGGCGACACGAAGGAAATGTTCTTCAAGCCGAAGCGCCAGGAAACCGAAGATTACATTACCGGCCGTTTCGGCTGATCTGATTAGCAGGGAGAGGAGACTCGCATGTCGGAAAAACATTTGTCCAGCCAGTTCGATGCCGAACTCAACATGGTGACCAGCCAGGTCATGGAGATGGGTGGCCTGGTCGAGCAGCAGATGGCCCAGGCCGTCGAGGCGCTGCTGGAGCACAACCTGGAGGCCGCACGCGTCGTCGAACAGAACGAGCCCCGCGTCAACGAGATGGAAGTCGTGATCGACCACGAGATGACTTCCATCATCAGCCGCCGTCAGCCGACGGCGCGTGACCTGCGCCTGCTGATCGCGATTGCGCGCATCACGGCCAACCTGGAGCGCGCTGGCGACGAGGCCAACCGCATTGCCCGCAACGTGCAGAAGGTGCTGTCGCACGGCAACGCCCACCGTGTGCTGCCGACCTCCGAGCTGCGCATTGCGGCCCAGATGGCATCGGACCTGCTGCGCCGTTCGCTGGATGCCTTCGCGCGTCTGGATACGCGTATCGCGGTCGAGATCCTGAAGGCCGACACGCTGATCGACGTCGAATACGAAGGCTATCTGCGCAAGCTGGTGACCTACATGATGGAAGATCCGCGCACGATTGGCGTCAGCCTCGAGCTGATGACGGTGGCCAAGGCGCTGGAGCGTATCGGTGACCATTCCAAGAACATCGCCGAGAGCGTGATCTACATCGTGCAGGGTCTGGACGTTCGCCACAGCTCGGTGGAAGACATCGAAGACAAGCTGGTGTGAGCAGAGCGACGGACGACTGAAAGATGAGATTGCAGCCAAAAATCCTGGTAGTCGAAGACGAAGCGTCCATTGCCGAACTGATCGCAGTCAACCTGCGCCATAACGGCTATCAGATCACGTGGGCAACGGACGGCAAGAGCGCGCAGCGCGAGCTGGACGAAACCCTGCCTGATCTGATCCTGCTGGACTGGATGCTGCCGGGTGAAAGCGGACTGCTGCTGGCCAAGCGCTGGCGCGCCGATCCGCGGACCAAGACCGTGCCCATCATCATCCTGACGGCACGCGGTGACGAAAATGACCGCGTGGCCGGCCTGGATGTAGGTGCCGACGACTACATCACCAAGCCGTTCTCGACCAAGGAACTGCTGGCACGCATCCGTGCGGTGCTGCGCCGCCGTGCGCCGGAACCGGAAACCACGGTGCTGGAACTGGGCCAGCTGTCGCTGGATACCGGAACCTACCGCGTGCACTACGGCGACCAGCCGATCAAGCTGGGCCCGACCGAGTTCAAGCTGCTGCACTACATGATGCGCAATGCCGAACGCGTACATAGCCGCGCTCATCTGCTGGATCGGGTCTGGGGCGACCACGTGTTCATCGAGGAGCGTACCGTGGACGTGCATGTCAAGCGCCTGCGCGAGTCCATGGGGCCGGCCTCGACCATGATCGAGACAGTGCGCGGTGCGGGTTACCGCATTACTGCATTGAACGAGCCGGCTGCATCGCGTTAATGCGCCTGTTAGTGTGATAATTGTCATCATTGGTGGATATTTTTGTCTGCCACGGGATGACAAGTGACTGGCCAGGGTCTAGGCGGCCCTGGCCAGTTTTTTGATGGACTGACAGGAATCGCGAATGAGCATACGCATTGTCTGGATCGTGCTGTTGCACCTCGGTGGCCTGGGCCTGTCCTGGTATTTGCAGGACAGGCAGCAATTGGAGTCTGCACTGTGGGTGCTGACGGTGGTACTGCTGCTGGATGTCCTGCTGTTGCTGCTGGACGCCTGGCAGGGCCAGCGTCTGCTGAATTGGCTGCGCCACCAAATGCCCAGTCCCGAGCCGGATCTGCGCGGCATCTGGCAGGAGATGGAGGTGGCGGCCTACCGCAGCATGCGCAAGCAGCGCCGTCTGGTCGAGGATTCCGAGCGCCAGATGCTGGTGTTCCTGGATGCGCTGCGCGCATCCCCCAACGGCATCATCCTGGTCGATGAACTGGGGCATATTGAGTGGTTCAACCCGGCCGGCGGTGAGTTCTTCGGGCTGGAAAGTCCGCGCGACCATGGCCAGCATCTGGGCAACCTGGTGCGCGATCCGGCTTTCAGCCGCTACTGGGCGGCACAGGATGTGCAGTCGGCAGGCGTCACCATGAACGGCCGCCGCCATTCGCTGGAGCGTCCGGTGCGCCTGTCGGTGCAGGCCTTTCCGTTTGGCCAGGGTCGACGCATGCTGCTGGTGCGTGACGTGACGGCGGTAGAGCAGGCCGAACGCATGCGCCGCGATTTTGTGGCCAACGTCTCGCACGAGGTGCGTACACCGCTGACCGTGCTGTCCGGCTTCGTCGAGACCATGCAGAGCGTGCCGCTGACGCAGGAAGAAAGCCAGCGTTACCTGGAACTGATGGCGCTGCAGGCGCGTCGCATGCAGCATCTGGTGCAGGATCTGCTGACCCTGTCCCGGCTGGAAGGCAGCCCGCCGCCCGACCAGAGCGAGCGCGCCCACCTGGCCGAACTGCTCGAGATCGGCGTCAACGATGCGCGTGTGCTGACCGAGGTGCTGGCAACCGAAAAGGGCGAATTGCCGCATCGCATCCGCTGCGAGATCGAATCGGGCGTGCCGGAAGAGGTGTTTGGCAGTGTCAGCGAACTGCAGAGCGCGATCGGCAATCTGCTGAGCAATGCGGTGCGCTATACGCCGCAGGGCAGCGAGATTATTGCCGGCCTGAGCCGCACCGCTGAAGGCGGTGTGCAGCTGTACGTGAAGGACCACGGTCCGGGTATTCCGGCAGAACACCTGCCGCGCATTACCGAGCGTTTCTACCGCGTGGACCGCAGCCGTTCGCGTGAAACCGGTGGTACCGGCCTGGGCCTGGCGATTGTCAAGCATGTGGCGCAGCGCCATGGCGCACGCCTGCATGTGGAAAGCAAGCCGGACGATGGCGCCCGGTTTGCGCTGGATTTCCCGGAGTACCGCCTGTACCAACAGCACGAGGCGCTGCCAGCGCGACCTGAACTGTCGCCGCGGCACTGATCCGCTCTGCGATCAGGCCGACTGCTCCAGGGCGCGGCGCGAAGCCTGCCGCAACAGCAGCAGGAACAGGCCGGCCACCAGGGCCATCGCCACCGACACCATGGCCCAGAAGGCATGTGGCCCGCGCCAGGCTGCCGGACCGAACCAGGCCAGCCAGTAGCCACCGCCCAGACCCAGTCCCCAGAGCATCACGCTGTAGATCAGCGTAGGCAGCCGTACCACGTGGTAGCAGCGCAGCAGGAACAGGCCGCAGACCTGGAAGGCATCGGCCAGATGGTAGCCGGCGACCAGCAGCAGCAGCGAGGCCGCCAGCTGCACCACGGCAGCATCCTGCACGTAGAGGCTGGCCATGGGCTCGCGCAGCAGTGCCAGCAGCGCGGCAGACAGGCCGGCGCTGAGCAGGGTCAGCAGCAGCGTGCTGCGTTGTGCCAGCAGTGCCGAGGGCAGGTCCTGGCGACCCTGCCAGAAGCTGACGCGGGCGCTGCCGGCAATCGCCAGTGACAGCGGCCACATGTAGAGCAGGGCGGCGGTGGTGCTGGCAATCTGCTGCGCCGCCGAAGCGGTTTCGCCCATCGGTGCGATCAGCAGCGACATGGTGGTGAAGGAGGTCACTTCGACCCAGATCGCCAGGCTGCTGGGCAGGCCAAGGGCGAGGAACTGGCGCTGCACGGTCCAGTCCGGGCGCGGCGGACGCTGCAGCAGCTGGTAGGGCCGGTACAGCGGGTGGCGTCGCAACAGCCAGCCGATGACCAGCAGCAGCCCGACATGCGTGACACAGGTGGCCCAGGCGCAGCCGGCCAGACCCAGTTCCGGTACACCCCAGCCGCCAAAGGCGAACCAGACCGTGAGCGGGATCTTGCAGAGCAGCGCACCGCCCTGCAGCCGAGCCACCCAGCGTGGCTGGCCAATGCTCTGGCTGAAGGTGTTGAAGGCGCGCACCAGCATGCTCATGGGCAGCGTGATGGCCTGGATGGCCAGGTAATGGCTGACGGGCTGGTGCAGGTGCTGCGGAACCTGGGTCAGCTGCAGCAGCGCCGGGCTGAGCAGCAGCAGCGTCACGCCGATGACCGAGCAGATCGCCAACGCATACAGCGCCTGGCGAACGCTACGGCCCAGTTCCGGCACAGCACCCTGGCCATGCAAGCGGCCCCAGATCGGCAGCAGGCCCTGTACATAGCCTTGCAGGCCAATGCTGATGCTGACATAAATCGCCGTGGCGATGGAGAGCGTGGCCAGCGCCTGCGGGTCATACTGGCCGGCGACCAGGGTATCGGTGACGGCAAAGGCCATCACGGCCAGCTGTCCGATCCAGATGGTGGCAGCATGGCTGCCAATGGCACGCAGGTCGAACAGTTTCACGTTGCAGGCAGATGGCGTCAGGGCAGGCGCCGGTAGAGGTGGATCGCTTCGCTGCGGCCCGGGCGGTAGACCACGGCGGCTTCGGTCCACTGCTGCATGTCGTGCAGATGCGGCAGCAGCATCACCTGGCTTTCGTCGGTGACCAGCCAGTTGCATTGCAGGCTGGTGCCGGCGCGGTGGACTTCGAAGGGCGTGTGGTAGAGCAGGGCGCTGGCCTGGGCTTCGTCCAGTCCGATGATGTCGAGGCAGCGCACGTCCGGGTCGGCCGCCTGCATGGTCTGCGTGATTTCCTGGGCCACCACGGTATAGCTGCGTGCGTGGTTGATGGCCGGCAGCCAGATCGTCATCATCAGCACCCAGCACAGCGTGACGCCGCCTGCCGGCAGGATCATGCTCTTCCAGAGTGCCGGGCGCAGGCGCCGGGTGCGCCAGCGCACCAGGTACAGCCAGCCCAGCGTGACTGCCAGCGCCGACAGGAACAGGCCCCATTCAAACACCGGCGCATAGCCCGGCACGGCGGCCAGCACCCGCTCCACGATGCGCAGTTGCCAGCCGGCCTGCAGCGCGATCCAGACCAGCCACATGGCGGTGGCCGCCGCGGTGAACACGATCAGCGAGAACCAGTCGATAAAGGCCTGGGCGCTGCGCTTGAACGTGGGCAGGGCGAAGGCGGCCAGTGCAGCATAGGCCGGTAGGCCGAGCAGCAGGCTGTCTTTCGGGCTGTCGCCGATCCAGCCGGCTATGCTGCAGATCAGGCCGGCAGCCAGCGGCAGTGTCAGCGAAAACGCGCCACGTCCACGGCGCCAGTGGTTGCGCCAGCGCCAGATGGTCCAGATCGCCATTGGCCAGACTGGCCAGGTGAACCAGATGTGCAGCTTGATCAGGTCGCGCCATTCGACCCAGCGCGAGGGGAGCGGCTGCAGGCGCCAGCGCCAGAGCTCCAGCTGGCTGGCGAGCAGCGCGCTGAGCAGGGTCAGCGCGGCCAGGCCGGCCACCCAGAGCCAGCGGCGGCGTTCGTGCGGCTGCAGCGCGGCCGGATCGGCCTCGTAGCCATCGGCCAGGATCAGGGCATTCCATTCGCGCTTGCTGCCGGCGTAGATCAGGGCGCCAGCCAGGGCGAACAGCACGGCCATGGCGGGCGCGCCGGAGAGCGTCAGGCCCAGTGTGCCCAGCGTGCCGAACAGCGCCGGCAGCACAGTGCGGTAGGGCAGTGCGGCAAAGGCGTACAGCATCAGCGCGGCGCAGCAGAGCTGCGTCAGTGGCGCGGCGACTTCGTGGCTGGGCTGGGCCAGGCCCAGGCAGGCTGTCAGTGCCAGCAGGCCGCCATCGGCCAGGGTGCGGGCGTAATCGGTGGGATGGGCTTCGCCGCCAAAGGCAAAGCTGACCGGCTGCGCGCTCGGGCCGCGAGCCAGGTAATAGATGCCGTACCAGGTGGCAGTGAGCGTCAGCCACAGCATCAGCACGAACAGCACGCGCACGGCAGCGAAGGGCTCCAGCGGCAGCCAGTGGATGGCGGCTGCGCCCAGCCAGTAGTGCAGCAGCGCGTTGGCATCGACAGCCTGGCCCAGCAGCGTGGGCGACAGGAAGCTGGCCGGGTTCTGCGCCAACTCCAGCATGACGCCAAAGCTGGAGATATCGGCGCGGCGCCAGGGGTCGCGCCAGAGGAAGCCGAACAGCACGTAGACCGCACAGAACAGCAGCAGGCCCCAGCGCGGCAGGCGGCGCACGCCTTCCTGGGCGACGATGGCAGGGCTGGGTTGGTTCACGGTGGGGTGCTCGCAGAGAGGAAGGTCATCGACGGCATGGTACACGCTGTCGGCGGCAAAAGTGCTGCCACGGACCGGGACGGGTAGCGGAAATAGTCGCCGATTGTACGAAAAAAGGCAGCCCGGAGGCTGCCTTTGCGGACCGGCACGGGATGCCGTGCCTGGCCAGTGCCAATTAACGCTTGGCGTAGCGGTTGCGGAAGCGCTCCACGCGGCCACCCATGTTGTCCACCGACTTTTGTGTGCCGGTGTAGAAGGGGTGGGATTCGCTGGAGGTATCCAGCTTGAACAGCGGCAGTTCGCGGCCGTCTTCCAGCTTGATGGTTTCCTTGGTGTTCACGCAGGAACGGGTGATGATCTGGTAGCCGTTGGACAGGTCAACGAAGCAGACTTCACGGTAATTGGGGTGGATGCCTTCTTTCATGGGTATTCCTTGAGGGTCGTTGCGGGAGCCGTGCCGGCCTATTCCAGCGTACTTTCCGCGACTTTAATCTGGCATTATCGCATTTTCATTGCCGTGGTGCAAAGGTTTCTGCGATCCTGTCGGTCTGCTCCGGGCCGGTTTCTGGGAAAATGCAACAGTTGCGGCCACTCCGGGCCGGCAACTGTCTTTATCTCTGCAAAGGAACAACAGCATGGGCCAACCCATCCGCATTGGTATTGCCGGTCACGGCAACCTGGGCCGCGGCGTCGAAGCCGCCATCCGCAAGAACCCCGACATGCAGCTCGTGGGTATCTACACGCGCCGCCCGCCGGATCAGTTGCAGCCGCTGGTGCCTGGTACGCCGGTGTTTGGCATGGACACGCTGCCGCAGCACACCGGCAACATCGACGTGCTGATCCTGTGCGGCGGCTCCAAGAGCGATCTGCCCGAGCAGGGCCCGCAGCTGGCGGCGCTGTTCAACACCGTGGACAGTTTCGATACCCACGCGCGCATTCCCGAATACTTTGCCGCAGTCGATGCTCCAGCGCGCGCCAACGGCAAGACCGCGCTGATCTCCGCCGGCTGGGATCCGGGCATGTTCTCGATCAACCGCATCATCGGCGAAGCGCTGCTGCCCGATGGCGCGACCTACACCTTCTGGGGCAAGGGCCTGAGCCAGGGCCATTCCGACGCGATCCGTCGCGTGCCGGGCGTGGCCGGTGGCGTGCAGTACACACTGCCGGTGGAAGACGCGGTGGAGCGTGTACGCAGCGGCGTGCGCCCCGAGCTGACGACGCGTGAAAAGCACCGCCGCGATTGCTACGTGGTGCTGGCCGAAGGCGCCGACGCCGATGCCGTGCGCCAGGCCATCGTCACCATGCCGCACTATTTTGACGAATACGACACCACGGTGAACTTCATCAGCGCCGAGGAGCTGCGCCGCGACCATGCCGCCATGCCGCACGGCGGTTTCGTCATCCGCAGTGGCAACACCTCGGAAGAGAACAGCCAGGTGATCGAGTACGGCCTGAAGCTGGGCAGCAATCCGGAGTTCACCTCCAGTGTGCTGGTGGCCTACGCGCGTGCCGTGCATCGCATGCAGCAGCAGGGCGATATCGGTGCCAAGACCGTGTTTGACGTGGCGCCGGGCCTGCTCTCGCCCAAGAGTGCCGAGCAGCTGCGCGCCGAGCAGCTGTAAGCGTCTTGCCGGGCGGCCCCTGTGCCGGCCCGGAAATGACAAAGCCCGCCAGAGTCATCCGGCGGGCTTTTTGCATGCAGCAGCAGGGAAGGCTTAGCCGCCCTTGCGCATCATGTCGAAGAACTCGTGGTTGTTCTTGGTCTGCTTCATGCTCTTGAGCACCAGCTCCATCGCCTCGATCTCATCCATGTTGTACATGAACTGACGCAGGATGCGGGTCTTCTGCAGGATTTCGGGCGGCAGCAGCAGCTCCTCGCGGCGCGTGCCGCTGCGGTTGAGCTGGATCGCCGGGAAGATGCGCTTTTCGTACAGGCGGCGGTCCAGGTGGATTTCACTGTTGCCGGTGCCCTTGAACTCCTCGAAGATCACCTCGTCCATGCGGCTGCCGGTATCGATCAGCGCGGTGGCGATGATGGTCAGCGAGCCGCCTTCCTCGATCTTGCGTGCGGCACCAAAGAAACGCTTGGGGCGCTGCAGCGCGTTGGCATCGACACCGCCGGACAGCACCTTGCCGGACGAGGGCACGACGTTGTTGTAGGCACGAGCCAGGCGCGTGATGGAGTCGAGCAGGATGACCACGTCCTTCTTGAGTTCGACCAGGCGCTTGGCGCGCTCGATCACCATCTCGGCAACGTGCACGTGGCGCGTGGCGGGCTCGTCAAAGGTGGAGGCGATGATCTCGCCGCGCACCGAACGCTGCATCTCGGTCACTTCCTCGGGGCGCTCGTCCACCAGCAGCACCATCAGGTGCACGTCCGGGTGGTTGGCCGTGATGGAGTGGGCGATGCTCTGCATCATCATGGTCTTGCCGCTCTTGGGCGGCGCCACGATCAGCGCACGCTGGCCGCGACCGATGGGGGCGATAATGTCGATCACGCGGCCGGTGATGTTCTCCTCGCTCTTGATGTCGCGCTCGAGCTTCATCTGCTGCGTGGGGAACAGCGGCGTGAGGTTCTCGAACATCACCTTGTGCTTGTTCGCCTCGGGCGGCAGACCGTTGATCTTGTCCAGCTTGTTCAGCGCAAAGTAGCGCTCGCCGTCCTTGGGCGTGCGCACCTCGCCCTCGACCATGTCACCGGTGTGCAGGTTGAAGCGGCGTACCTGGCTCGGGCTGATGTAGATGTCGTCGGTGCTGGCGGTGTAGTTGCTGTCGGGATTGCGCAGGAAACCGAAACCGTCGGGCAGGATTTCCAGCACGCCGT
Source organism: Allobrachymonas wangyanguii (assembly GCF_045055315.1). Taxonomy (GTDB): domain Bacteria; phylum Pseudomonadota; class Gammaproteobacteria; order Burkholderiales; family Burkholderiaceae_C; genus Brachymonas; species Brachymonas wangyanguii. Next base: position 723,147 of record NZ_CP173677.1, read on the forward strand.
CGGCAAACACCTGTTCGCCGGCGCGGGCGCGCTTCTTGATGATGGCAGACATCAGCTCCTGCTTGCGCATGCGGCCGGTGTTTTCGATCTCGAGTTCTTCGGCCTGCTTCAGCACTTCGGAGACGTGCAGGGCCTTGAGTTCGTTCAGATGCATGGTATTGCGTCTAGGGAAAAAGGAAAGGGGGCGGTGTGGCGCGACTGTACGCTCGGGTACAGGGGCGGATACCGGGAAAAACTGGGAGGTGATCTGGATACCGGACTGACAATCAGCGGCAGCAGGGTAGGCTGGCTGTGCCGGAGATACCGATTGCCGGTATCTGACGGGTATGCACATGGTGTGCGCAGATTATAGACACAAAAGCTGCGCTGGATGCGGGGCCGGAGGGCATGTGCTGACCATCCGGCCCGGGAAGACAGGAGTCGTGCGTAATCAGCCCAGCTGTTCGTTGATGAAGGCGACCAGCTGCGGCTTGGCCAGGGCACCCACCTTGGTGGCGACGGCCTGGCCGCCCTTGAACAGCATCAGCGTGGGAATGCCACGGATGCCGTACTGGGCCGGCACGTTGCGGTTGTCATCGACGTTCATCTTGACGATCTGCAGCTTGCCGTCGTATTCCTTGGCGAGTTCGTCCAGCACCGGGGCGATCGCCTTGCAGGGACCGCACCATTCGGCCCAGAAGTCCAGCAGCACGGGCGCCGTGGATTGCAGGACATCTGCCTGGAAGGTTGCGTCGGTAGTGTGTTTGATCAGGTCGCTGGCCATGGTGGTTTCCTTTGGTGGTATGCAGCAGCCAACCGGGCTGCGGGGCTGCCATGATGGCCTTATTGTGACAGAAACAGGCGACCCCATCATGGATGGGAAATTGATCCGCTAGCATCAGGGGCAGGGAGGAGCAATGAGCACAATCACACAGGAGAAATGGCTGGCCTTGTGCATGCAGTTGCAGCAACATCTGCAGCAACGCGGGGCCGATCCGGCACGCACGGTGGTACTGCTGCCCTATGCGCAGCTGCTGCCCGTGGTGCGCGCGCACTGGGCACAGCTGCCGCAGGCCGGCTTGCTGCCACGGTTCGAGACCACCTTCAACTGGGCGGCGCGGCTGGCGCCGCATGTACCGACGGCCGCCGACTACAGCCAGGATGCCGCGCAGGACCTGCTGACGGCTGGCCAGCTGCTGCAGGCTGCCGGCTTGCGCCAGCAGGCGAGCTGGCTGGCGGGCCGCGTGCGCGAGGCCGCGCAGCAACTGGCACCGTTGGCACAGGCGCAGCCGCCTCAGCAGCGGCTGGCCTGGATGCAGGCGTTGCTGCCACAGCTGCTGGACAGTCTGGGCGCGGCACCAATGCGTTACGAGCAGGTGGTGGCGCAGGTGGCGCTGGCCTGGGTTGGCAGTTCGTCCTATGGCACCGACATCCTGTTCGATACGCTGGAACAGGAAACGCCCGATGCGCTGGTGCTGCTGCGCGGCTATCAGCGGGATCCGCTGTCCGAGGCCCTCTATGCGCGCTGGCTGGAGCAGCAGCCCGAGGCTGGCTGTGTGATCGACATCCCCGCGTTCTGGGAGGAGGTCGGCCAGGCGATAGTGCTGGAGCCGGTGCAATGGCATCGGGCGCGCGACCTGGAAGATCAGGCAGCGCGCGCCGCGGCCTGCGTGCAGCAGGCCGTGGAACGGCGCAGCGGGCTGGTGGCGCTGGTGGACAGCGACCGCGCCTTGACGCGCCGTATCCGCGCCCAGCTGGAGGCACAGCACCTGACGGTGCGTGACGAGACCGGCTGGAAGCTCTCCACCACGCGTGCGGCGAGCCAGCTGATGAGCCTGTTGCGCGCTTGCGCACCGCAGGCGGACAGCGATGCCGTGCTTGAATGGCTGAAGCTGGCGCAGACCGTGCCGGGATCGGCCGTATCTGGCCACTGGTTGCAGCCGCTGGAAGCCTGGCTGCGTGAACGCGTGCAGGCGCAGTGGCCGCATCGCCAGGCCTGGCTGCAGTGGGAGCATGTGGGCCGGGAATACGCCTTACAAGTCGAGGATTGGCGCCAGGCGCTGCAGAAGCCACGCAGCCTGGCGCAATGGCTGACGGATCTGCAGACGACCTTGCAGCAGAGCGGCCAGTGGGACTGGCTGCATGCCGATGCTGCCGGCCAGGCGGTGCTGCAGGCGCTGCATCTGCAGCCGGGCGCGCTGCCGCTGGCGGCGGATGCGCGGGACTGGAATCAGCCGGATTTTGTGCGCTGGGTGCAGGATGTGCTGGAGGCTGGCAGTTTCAAGCCGCCGTATCCGCTGGAAGAGCAGGTGGTGATCCTGCCACTGAGCCAGTTGCTGGCGCGTGCGTTTGCGGCGGTGGTGATCCCGGCGTGCGACGACACCCAGCTGCCGGCAGCGCCGGAACCGCCCGGTGACTGGACCAGCAGCCAGCGTGAACTGATCGGTCTGCCGTCGCGCCAGCAGCTCCAACAGGCGCAGCGCGCGGCCTGGCTGCACGCCTGGCAGTTTCCGCAACTGGCGCTGCTGACCAGTGACAGCGATGGTGCCGGCGAAACACTGTTGCCGAGCCCGCTGCTGCTGGAAGCCGGCCTGGCCGAAGCGCAAGGGATGCAACGCGGCCTGCAGCTGGCAGGCGATGTGCGTGTGGCGCGAACGCTTGCGCCCGATCCCGTGTGGATGCCACAGGCGCCGGGTAGCCGGCTGCCGCTGGCGCAGATTTCCGCCAGCGCCTACGACACGCTGCGCGCCTGTCCCTACCAGTTCTTTGGCCAGCAGCAGTTGCGCCTGCGCGAGGCGAATGAGCTGCGCACCGAGCTCGACAAGCGCGATGTCGGCAACTGGCTGCACCAGCTGCTCTACCTGTTCCATGATTACTGGCAGCAGGCCGGTGGCCAGGATGTTGGCGAGGCGCAGTTGCGCCAGTGGCTGGATCAGGCTGCTGATGAAGCCCTGCGCCAGGAGGGGCTGGATGCTGTCGATTTTGTGCCCTGGCAGGCGGTCTGGCCCAAGCTGCGCGATGGTTATCTGACATGGCTGCTGGCTTACCAGAAGCAGGAACAGGCGCGTTATGCCCATGGCGAGCACTGGCGCGACAAGCCTCTGGCCGAAGTGTTTGCCGGGCTCGGTGCCGATCAGCTGGAAGAGGGCGAGCCTGCCATTGCCTGCGATCCGGCGCGGCTGCCGCAGGTGTCCTTGCATGGCCGTATCGATCGCATCGATGCCCTGCCTGCCGCTGCTGATGCGTTGCCGGGCGCTCCGGCGCGCTGGATGCTGCTCGACTACAAGGCGGAGCGGCTGGAAAAGACGCGCAACCGCGTCAAGGATGGCGATGAAGATGCGCAGCTGTCGTTTTATGCCGCCATGATGGCGCCCGATCCGGTACGCGTGGCCTATGTCAACGTGGGCGAGAACGGCAAGACCGAGATGCATGAGCTGCCCGGCGTGCAGCGCCAGAGCCGGCTGCTGATGCGCAGCCTGGCGTCCGACCTGCAGCGCATTGCCGATGGCCAGCCGCTGCAGGCGCTGGGCCAGGGCGGACGTTGTGACTACTGTGCGATGCGCGGCCTGTGCCGGCGCGATTTCTGGATGGAGGAGCAGGCATGAGCAGCGCCCACGCCTATCGGGTCAACGGCGAGATCGTGCCGGACCAGGCTTTTTACGCCGTGGCCTGCCACCCGGCACGCCATGTGGTGGTCGAGGCCTGTGCCGGTGCCGGCAAGACCTGGATGCTGGTCAGCCGCATCCTCCGTGCCTTGCTGGAAGGAGCCGAGCCGCAGCAGATCCTGGCGATCACCTTTACCAAGAAGGCCGCTGCCGAAATGCGCCAGCGCCTGAACGAATGGCTGGCCGATTTTGCCGGCAAGACGCCGGAGCAACTGGAGCCGGAGCTGCGGATGCGCGGCATGACGCCGGAGCAGGCGAAGCAGCATGCGCCGGCGCTGCAGGGGCTGTACCTGAAGCTGCTGCAGCACGGTCGCAGCCCGCAGATCCGCACCTTCCACAGCTGGTTTGCCGCCTTGTTGCGCGCGGCACCGCTGCAGGTGCTGGAACAGCAGGGCCTGCCCAGCCAGTACGAACTGCTGCAGGATGATGCGCGCGCCGTGGCCGAAGTCTGGCGGCCGTTTTTCCAGGCGCTGCTGCGCGATGATTCGGCGCGCGCCGATTTCGATGCGCTGGTAGGCCTGCATGGCCGCAGCAACACGCTGAAGGCGCTGGAAGCCGCACTGGCCAAGCGTGTTGAATTCCGTCTGGCGCACCAGCACGGGGTGCTGGAACGATCGGTGCTGCCGTTTCAGCAGCTGGTGCTGGAACTGAAGGACTTTGCTTCGCCGGCGGCATCGCTGGACAGCGAGGCGGCGGCGCAGCGCTGGCATGCACGCTCGGCCGCGCTGGGGTCGGAAAAGCTCAAGACACCGCAGCAGGCGGCTGCCAAGGTGGTGGAAGCCTTTGAACAGCCGGATCTGGAGCAGCGGCTGCAGATTTTGCGCAAGACCTTCTTCGTCAAGGACGAGGATCGGCTGACCAAGAACCTGCAGAAATTCGATGCCGCCCAGGACGCCGAAGCCGAGCTGCAACTGCTCTGCCGCGCCCAGGCGCAGCACGCCGCCTGGCTCTACCAGCAGCGCATGGTGCGGCTGACGCTGTTGCTGCTGGAGTGCTACGCCCAGGTCAAGCGCGAGCATGGCTGGATCGATATGGCCGATATCGAGGTCAGCGCCGGCCAGCTGCTGGGTGACGAGCTGCTGAGTGGCTGGATCCAGGAGCGGCTTGATGCCCAGGTACGCCATTTGCTGATCGACGAATTCCAGGATACCAACCCGATCCAGTGGCATGCGCTGCAGGGCTGGCTGTCTGGCTATGCCGGTGCGGCGATCCCGCCCAGCGTGTTCATCGTCGGCGATCCCAAGCAGAGCATCTACCGTTTCCGCCGTGCCGATCCGGAAGTGTTCCGCGAGGCGCGCCGTTTTGTCCAGCAGGCGCTGGGCGGTGCCGTGCTCGAATGCGACCATACGCGGCGCAACGCGCAGCCGGTGATCGATGCCGTCAACGCGTTGATGCAATCGGCGCAGGACGAGGGGCGCTATGCGGATTTCCGTACCCACACCACGGCGGCAGAGGTGGCTGGCTGCGTGCTGACGCTGCCGCAGATCGCGCGACCGGAAAAGGCCGAGACCGATGCCGCCAGCGGCTGGCGCGACAGCCTGGCCACGCCGCAGCTCGAGGAAGAGGAGGCCCTGATGGCGCGCGAATGCCGCCAGGCGGCGCAATGGCTGCAGCGCTGCGTGCAGGCCGGCACGCCGGCCAGCGAAATCCTGGTGATTGCGCGCAAGAACGCGCGCGTGGCGGCGATGCAGCACGCGCTGGCCGAGGCCGGCCTGCCGGCACTCAAGGCCGACAAGCTGCTGCTGGCTGAAGCGCCCGAGGTGCAGGACGTGGTGGCGCTGGTCGATGCGCTGGTCTCGCCGCGCCACGACCTGTCGCTGGCGCGTGCGCTGAAGTCGCCGATCTTCGGTCTGGACGATGCGCAGCTGGTGGAGATCCGTCTGGGCGTGCTGCAGGCCGCGAAGCAGGCCGAACCGGCGGCCATCAGCTGGCTGGACTGGCTGCTGGCGCATGCCGATACCGACCCGGCCGTATCTCCCTGGCAGCCGCTGGCGCGCCAGCTGCAGCGCTGGCAGCAGTGGCTGCAGCAACGGTTGCCGCATGATGCGCTCGATGCCATCTTCCGCGATGGCGACTTGCTGGCGCGCTATGCCGCCCGCACCAGCCCGGCGCAGCGCGCTGGCGTGCTGGAGCGGCTGCAGGCCTTGCCCGGCCACATGCTGGCGTTCGATGGCGGCCGCTTTGTCAGCGCCTACCGCTGGGTGCGCGCCATGCGCGGCGGTGATCCGACCGGTACGCCGGTGGCTGGCGGGCAGGGCATCCGCCTGCTCACGGTGCACGGTTCCAAGGGGCTGGAAGCGGGGCTGGTGCTGCTGCTCGATACCGATGCCGCCAAGGGCCGCAGCAAGGCGATGGATGTGCTGGTGGACTGGCCCGGCAGCCACACGCATCCGGCGCAGCTGGTGTTTCTACAGAGCTTTTCCAATCCGCCGCCCTCGGTGTTGCCACTGGTGCAGCAGGAACAGCAGGCCGAGGAGCGCGAGGAAGCGAACGCGCTGTACGTGGCCATGACGCGGGCGCGCCAGGTGCTGGCGTTTTCCAGCACCGAGCCGCGCAGCGTGCAGGAGCACAGCTGGTGGCAGCAATGGCAGCGCCAGGCTGATGCCATCGCGCTGCAGCCAGACTATGCCGGCGAGCTGTCGGTAGCGGCCGACTGGCCGGCCATCAGCCACAAGTCTGAGGCGCACGAAGCCGCATCGGTGCAGGCCGGGCAGGTGCTGGAGCTGCCGCCACTGGCAGCGGAGCTGCAGCGCCATGTGCAGCTCACTACCGCCGATCTGGCGGCGCGTGATGCCAGCCGTGCGCTGCAGGCCACACTCGGCGAGGCCATGCACAAGGTGCTGGAATGGCATCGCCAGGGCGCGCAACCGCCGGATGCTCAACAGCAGCGCCAGTCCTTGCAGCAGCGCTACCAGCTGGACGCGGCGCAGGCAGCCCAGGTCGTGGCGCAGGCGCAAGGCATTCTGCAAGGCGATGCGGCCTGGGCCTGGGACGAGCTGCAGATCGACTGGCAGGCGAATGAAATCGACATTGCCTGGAAGCAGCAGGTGCTGCGTATCGACCGCCTGGTGCGTCGGCGTGCGCAGGCCGGTGAACCGGCCAGTTGGTGGGTGCTGGACTTCAAGTCCTCGCTGGCGCCGCAGGAGCAGGCGGCGCTGCGCCGCCAGATGCAGGACTACCGGCAGGCGGTGCAGGCGCTATATCCAGACGCGCCGGTGCGCGCGGCGTTCCTGACACAGGACGGGCAGATGCAGGAACTGGCCTGAGACGGGGGCCGGCCTCCGGGCTGGTCGCCTGTCATGATTTGTCACCGAATAGGCGCTTGCCCGGCAGGCCGGCTGCGCTATGCTGGGACTTTAGCTTGCAGTACCTTGAATCCCATCATGGATAGCCTTGCCTCCCCCATGCCTGCCGCCGCGCAGGATCACGCCGCCCGCATGCGTTGGCGCGTGGAAGAGATCGACTGGAACGGCATCGACCATGCCCGTATCGCCGATGATGAGCTGCTGTTCTATCTGTTGACCAGCGCGTCGTTTATTGAATCCGGTTCGGACCTGTACACGCGTAACCTGATTGGCCACTACGCCCGCTGGCCCGAGGTGGCGCAATGGCTGGGCGCGCACTGGGAGCAGGAAGAACTGCAGCACGGTCGCGCCTTTGCCGCCTACGTGCAGGCGGCCTGGCCGCAGTT